>CAIVDO010000120.1 GCA_903904665.1 uncultured Actinomycetes bacterium | reverse complement strand
TGAGAATTAGTCGGAATAACCTTCTAACATCGCTGACTCTTGTGTTTGGGCTGATTCTAAACAGTGTCCCATCGGCTCATTCAGTTGAACTTGGCCAGGATGCCACTGGAGATCCAAACGCTGTTCAGATTCAAGGTAATACTTCTGGATTTCTCTATTCTGAAAGGATCATTCTCACCGCTGCGCATGTGTTAAATCAATTAAGAATTCAACCAAACGGTGATACCGATGGTTTTGTATTTGCACCTGGACTTGCCGACAAGTCCAACGCAAAACGATACAAGATTATTAAAGCATTTATACCTAAAACTTTTATCAATTCAGATTTCAGTAGAAATATTCAAGCATTTGATGACTTCGCAATTGTTGTAATTGACGAGGACATGCCATTAAGAGCAACAGTAAAGATTGCAACCGAAGACCAAATGAGGCGATTTGCCAAAGATAAATCTGAGGTAGTAATGATTGGTTACGGATTACAAAGCGGGAGTCAGCGGAATAATCCACAAGACATAATAAGAGCACCTCACAAAATGACTGGGTATCTTTATACGCCAGAAATGATGGTAGAGCATCACCATCAATATAACCTCAGACCCTCATCTTGGACGACTACCGATTGGGGCGTAAATCACAATCAAAAAACAGGAAGCTTATGTAGTGGAGATTCAGGAGCAGGTCACTTTGTCGAGGAAAATTCTGTACGGTATTACGTAGGAACTGCTGGAAACGGTGGAGAGTCTTCAAATTGCAAAGCGGATGGAACCTTTAGTTTTACTACTGGGGGATTCATGGCTAATTTTTCTTCTCCTAATAAATTCTTAGATCTAATCAAGAGTGCCGAAACATTCGTTGAAGAACAGAAGAAGACACAGTTGGTAAAGGCTGAAGAAGTTCGCCTCGCCGCAGAACTAAAAGCCAAGCAAGAAGCAGAGGCCAAGGCTGCCGCAGAACTAAAAGCCAAGCAAGAAGCAGAAGCCAAAGCAGCAGAATTGAAGGCAAAACAAGAAGCAGAGGCTATGGCTGCTGCAGATCTCAAAGCCAAGCAAGAAGCAGATGCCAAGGCTACTGTACTTAAGAAAACAACGATTACATGTTTGAAAGGAAAATTAGTTAAGAAAGTAACTGCAGTTAAGCCAGTCTGCCCAAAGGGTTACAAGAAAAAGTAACCTCGGAGTGGGTTGTGAGGGACTCGAACCCCCGACCCGGTGATTAAGAGTCACCTGCTCTACCAACTGAGCTAACAACCCGAGGCATTCAGGCGCCGGAAACGCTTGAATGCAGGTGGAAACCTATCAGCATTGGTGGCCTTGTCGCACACACGCGACACCAGCAAAATAGTCATATGAGCCACTGGGAAATAAGGATTGCCCTAGCCCTGACGCTCTTATTGGCAGGGGCGCCAGAGGTATCTAGCGCTGCCTCGCCCACCGTCACCGATGTGATTGCAACGGTGGCAGTGAAGGGGCGGGCACCAAAGACTGGTTATACCCGCGAACAGTTTGGAACTGCATGGAAAGATGTTGATGGAAATAGCTGTGACACCCGCAACGATATTTTAAAGAGAGATCTCATTGATCAGGTCTATAAAGATCGCTGCATCATCCTTTCGGGAACTCTGCCTGATCCTTATTCTGGAGAGAGTATTTCTTTTGTCAGGGGAGTAGGCACAAGTAATGCCGTACAGATCGATCACGTTGTTGCGCTTTCTAATGCCTGGCAGACCGGTGCCTTTAAATTAACTATTGAAAAGCGAACTGCCTTTGCAAATGATCCTTTGAATTTGTTAGCGGTCAAAGGTGTCTTGAACTCTCAAAAAGGCGATGGTGATGCAGCAACGTGGTTGCCACCGAAGAAGAGTTTTCGATGCGCATATGTTGCACGGCAGGTGGCGGTAAAGGCGAAATATGGTTTGTGGTTTACGGCCCCTGAGAAGGCAGCGATTGTGAAGATTATTGCAACCTGCCCAAAACAGTTGGTGCCAAGTAATTAAATTAGTGGGCAGATTTCTTTAAGCGCTCGCGAGATCTTTCAATCTCTGCTTGGGCCTCAATCGCATTAACCCAATTGCCACCGGTAACACTCTTGCCTGGTTCTAGGGCTTTGTAGACTTCAAAGAAGTGTTGAATTTCAGAGAGTTCAAACTCAGGAACATCTTTGAGATCTTGTAGTGATTCTTTGCGAATATCTCCAGCTGCAACACATAGTAATTTGTCATCTCCGCCAGCCTCATCGGTCATGTTAAACATACCAATGGCGCGACAGGAGACTACGCATCCTGGAAATGTTGGCTCATCCAACATCACCAAAGCATCAAGTGGATCACCATCTAGAGAGAGTGTGTTTTTAACGAAGCCATAGTCATAGGGATAACGAGTAGATGTGAAGAGCATGCGATCTAAGCGAATCTCACCGGTGATGTGATCGACTTCGTATTTATTGCGGCTGCCAGCTGGAATTTCAATGATTACATCGAAGATCATCTCTGCCGACTTTCTAATAGGTCTAACTCAAGAAAGGAAAAAACTGGGGTGAACGACGGGGCTCGAACCCGCGACATCCCGGACCACAACCGGGTGCTCTACCAGCTGAGCTACGTCCACCATGAGTGGCAAAGTCTACCTGTTACTGCGCAGCGCTCGGAACAAATACTGCGCTGCGGTAATACGCTAATTCAGCGATTGAATCTTGAATATCACCCAGAGCGCGGTGATTGCCCGTCTTTGCCGGGGCGTTGAAATACGCCTTGGCATACCAGCGGCGGGCCAACTCCTTGATTGAAGATACATCGATGGTTCGGTAATGAAGATAGTCATTAAGGCGCGGCATATCGCGAGCAATAAATGAGCGGTCAACTGAAACCGAGTTACCGGCCAACGGTGATTTTCCGGGCAGAGTATGGGCACTCTCTAGATATTTAATAATTGCATCTTCGGCCTCTGAAACAGAAATTCCATTAGGGATCTCAGTAATTAATCCTGAAGTGGTGTGCATCTGGGTGACGAACTCATTCATGCCAGCTAACTGCTCGGCGCTGGCCTTGATCACTACATCAACGCCCTCACCAATCACGTTGAGTTCAGAGTCGGTTACTAGGACGGCGATTTCGACGAGGACATCTTTCTCAAGGGAAAGCCCCGTCATCTCGCAATCGATCCAGATGAGGTTCGCTTGTTCATTGGCCATGCGCGCCTGGCAGGAATCGAACCTGCGACAACCCGCTTAGAAGGCGGGTGCTCTATCCGACTGAGCTACAGGCGCCTGTAGGGGTCGTGAATGCTAAGTCTACCGACACATAACGATAAGGTTTCG
>CAIVDO010000119.1 GCA_903904665.1 uncultured Actinomycetes bacterium | reverse complement strand
TCAGTAACGATTACATCTGCGCCCATTCCCTTAGCGCGCTCTGCAACACCCTTACCGCAATATCCAAAGCCAGCCACTACAAGAATGCGACCTGCTAATAAGAAGTTAGTTGAACGGAAAACCGCATCAAGAGTTGATTGACCTGTTCCATAACGGTTATCAAACATGTGCTTGGTATCTGTATCATTAACGGCAATCATTGGGAACTGAAGCGCTCCGTCTTTTGCCATCTGGTTTAGGCGAATAACTCCAGTTGTTGTTTCTTCGCAACCGCCTGCAATATTTGGAATTAACTCTTTACGAGTTGTGTGGAGTGTATTAACAAGGTCGCAGCCATCGTCAAATACTTGATGTGGTTCGATATCAAGAGATGCGTTGATGTGCTTGTAGTAGCCATCACGATCAACTGCGTTACGAGCAAATACTGAGATTCCGTATTCATGCACTAGCGCTGCAGCAGTGTCATCTTGAGTTGACAGTGGATTTGATGCACACAGTGCAATCTCGGCGCCGCCAGCTTTAAGAACGCGCATGAGGTTAGCTGTCTCGGTTGTTACGTGCATGCAAGCAGAGATACGAACACCGGCAAAAGGCTGTGACTTTTCAAAACGCGCACGGATTTGAGCAAGTACAGGCATATTGCGCTCTGCCCACTCAATGCGCATACGTCCCTGTGCTGCAAGGGATGCATCTGCAATATCGTGCTTTGGAAGAGTTGAAGTAACTGGTGCGTTCACGAAAAGCTCCTTTATCGGCTGCGGTTAGGAGCATAGGTTACTGCCCCTGCGGCTAAAGGGCGTAATGAAGACGCGTACTTAGCCTCGAATTAGCGCGAGAATCTCATCACGTAGCCCTTGCATACGCACAGCCGTCTTAGCCTCAACGTTGAGTCGAAGTAAAGGCTCAGTGTTGGAAGGACGCAGGTTGAACCACCATGTATCGCCATTGACAGTCAATCCATCGAGATGATCAATGCTCACGCCTTCTTGTGAGCCATATTTCTGCTCGACTAAAGCAGTAGCAGCTGCGGTGTCTGCAACTTTTGAGTTGATCTCTCCACTCAATACATAGCGTTGATATGGCTTTAAAATCTCTGACATAGATTTCTTTGATTCACCAAGGGCAGCGATTGCATGAAGTGCGGCTAGGGCTCCAGAGTCTGCTCGCCAAAACTCGTCAAAGTAGAAATGCCCTGAATGCTCTCCGCCAAAGATCGCATTGCTCTGGGCCATCATCTTCTTTATATAAGAATGCCCAACGCGGCTTCGAACTCCAACTCCGCCATTTTCTTCAATTACCTCAAGGACTGCTCGAGAAGAAATCAAGTTATAGATGATTGTTGCGCCAGGATGCTTCTTAAGTTCGCGATCTGCAATGAGTGCCGTTAAATCAGATGGGTTAATTGCATTAGCTTTTTCATCAACGATAAAACAGCGATCTGCATCGCCATCAAATGCCAGACCTAAATCTGCATGGTGCTTTAAGACAGCCTTTTGAAGATCGCGAATATTCTTTTCATCGATGGGGTTTGCTTCATGGTTTGGAAAGCTGCCATCTAGCTCAAAATACATTGGAATAAGTTCGCAATTGAGCCGGGCAAAGATTGCAGGGGCTGTATGACCAGCCATGCCATTGCCCGCATCGACAACAATTTTGAGTGGGCGAATCTCTGAGAGATCTACAAGTTTTAAGAGGTGATCCACATACTCCTCAAGCATGTCCCGCTTGGTTTCAACACCAACTGAACGAATCTCTAGCGGTGAGCCTTGGCGGACGAAATTTTCTATCGTTAGTAATCCTGATTCTTTTCCGACCGGGCGTGCACTGCTCAAGCAGAGTTTAATTCCGTTGTATTCGGCCGGGTTATGGCTTGCAGTAAACATCGCGCCCGGTAGTCCCAATTTCCCAGATGCAAAATACAACATATCTGTAGAGGCTAAACCGATGCGAATAACATCCATTCCAAGTGATGTCACTCCTGCAGAAAAAGCCTCGGCAAGACCTGGAGATGAAGGGCGCATATCTTCACCAATAACAATTGTCGCTGGTTCGCGTTCTTGTTGTAAGAAGCGAGCAAAGGCAACGCCTGTTGCAAAAGTAAAATCTGGAGTTATCTCAGTATCAACTAAGCCACGAATATCATAGGCTTTAAAAATATCAGCTATCTGTTGCGCCATTAATTAATCCTTAAGACGGTACAGCTCGTAAGTGGCCCCTGCGCCCAATTGGAGTTTGAACACTGACTTCACTCTGGGTTTGTGGTGTGCTATCGCTTCGATTAGCAACTTCACGAACAGCATCTGCAATCGCCATTAAATCATCCTCAGATGGCCCGGGTTCATCACCGGTTAACTCTTGCTTAATTACATTCCAGCCATGTGGAACCTTTAGGCGCTCTCCATGTGTTGCACATAAATCATATGCATGAGGTTCTGAAAAAGTAGCAAGCGGACCTACAACAGCAGTTGATTCTGCATAAATGTAAGTCAGAGTCATGGTTGCAGTAGAACGGCAGCCCACACGAGAGCAACCTCGTCCGACATGGGCTTGTGACTTCATAACAAGAACATTAGTGGGCAGGGCGCTATTTCTTAGGGATTGTTAGGGATTTAAAACGCGAATGTTTGAACTCGGAACTTCTACTCTTGTCAGCACACTGCCGTTTTGGATTGGAAAGAATCCATAGCCATTACTGGAGGCGACAAGTGCGCCGGCAAAGACCTGCTTATTCGTTGCAACAATTGTGATCGACCGTGAATTTGCTGGAGGACGCCAGGTAGCAATATCGCTTCCTTTAACTACAGCTTTTACCGTCTTTCCATTTACTAGTTTTGCCTCAACCTTTACTGCTATCGAATCGCCGGCAAAGGAAATAAGTGGGGATAGACCGGTTACGGCAATGGTCATTGGAGCAAGTTCTGGCGTTGCAGTGCTCCAGACAAAATCCTTATGTCCATTGATAGTCACCGATGATGAAATTGCGGCAACGATCGGATCTTGAGATGTTATTCGTACCGCAAATGCACTTGCAGAAATATTAGGAGTAAATGAAATCTCTGTGACTACTCCAGCGTCAATGCTTCGTGAGCTCATTCCGACCGGTGTGAATCGACCATCTGCTGATAAGAGTTCAAGGGTGAAGTTTGTATTTACATCTCCCGGGGCAAGTATTCGTAAAGTATGTGAAGTTGAAGTCTTTTGACCCTTTTTAGGAAGTTGATTTGGAATCGCTGGAATGACAATGCTCTTCGCAGTATTTGGGAATGAATTCACAAAGTCACCACCAAGGGCTTTTAATCCTGCGCCTTGTTCATCTATGACAAAAGCATTTACTCGCCCTGATCGTGGAACCACTTGAATGGCTAATGACTTGTCCCCCGGCGCTAATGAATCTAGTGAAAGCTGCATAAAACTTTTTGACTTCAAGTTCACCGACTTAATCGGTTGCTTACCATTTTCTGAGTAACTTTGAATATCAACAATCGCATCACTTAAGCCGCTATTGGTAAGAACTAAACGACCGCGTGTTGTCACATTTGCCGTACCGCCAATAAACCATTGGGATGAAGTTGGGCCCGCGCAGATAGCTCCACCAGCCCAACTGCCAGCACGGCTTTGCCAGACAACAGGTGTGACACCTTGTGCTGAAATCACTAGTGAATCTTTGCTCACCGGAAAACGTAGAGAATTAAATGGAATTGTTTTAGTGCTTCTATTCTCAAGTCGCTGGAACTGTGTTTTGCGAGATGAGATAGAGATTTGAGAAGTCAAGCCATTGAGCGTTGGTGGACATACAACTGCTGGATATGACTCTGAATAAGTATTTGATTGCACGGCGGCAGTTAATGCCGAAGCAGTTAGAAAGCAAGCAATCAAGGCTGCTAAAAAGCTTAGGGGCTGCTTGTATTTCATGTTAGCTCCATTTCGGAGATTTCACGTTTTCTTCGCCCTGCAGGCAGTACCAAGATCACAACAACAATCCATGCAATTAACTGAAGTGAAAGCCAACCACGTCGAATAGTTCCATCGTGGATAAGTGAGATTTCTCCAGGTTCAGGTACTTGGAATCGCGGCAATCCATGTTCATCCATAGCGCGATCTAATCGGTAACCATTTTCTAACATCTGCCAAGAGCGATCAAATCTTTCAGTCAATGTGATCGAGCCAGGTGCATTTACATTTATGCGTGCCCCAACATCACCTGCCTCTAAGACTGAACGCTCGCCATTTTTTGCTGTAAATATGATGCGACCGGTGGCACCTGAAACTCTCCAGACAACTCCTGCTGACGTTGCCGATGTTCGGGCGAAGCCACCAAGTCCATCAATAGTTCTGATTACACTTCGGCTAAAAGGGTTTTTAACAAAAACATATTTAATTCCATAAGCAGAAAAGACTTGGCTGCTACTGATGCCTGACCCACCTATGAGCTGCTGGGCTGCAATTTCAATCTCTCGAATCTGGCCAGGTGCAACATCAGGTTCACCAAGTGAAATATCAGAACCTCTTGAGATGTAGTACTGAATGACTTTTGAACCTGCCTGACTTACTTCGCGTAAAACTAATGTCTTAGTTTCAGCTTCTGCAGTTAAGAAGGCTGGCATTACTGTCTTTAAATTACTCTGGACGGGAGAATTAGCACCCGTAGAAACAGACCAAGCAATACTTGTTATTGAGTAAATACCGGTAACGATGAGCAAAAGCGCAGCCAAAATATGCCGGTAGTGAATATTGCTAGTAATAAGGATGCCGCGCAAGCGATCAAGGATTACAACGCCAGAAGCAACTGCTGCCAAAGTGGCACCCGTTAAGAATGTTCCAACCCACACTCTTGTACTTGTGCCGTTGCCGTGAACTGAAATTGAAAAGGCAGAAAAGAATATAGCTGCAGAGAGAAAACCAATTCCCGCTTGAGCAATTGGTCGGGCAAGAGAAGAGGAAAAGAGCGCAACAACAAGGACTAGAAGTATTGGACTTAAAGCCCACCAAGGAAGTGAGCCTTGTCCGCCGGGATTGCCAAATAAGACAAGGCTTGCAACCCCACCCGAGAGCGAGAGTCCAGGCTCTGCAAGAAAGCGCACAGGCCGCAGTAGGGCTTCAAATGAATACGGCGCAGCAAGTATGAATGGAAATAATAAAAGGGTAAGTCGCCTGTAGAGACGGGATAAGAATAAAGGCTTCTCGAGTTTTTCCTGATAATCCATGAATACGGCAAAGCCAATTACTCCCACACTAATTACCGTTGTAATTAGTGTGAAAGTGCTCAAGATCGCCAGGATAATAGTTAACCCGTAGATGCGTCGCCACGAATTCTTTTCTATCTCTTTCCAATTACTTAAGAACATAGCTATCTGAGGAGCAAGAATCAAAGCCACTAATGTGGCTAGCCGCCCTGAATTCACAGATGCCAATACAACAGGTGAGAGGGCATAGAGCAAACTCGCTGGAATCGTTATAAATGTATTACTTGATAGCTTGCGCAAGAATCTTTGTGCAGACCACATAATCAATAATGGTGCTACAAGGAAGAATAATGTAATAAGAAATGGGACCTTGCCCAGCACAAGAATTGATGCCAATGCCACAACAGCAATCCATGGTGGCGAAGCATGTGAACTACCCATTCCCACTTGGTGCCAGGATTCAAAATAGCTTTTCCATAAATCTCGTGCCCCACTTGGTGATGCCGGAAGGGCTCCGCCAATGAGAGCACCTAAGCGATTGCGCGATGCGATGAGAGTAATTAATCCTAGGAGTAGGTAACCAAAAATTTCTGGGTTCTTAAAGAAATTAATCCACTGATATTTCTTTGAGGGCACCAATAAATCTTCCTCGTCCAGTGGATCTAAGACTGAGGTAGAAGAGCTTTCTGCGACGGGAATAACTTTGGCGCGGATAGCTTCTGCAAGACGTGATGTTGAAAGTCGCAGTTGAGACCAGCGCGGAGGAATATATGTTGCAATAACTCTTGCAGAGACTAATCGCTTAGCTTTTCGCATCTTTCGAGCTTTTACTATTTCGGCAGGTTTAGTAATTAACGTTGCAACTGCTAATAACTCATCGGCAGCATAACCAGGCAGTTTTGCAATTAAGTATCCGATTGACCGTGCCATTGCAGAACCTAAGAGTTGAATGGCCAGCCATGGGATCATCCACCACGAAGAGTTTGCTAATAAAACATAGGCGGCATTTCGTCGATCAAGCAAAAGAGGACGGTGCAAGAAAGCCCCAGCAACATCGACGCTTCGACGCTCTGAAGCCGATGCTTGTGCGTGATAGGCAACGGCGGAAGTATTTGCAATTACTGCATGCCCAGATACTCGTGCGCGCCAACCAAAATCAATGTCGTCACGAAAGAGGGCCAGGCTGGAATCAAATCCGCCCATTTCTTCAAAGATATCGCGGCGAATTAATGCACCTGCAGTGCTAACAGAGAGCACATCATGAACTCCATCATGTTGGCCCTGGTCGTACTCATAAGTTTCTAATCCAGTCCATCTAGCACCGTTGCCGGCAATACTTATTCCAGCTTCAAGTAAGTGCGTACGATCGTGCCAACCAAGTAGCTTTGGACCAACCATTGCAACTTGTGGTCGATCTTCAATTGCTTCTAGAAGTTTTTCTAACGCTGTTGGTGCAGGTGCGCAGTCATCGTGAATTAACCAAATCCATTCACTGCTGCCCTCAATGTGTTGGGGCATTTTTTCAACTGCGAGCGCAACCGCTTCGCCAAATCCACAGTCGCGCTCTGCAGAAATAATTGGGATACGCGCTGCCTTAAGAAGTTTTGTTGATGAATCCCGTGAACCAGTATCAACTGCCAAGAGTTGATCTATAGGACGAGTTTGCGATGCAAGAGCTGCAACAACTGCAGGCAACCATGTTTCACCGTCGTGAGTAACAACAATTGCGGTGACTGAGTGTCTATCTGTTATTGCCACAACAAAACCACCATCTCTTAAAGAGTTGGGATTAAAAAACTACGCTGAACGGCGCTTTAAGCGACGACGTTCGCGCTCTGATAGTCCGCCCCAAATTCCAAAACGTTCGTCATGTGCAAGTGCATATTCCAAACACTCTGAACGAACATCGCAGGAAAGACAGACACGCTTTGCTTCGCGAGTTGAGCCGCCTTTTTCAGGAAAGAATGCTTCTGGATCTGTTTGAGCGCACAGTGCGCGTTCCTGCCAAGAGAGTTCAATACTCTCGCCAGTCTCTAGAGTGATCTTTGGGCCAGTCGTGGGGGTTGGGGAGTTCGTGGCTTCAGGTTTAATCGGCATAGTCGATTCTCCTTGAATACGTCAGGTCTCATCCCTCATGGAAAAGACTTACTTAGGAGTGAATTACACGCGTGTAAGTCGAATAAGTCAAGCGCGGTTACCCCCAGTCCAGCGGGGATTTACGCTCAAATCACTGCGGGATGTGAATTATTTCGCTATTTGTCACAAAAGATGAAGATATTTGCGCGAAATTTTGCACATGAGCCCCGGCAGCGATAAAGGAGTTTTTAATCGCAGCTCCTTGGCCAATTCTTGCACCGGCTTCAACGATGCAGCCATCGATCAGAGCTCCGGCCTGTACGTGCGCCCCATGAGAAATGCAACTACCTCCATCAATGCGCGCAGTTGGATCAACTTGGGCGCCTTTCATAATTAAGCGTTGAGGAGAGTGGCTGGCAATGAGTTCTGGTGTTAATGCCAATGCCTTTGCAACACCTGAGACTAAATCAACTGAGCCTTTTAACAAGGCCTTCGGTGTTCCAATGTCTAGCCAGTAAGAATCATCGATGAAACCAAAGACTCTTCCATGGCGTGCAACTAACTCTGGAAAAGTTTGGCGCTCAACACTTACGACTGTGTCCTTGGGAATCGAGTTCACAATTGAAGATTTAAAAACATAGCATCCAGCATTGATCGTGTTAGTAATTGGATTGTCCATTTTTTCCAAGAACGCCGTCACTCGACCATCAGAATCCGTTGGCACACATCCATAAGCGCGGGCATCTTCAACTGCAGTTAAATGCAAAGTGACATCTGCATTATTTTCTTCATGTTCTTGAATCTGTTGCTTCAAATTATGTGAACTAAGTACATCTCCATTAAAAACTACAATCGATTCATCGCCAGTTAAAAGTTTTGCAGCATTTCCGATCGCACCACCTGTACCCAAAGGCTCTTTTTCGACTGCATAAAGAAGTTTCATTCCCCATTTAGAGCCATCCCCAAAATATGGAATAAAAACCTCTGATAAATACGAAGTTGCAAGAACGACTGTAGTTATTCCGGCAGCTTTGGCCATAGCCAATTGATGTTCTGTCACAGGCAGGCCGGCCACGGTGAGCATTGGTTTTGGTGTGTTTTTAGTAAGTGGCATAAGGCGTGTACCAAAGCCACCAACTAGAAGAATTCCAACGGCCATCTATAAAGCCTTTAAACGGCTCACTGCATCATGAATCTGAGCATCGGTGACTGTCATTGCAATTCGAATATGGTTTTTTCCTTTTTCACCATAAAAACTTCCAGGCGTAGCCAAGATTCCGCGAGCTGCCAACCAATCAACACTTGTCCAAGCATCTTCATCGCGTGTGCACCAGAGATAAAGTCCAGCGTTACTAAATTCAACTCTAAAACCACATGCTTCAAGTGCCGGACGTAGTGCATCACGTCGAGCGTTATATCGTCCACGTTGCTCGGCAACATGTAAGTCATCGGCCAATGCCACGGTCATCGCTTTTTGTACAGGCAGAGCAACCATCATGCCCGCATGTTTTCTTAGTTCGCGAATCTTTGCGATCAAGGCGCTATCTCCTACTAAGAACGCTGCTCTGTAACCAGCCATCGATGAGCGCTTTGAAAGTGAATGCACTGCCAAGATATTGGTGTTATCTCCGCCAGTTAGCGCCAATACTGAAGTGGGAGTTGAAGTGTGCTCAAACTCTAAGTAGCACTCATCAGAGATTAAGACCGCACTATTTTTTCTTGACCATTGGATGCAATCTTTAATCTCATCAACGCTATGTACGCGACCTGTTGGATTTGAGGGTGAGTTCATCCAGGCTAAATCTGCATCTGGCCAGCTTTTCGCATCAATTTCAACAGGAATTGATTGCGCTTGGGCAATTAATGCACCTACGTGATACGTCGGATATGCAATCTGTGGGATTAATACTTTCTTTGATTCCAAAATAGTTGGCAACCATGCAACTAACTCTTTCGAACCAATTAATGGCAAGACATCAAACTCACCCGTTGCACCTAAGCGTTTGGTCGCCCAATTTTTAATCGCGCCACGAAGTTCTGGGGTGCCGGCTGTGACTGGATAGCTAGGTGAGTTAGAGGATTCACGTAAAGCGGCTTGAATGAACTCTGGTGTGGGATCTACCGGGGTGCCAACTGATAAATCAATTATTCCCGCCGGGTATGAGCGTGCTTTATCTGCATAAGGAGCAAGTGCATCCCAGGGGAAATCTGGGAGTGAGGAGCGCAAGAAGTATTACTCGCTCTTAGGTGGGAGAGCTTTTACAAACTCATGGTCTGTGCCAGTAGCGCCAACTTTTGCTGCTCCACCTGGTGAACCAATTTCAACGAAGAACTCTGTATTAACTTTTCCAAACTCTTTCCACTGTGGTGGAACGTCATCTTCATAGTAGATAGCCTCAACTGGGCAGACAGGCTCACAAGCGCCACAATCAACACACTCGTCGGCTTGGATATAAAGCATGCGATCGCCTTCATAGATGCAGTCCACAGGACATTCAGCGATGCAGGATTTATCTTTGACATCGACACATGGTTCGGCGATCACATAAGTCACGACTAGCCTCCGTAAGAATTATTAGTAGCCAACGGCTCTGATTGTAATCGCATCAGCTCTCCCAAGGCGATATTTCTACTTAAGGATTATCGTTGAGCCATGGTCCATGGGTTAGAAGCCAGATTTAAGGCGCTCATAGGTAAGCGCGTGACAATCCGCTTGCATGAGCCTGAGGGTGGCTTTCGTGACATCGTGGGATATCTAGAGTCCCCCGTCACACTTCGCAACCGGCATGGAAAGCTCATTGAGTTTTCATACGATGAGATTGCCCTATGGAAAGAAGTGGTTGAAAAGAATTGAGCCTCTCTCTCTATGACACGGCAACTAGGCAAATCAAGCACGTTGTTTTCACTCAGGGGCCAACAACAATGTATTGCTGTGGCCCAACTGTCTATCGCGATGCACATGTAGGAAATCTAAGAACTTTCTTACTCTCTGATTTAGTACGCCGCACTCTTGAAATTAGCGGCTACACCGTCGAACTTATTCAGAATATAACTGATGTGGGACACATGTCAGAAGATTTTGAATCCGAAGACAAGATGCTTGCCCAAGCCAAAACTGAATCTATGGATCCCTTTGCTGTGGCAAGAAAGTATGAAGAGAGATTTCACAATGACTTGCTGAGGTTAAATGTAAAACCGGCAGATAAATACCCAAGGGCCAGTGAGTCAATTGAGCTCATGTTGACGATGATTCAACAGCTTATCGAAAAGGGATTTGCATACGTTGGTGATGATAATTCTGTCTATTTTGATGCAAGAAGTTTTGATAGCTATGGGGCGATAAGTGGAAATAGATTAGATGCACTAAAACCCGGTCACCGTTTTG
>CAIVDO010000118.1 GCA_903904665.1 uncultured Actinomycetes bacterium | reverse complement strand
TCCACCAGCTGCCATGCCTCCTTCAACTGCAACAAAGGCGATTACGGTGACGTTTCTTTGCGTAATAACACCATTTGTTGTCAACGTGCTCGCTGCCCAACGCAGATTTGCTTGAGTCTTATCTTGAACAACAACAATGCAATCATCACACGTTGCAGCCGATGTGATCTTTTCAATCAGATCTTGAGCAGAAATCATTTTCCAGCCTCCGCAACAGTATTGAGAATATTTACTTTGTCGAAGATCGCCGCTGGGCAACCATGACTTACCGCCGCAATCTGACCTGGTTGCGCTTTACCGCAGTTAAAGGCACCGCCCAAAACATACGTAGAGGGCCCGCCAACAACTTTCATGGAACCCCAGAAATCAGTTGTCGTTGCTTGGTATGCAACATCCTTTAACTGACCAACAACTTTGCCATTTTTAACGCGATGGACCTGCTGACCAGTAAATTGGAAGTTATAGCGCTGCATATCAATCGACCAGGATTTATCACCCTTGATGATGATGCCATCTTCCATTGAAGCGACCATCTCATCGTAAGTCGGTCCAGTTGGATTTGGCTGCAAAGAAACATTGGGCATGCGCTGAATTGGCACATGAGAAGGAGAGTCGGCAAAGGCGCAGCCATTGCTGCGATCACGGTTAACTCGGGCAGCGATACGGCGATCTAGCTGATAACCAACGAGAACACCATCTTTAATGATGTCCCAACTCTGGGCAGCAACACCTTCATCATCAAAGCCGACGGTGCTAAGGCCATGTGGCGTGCTGCGATCTCCGGTTACGTTCATAAGCCCTGAACCGTATTTCAATGTATTTAACTTATCGGGCGTAGCAAAAGATGTTCCGGCGTAGTTAGCTTCATAACCAATTGCGCGATCGAGCTCAGTTGCATGACCGATTGATTCGTGAATTGTTAACCATAAGTTAGATGGATGAACTAAAACGTCATAACGGCCAGGTTCAACGGAGGGCGAAGCAACTTTCTCGGCCAATAACGTTGGCAGTTCGGCGATTTCTGAGTCCCAATCCCAATGCTTATTTCCCATCCACTCCCAACCAAAGCCGGCAGGTTGAGCAAGTGTGCGCATGGATTCAAAGCCATGATCGCCAGTTGAGATCGCCTCGATTTGAGTTTGCAGGCGGACTCGTTGCTGGGTGGTACTAGTGCCATAAGAATCGGCGTAATGCTTTTGTTCTTTAACAAACATAGTGTGAGCCGATGTGTGGTTGACCGATTCATTTTTTAGCAATCGGTTACTTAAATCAGCTAAGCGATCTTTCTTCTCTGTATCAGAAACAGAGAATGGATCTACTTCGTAATTTGATACCCACAGTTGGTTTGCATAGACAGGTTCGCTCACAAGTGACACTAACTCTGTCGATAATGGCTTTGACGTCTTAGCCATTGCAACTGCAGTCAGTGCAAGTTTCTTGGCACCATCTACCGAGATTTCGGGGGATGAAGCAAAGCCCCATGCACCATTAACAATGACGCGAACACCGAGTCCGGCATTTGTCTCATCACTTTGTGTTTCTGGCCGTGCATCGCGCAACGACAACAAACCATTTCGTGTGCGCTCGATACGCACATCAACATGAGATGCACCCGCATCTTTTGCTGTGCTAATCGCTGCGTCACTGACAGCTGCTAATGGAAGGGCCAGGAAATCTGCATCTACGTTTTTGTTCACCCCCGAACCCTATGTCAAATTCCACTTTGGGGCTAGCACTCCTTGATAAACCTCACATTTTAAGTGTGACCCAGCGAATAAAGCAGGCACTCAAAGTGACCGAGTAGATATTCCAGCAAGGGGTAACCCTCAGTAAAAAGTGCATTAAAAAATATTGCAATGAAAAGATTCACCTGTAACTAAAAGAGAAATTCTTCAGGGAGAGATGAGAGAAAAATGAAATCTAAAACATCAAAATTAACAAGAGTTCTAGTTGTACTTGCAGCTTTTGCACTTGTAGCCGGAAATGTTAGCGTTGCAAATGCAGCTAATAAAACAATCACTTGCTACAAAGGAACCGTTGTCAAGAAAGTAACTGCGGCAAAACCAAAGTGCCCAACAGGATATTCAACAACTAAGCCAGTTGCAAAACCAGCAGCTTCTGCAACAACTGCTACAAAAGCAGGATCAGTTGCATTCCAGGGCACATATAAAGGAAAGATTTCAATCCTCTTTGGTGATGCCAACCTTATTCAAGTTTCCAAAGTAGACGGAACCGGGACAGGCAACGTCAGTGGATTAACAGATATGTCAGGAACGGCATCTTCTGCACCATCAAATCTTTGCGACAACTTTGATGGCAAAGGTGTAGTCAGTGGTGGTGGAAATACTTTGAATCTTACTTTTGATTCTTCATCACAAGGTTGCGCAGACTCTGACTCAGCGCCAGCAACGATCACAATCAAGGGCAGCGCAAAGATCACAGGTGGTACTGGCAAATATGCAGGAGCATCTGGAACTTTGACTGTAAAAGGAACTTTTAATATCAACAGCAAGGGAATCGTTAACACAACTGAGTCAACCAGTTTCTCAATGGATCTCTCAGGAAATATCGCAACTAAGTAGTTTTACCTACGTACACAAACAAGGAGTAATAAATGAAGAAAGTAATCGCAGGAATTGCAATCGGAGCCATGGCTCTGG
>CAIVDO010000117.1 GCA_903904665.1 uncultured Actinomycetes bacterium | reverse complement strand
GATTGCGGCTCAACACATTTACATCAACTACGAGCAGCTGTATTAAAAGAAGGCGCAGATGTTGGTATCGCTCATGATGGTGATGCCGATCGTTGCTTAGCAATCGATGCAGCAGGCAACGAGATCGATGGCGATCACATTCTGACTTTGTTGGCCCGTGGCTTTAAAGCACGAGGTAAGTTAAAGGGCAATACCGTTGTTGGCACAGTAATGAGCAACCTTGGTTTTATGCATGCGATGAAAGATGCAGGAATAGATGTCGTAACTACCCCCGTGGGTGATAGGTACGTTCTAGAAAATATGATTGCAAATGATTATTCCCTCGGTGGAGAGCAATCAGGCCATGTAATCATGCGCGAACTTGCAAATACCGGAGATGGAATTCTGACTGCACTACAGCTTCTTCAAGAAGTGGTGCGGACAGGTAAAACGTTGCAGGAATTAGCGGCAACCATGGTGCGCTTTCCTCAAGTACTTATCAATGTCAAAGATGTTGCAAAGGAAAAGCTCGCAGAATCTGCTGTGATTGCTGAAGCGGTTAAATCTGCGCAAGATCGCTTAGCCGATAGTGGGCGGGTATTACTTCGCGCATCTGGCACAGAGGCGCTTATTAGAGTGATGGTTGAAGCCTCCAGTGATAGCCTTGCACAAGAAGTTGCTAGAGAACTTGCAGATATTGTAAAAAGCGAACTGGGGTAAGAATCTATGTGCGGAATTGTGGGTTACACAGGGCCACAATCTGCAGCAACACCCCTGATTGAAGGCCTACGACGCCTTGAATACCGCGGTTATGACTCAGCCGGAATTGCACTTGGAACCCCCGGCACACTCTTCATCGAGAAAAAAGCGGGCAAACTTTCAAATTTAGAGAACTCACTGGATGCATCCCTTCCAGTTGTGCACTCAGGAATCGGTCATACGCGTTGGGCAACACATGGCGGCCCGACTGATCACAATGCACATCCTCACGTTGATAATGAGGGCAAGTTAGCCGTTATCCATAATGGAATTATCGAAAACTATTCAGAGCTTCGTAAAGAGTTAGAGGCCCGCGGACATAAGTTTTCATCAGAAACTGATACTGAATCCGTTGCTCATTTACTTAGTGATTTGCGCAAGAAAAATAACGGCGATTTATCAGCGGCAATGCGTGAAGCCGTCAAGGCCCTGCGTGGATCATTTACGCTTTTAGCAATCCATGCCGATGCCCCCGATGTTGTTGTTGGCGTACGCCGCAACTCACCATTAGTGGTGGGACTTGGTACGGGCGAAAACTTTATGGCCTCGGATGTCGCTGCCTTCATTGACTATACAAAGCGTGCTGTAGAGCTTGGTCAAGATGAAGTTGTGACTATGACACCAACATCAGTGTCAATAACTGATTTAGATGGCAAGAGCGTTGCGCCTAAAGAGTATCTAATCTCGTGGGATGCAAGTGCGGCTCAAAAAGGTGGCTTTACACACTTTATGCTCAAAGAAATCTTTGAACAACCTAAGGCCGTTGCCGATACTTTGATCGGTCGCTTGAGCGATAACAAGCAGATAGTTTTAGATGAATTGCGCATGAGCGTTGATGAGATTCGCGCGCTAAAGAAAATTACAGTTATCGCATGCGGAACCGCCTATCACGCAGGAATGGTTGCAAAATATGCGATTGAAAAATGGGCCAAGATCCCAGTTGATGTAGAGATTGCAAGTGAATTTAGATATCGAGACCCAATTATTGATGCAGGCACATTAGTTATAGCTATTTCACAATCTGGTGAAACTATGGATACTTTGATGGCTGTTCGCCATGCAAAGGCGGCAGGTGGCCGCGTTCTTGCAATTTGTAATACAAATAGTTCAACGATCCCGCGCGAATCCGATGCTGTTTTGTATACCCATGCCGGCCCAGAAATCGCAGTTGCCTCAACAAAAGCATTGCTAACACAGATGATTGCCGTGTATCTAATTGGACTTCACCTTGCCCAAGTAAATGGAGCACTCAAGGACTCTGAAGTTGAATCCCTATACAACGAACTACTCGAACTTCCAGGAAAGATCGAACAGATTCTTGAAACAGTAGAGCCGCTACGCGCACTTACTCGCAGCTTTGCTGAAAATAATATTGTTTTGTTCCTGGGTCGCAATATTGGTTATCCCGTAGCACTTGAAGGCGCACTTAAATTAAAAGAGCTTGCCTATATCCATGCCGAAGGCTTTGCAGGAGGCGAACTCAAGCATGGTCCGATTGCGCTAATAGATAAAGGCACACCGGTAATCGCAATATTGCCTGCAGGTCACGAGCATGCACTTGATGAAAAAATGCTTAGCAATATTCAAGAAGTAAAAGCACGCGGTGCACGCGTAATCGTCATTGCCGAAGAAGGTGCTCATGTTGAGGGAGCCGAACACATCATTCGAATTCCAGTAGTACCCGCGCTTTTCCAACCAGTATTGGCCACTGTTCCTCTGCAGGTCTTCGCATATGAAATGGCAGTTGCTCGTGGCAATGATGTTGACCAACCCAGAAACTTGGCTAAATCTGTAACGGTTGAATAAATGCAGACAGATATTCAATTACGCAGGAAGCAGATGGATCGCGCTCTGCGCTGGTCACTTTTATTATTTACTGGCTTTCTTCTTGTCACGCAACAAGTTCTAACTTATGGACCCTTAGTAAATTTTGATAACAACGTTAATCGCACGCATCGACCACGCTTTGATGGCTTATCAGGCTTTCTCTTACGTAGGCTCGATGATTTGGGACTACGTTGGTTGACGGCAACAGTTCTTATTCTTTCAGCCTCATTTATCGCATATAAATTTAAGAGTTGGCGTCCGCTTAATCTGGCAGTTCTTTCTCTGCTTGCACTTAACGTAGTTGTTGGAACATTTAAGTTATTTCTGGGTCGTACCAAACCTCGAGATGGCTTTGATTTGTTACATGCCGGTGGAATGTCATACCCAAGCGGTCATGCATCTAACGCAGTTTTATCGTGGGGCATCCTGGCCTACTTAATTTATCGATATGCAAAAGTAGATAAGTATCAGGGGCGTTTAGCCAGTGCAGGTGTTCTAACGATTTCATTAACAATATGCATCGTCTCCCTTATCCGTCATACCCATTGGTTTACAGATTTATTGGGCGGCCTCTTTGTGGGCAGTGCTTTATTAGTGGCGGTAATTGCCGTAGATCGATACGTTCCCTCTAAGAGCCAACTCCACTAGACTCTTCTACATGATTGATGGAATCGGCATTGATGTCGTTGATATCGAGCGATTCAAATCTTCCTTAGAGCGCACACCTGGATTATTAGAAAAACTATTCACTATTAATGAGCGCACAAAACCAATTCATTCATTAGCCGCACGCTTTGCTGCAAAAGAAGCTCTAGCCAAGGCGCTGAGTGCAGGAAAAGGCCTGGGTTGGCATGATGCCGAAGTTGTTAATTTAGAGAGCGGTAAGCCTATCTTTCTCTTTCGCGGTGAAATAGCAGATTTAGTAGATGGTGCTGATGTCCATCTATCTCTTTCCCACGATGCAGCAATCGCATCTGCAATGGTGATTGTCGAGCGCAGGTAATGGAACATCGCGCAGAAGCTCGAATTGATCTCATTGCACTTGCCTCCAATATCTCCTACTTAAAATCCACAGCTGGAGTTGATCTGCTGGCAGTTGTTAAAGCAGATGCCTATGGCCATGGTTTGGTCGAGATTGGATTAGCAGCAGAGAAAAGCGGAGCTGATTGGCTTGGGGTTGCACTGCTTGAGGAAGCGATTGCACTTCGCACACATGGAGTTCGTATTCCAATCTTGGCCTGGTTAGTCCCGCCAGGATCTGACTTTAGTTCTGCAGCAAAACATGACATAGATGTTGCTGTTGCTTCACTAGTTTCCTTGCAAGAAATTTCAAAAGTAGCAAATAAACCACGGATCCATATTGAGGTTGATACTGGAATGACACGTGGTGGCTTTCTCGATGAGTGGCAGGAACTACTTAAAGCAGATTTTTCAAAAGTTGAAGTCGTTGGAATCTTTTCTCACTTTGCACGAGCTGATGAACCAGGGCAACAACAAAATAGTGATCAACTCAATGTGTTCAAGGCCCGAGTTGCTGAATTAGCAGCAGTTGGCATCAATCCGCCAATTAAGCATTTAGCAAATTCTGCCGCAACGATGCTGGATAAGGATTGCGCCTTTGACATGGTGCGCACCGGAATTGCAATGTATGGATTAACTCCTGATATTAAAACTATGGGGGATAGTAAGAAACTTGGATTAAAACCTGTGATGCAGCTACGTGCAAAACTTCATTTGGTAAAGAATGTTGCTGCAGGATCACCAGTTGGTTATGGCGCTAGTGCGATTACAGACGCAGAGACAGTTTTAGGTGTTGTAGCTATG
>CAIVDO010000116.1 GCA_903904665.1 uncultured Actinomycetes bacterium | reverse complement strand
TTAGTTAAGAAAGCAGTTCACTCAGCGATCTTGATGGCATCAGTCATGATTAACCTTGCAATGTTCTACATCGCTCAAGAAGCTCTTTTCCTTGGCATCGTCCAGATCGTGGTTTACACAGGCGCAGTCATGATGCTCTTCCTCTTTATTCTTATGCTCGTTGGTGTCGATTCATCTGACTCATTAACCGAGACAATTACTGGACTTCGCCCAATTGCAATTACTGCAGCAGTTGGCTTTGGTGGATTAATGGTTTCACTTCTTGGCCGTGCAACTTTGGGCCGAAGTGGTGTTGGTCTTGCAACTGCAAATGCCGATGGAAACGTTAAGGGATTAGCACAACTACTATTTTCAACATATGTGTGGCCATTTGAAGTTGTTTCGGCGCTTCTTATAACTGCAGCTCTTGGCGCAATGGTTCTTGCACATCACCAGCGCGTTCAAACTCGACCAACTCAGCGCGAGCTTTCAACTGCACGCTTTCGTGGAAACTCTCTTGCAAATGCCGCTGGCCTTCCAGGTCCTGGAGTTTTTGCCCGTCACAACGCCGTTGATGTTCCTGCGCTTTTGCCAGATGGCACACCGGCGGCAAACTCCATTAACGCCACTCTTCAAGCCCGTGGCGACATGTTGAACTCAGGCGTATTTGAACTTGGAACAGTTGATACAAGCGCAGGGGAGGAGAAGTAAATGGATGCAGCCAACTATCTATATCTATCAGCACTTCTCTTCACTATTGGCGCCGTTGGCGTAGTTGTTCGACGCAACGCAATCGTTGTCTTCATGTGTATTGAACTCATGCTTAATGCTGCAAATTTAGCTTTTGTAACTTTCTCTAGAATCAATGGAGACCTCAACGGTCAGGTAATCGCTTTCTTTACGATGGTGGTTGCGGCATGTGAAGTTGTAGTTGGTCTGGCAATTATCGTGACGATTTATCGTTCACGCCGATCAGCATCTGTTGATGATGCTAGTTTGTTGAAGCGATAAAGATGACAACTTCAAATAGCCTCGTTTACTTAATCGCACTGCCATTACTTGGTGCAACGATTCTTTTGCTTGCTGGACGTCGCGCCGATAAGTGGGGCCACATCCTTGGAACGCTTATGTCAGCCTCTTCATTTGCAGTTGGCTTGTACCAACTTTCACAGATGCTTGGCCGTACAAATGAAGCCCGCCCAGTTACTCAAAAGCTTTTTGAGTGGATCTCAGTTGGAACATTTAACGTTGATGCCGGACTTCTTCTGGATCAACTTTCAATCTGTTTCGTCCTACTTATTACGGGTGTCGGAACTTTGATTCATATCTACTCAATTTCCTACATGTCGCACGATCACGATCGTCGCCGTTTTTTTGCATATTTAAACCTGTTTATTGCAGCGATGCTTTTGTTAGTTCTAGGCAATAGCTATCTCAACCTTTATGTTGGTTGGGAAGGCGTAGGTCTTGCTTCATACCTGCTAATTGGCTTCTGGAATCACAAGCCAGCCTATGCAACTGCATCTAAAAAGGCCTTTGTCATGAACCGTATTGGTGACATGGGACTTTCATTTGCCATCATGATTGCATTTGCAACTATCGGAACTGTCTCCTTTGAAGGAATTAAAGAGCATGCCCACCACACTTCAACGGGTGCGTTAACAGCTATCGGCATTATGTTGTTAGTTGCAGCAACTGGTAAATCTGCTCAATTCCCATTGCAGGCATGGCTGGGCGATGCGATGGCTGGCCCAACACCGGTTTCAGCTCTTATTCACGCGGCGACGATGGTTACCGCTGGCGTCTACTTGATTACTCGCTCTAACTTTATATTTGATGCGGCACCAACTGCGCAGCTATTAGTAGTCATCGTTGGCGCAATTACATTGTTATTCGGTGCACTTATCGGTACTGCAAAAGATGACATTAAAAAGGCACTTGCTGCTTCAACAATGTCTCAGATCGGCTACATGATTTTAGGTGCAGGTCTTGGCCCAGTTGGTTATGCATTTGCGATCATGCACTTGCTCACTCACGGTTTCTTCAAAGCTGGAATGTTCCTTGGAGCTGGATCAGTTATGCATGGAATGAACGATGAAGTAAATATGCGCAAATACGGCGCACTTCGTAAGTTCATGCCAATTACATTTGTGACATTTGGCCTTGGTTACCTAGCGATTCTTGGAGTTCCACCATTTGCTGGTTTCTATTCAAAAGACATGATTATTGAAACCGCATTTAACGCCGGTGGAATTAAGGGAATCATCTTAGGAACAGTGACTTTGCTAGGTGCAGGTATTACTGCCTTCTATATGACTCGCGTAATGATTCTTACTTTTACTGGTAAATCACGATGGGATGATGAAGCCCACCCACATGAATCCCCACTACTGATGTGGTTACCAATGGCTATTCTTGCAATTGGATCAGTTTCATCTGGTTTCTTGCTTAGCCGCGGAGATGCATTAGTAAATTGGCTAGCACCACTCTTTGAACACCACGGTGAGCATAAAGAACTTCTTTCACCAATCGTTGTTTCGGGCCTTGCCCTTGCAATGGTTGCCATCGGTGTAGCAATCGCATTCTTGAAGTATTCACGCCAAGAAGTTGCAGCAGTTGCACCAGAAGATGTTTCAGTATTTACAAAGATTGCCCGCCAAGATTTGATGCAGGACCGATTCAATGAAGCGGTCTTTATGCGCCCAGGCCAGCAGTTAACGCAGGTGCTTGTTAAGACCGATGAAGCTGTTATTGATGGTGCTGTGCGCGGTGTTGGCCAGTTAGCGATGGGCTCAGGTTCAATTCTCCGTGGCCTCCAAAGTGGATTTGTCCGCAGTTATGCAGCACTCATTCTTGTTGGAGCGTCCCTTTTGATTGCAGCGATTTGGGTGGTGACTAAGTAATGAACTCATTAACGCTTTTAATGTTCTTACCGATAATTGGATCAGTTGCAGTTGCTGCCACCCCCAAGGCTAAAGAGACGCTGACTAAGCAAGTAGCACTTGCCACCACCTTGATTGTTGCAGCGGCAACGATCGCAATAGCCGTTGGTTTTGAGCGCGATAACGTTGATCTTCAATTTGTAGAAAAATACTCATGGATTCCATCTTTTGGAATCAACTTCGCTGTTGGTATTGACGGTCTAGCACTTGTCTTGATTTTGATGTCTACGATCTTGGCACCGATTGTTGTACTAGCTGGCTGGAATGAAGCACATGGTGGCCGTTGGTCAGTAAAGGTTTTCTACATTCTTATTCTTGTTCTAGAGACAATGATGATCGGCGTCTTTGCCGCAACGGATGTTTTCTTGTTCTACGTAATCTTTGAAGCGATGTTAATTCCTGTTTACTTCCTTATTGGTGGTTATGGTTCAGGGGAGCGTTCAGCTGCTGCAGTGAAGTTCTTGATTTACAGTCTCTTCGGTGGATTGCTGATGTTGGCTTCAATCATTGCGCTATACGTTATGTCAGGTGCTCAGGGTGGTCACACCTTTGACCTTGCAGCTCTTTCTCACTTAGAGATGAGTTCAACAACTCAGAACTTCTTATTCCTCGGATTCTTTATCGCCTTTGCAATTAAAGCCCCACTATGGCCACTTCACACATGGCTGCCAGATGCTGCGCAATCTGCAACACCTGGAACTTCAGTTTTGTTGTTAGGTGTTCTAGATAAAGTCGGAACTTTTGGAATGATTCGCTACTGCCTGACTTTGTTCCCTGATGCCAGCAAGACATTTACCCCAATGATCCTGGTCCTAGCCGTTATCTCAATTGTTTATGGTGCATTCCTTGCAATTGGCCAGCGCGATCTCAAGCGTTTGATTGCATTTACATCTATCTCTCACTTTGGTTTCATCACAATGGGAATCTTTGCAATGACCTCACAAGGCCATAGCGGAGCTACTTTGTATATGTTTAATCACGGTTTCTCCACTGCGGCGCTCTTCTTAGTCGGTGGCTGGATGATTTCTCGTCGCGGATCTTCAACAATTGCAGACTTCGGCGGATTGCAGCGAGTTACCCCAGTGATGGCTTGGTCATTCTTCTTAGCTGGAATGTCTTCGCTAGCGCTGCCTGGTATGTCTAGCTTTGTGAGCGAATTCTTAGTTCTTGTTGGAACATTTACTAGATATCCAGTGCATTCAGTGATTGCAACATTTGGAATTGTATTGGCCGCTTTGTACATCTTGATTCCAGTTCAAAAAGCGTTGCATGGACCAACTACTCCAGGTAATGAAAACCTAAGCGATCTCAATCTTCGCGAAAAAATCGCAATAGCTCCGGTAATCGCGATCATCATTGCGCTCGGTTTCTATCCTTCGCCGCTGCTTAAGGTTATTAACCCAGCATCGGCACATGTCATTGCTCAAATGGGCTTTACTGATCCAGCTCCAACGAATGGTGATAAATAATGGTATTCAGCGCACCAGTTCTTAACTACACACTTTTATCACCAATGCTTATTCTGCTTGGCGGTGCACTTATCGGTGTGCTCGTTGAAGCTTTCATGTCTAAGGCACTTCGACCAATCACGCAGTTATCTGTAACCCTTGGATCTCTAGTTCTTGCACTCGTTCAGGTTTGGCGAATCCGTAATGAACAATCAATGACTGCAGCCATGGGCTCAGTTGTTATCGATGGTCCTGCAGTATTGCTGCAGGCATCAATTCTTATTATTTCTATCATCTCTGTTTTCCTTATAGCTGATACTGAACATTTCACGGCATTAGCAGCATCTCTTCCAGGTTCAGAGGAAGAGCGCCATGCGATGCAAACGGGCAGTCAAGTAACTGAGGTTTATCCGCTTACCTTGTTTGCTGTTGCTGGCATGCTTTTGTTCCCAGTTTCTAGTGATTTGATTACACTTTTTGTCGCCCTTGAAATGCTTTCATTACCGCTGTATTTAATGGCAGGGCTTTCACGCCGTCGCCGTTTAGCATCACAGGAATCAGCGCTTAAATACTTCCTTCTTGGAGCTTTTTCTTCAGCATTTTTCCTATTTGGCGCAGCTTTCCTCTATGGATACTCAGCCTCAGTAACTTTTGCTGGAATCCGCGAATCAGTAGTTGGCGGCGGCGGAAACGATGTTTTCTTACTTATCGGAATTGCATTTCTCTCAGTGGGTCTTCTCTTTAAAGTTGGAGCAGTGCCATTTCATGCTTGGTCTCCAGATGTTTATCAAGGTTCACCTACTCCTGTAACAGCATTTATGGCAGCTGCTACAAAGGTCGCTGCCTTTGGTGCGATGCTTCGTATTTATTACACATCTTTTGCTAATGCACAGTGGTCATGGACTCCCATGCTTACCGTTATTGCCATTGTCACGATGCTCTTTGGATCATTAGTTGCTATCGCTCAGCGCGATGTTAAGCGCATGTTGGCTTACTCATCTATTGCACATGCCGGCTTCCTTCTCTCTGGTGTAATCGCCCTTAATAAGGCCGGACTTGAAGCTTCAATCTTTTATCTCTTTGCTTATGGAATTGCCACTGTTGGTGGTTTTGCCATCGTTACTTTAGTTCGCGACTCTGCAGGTGAAGTGACAGACCTCAACCGTTGGAAAGGTTTAGGCAAGCGCTCACCGTGGGTTGCCGCAGCATTTGCTGGCTTCCTTCTTTCATTTGCTGGTATTCCATTAACAAGTGGATTTATCGGAAAGTTTTCAATTTTTTCTGCAGCATATGAAAGTGGAGCAAAGAGCATTGTTATTGCTGGCGTGCTCTCTAGTGCTATTGCAGCTTTCTTCTATATTCGCGTTATCGTTTTAATGTTCTTTACAGATCCAGTCGAAGATGGAACAAGTGTTGAAATCCCATCAGCGTTAACTTCAATTACGGTAATTTTCTCAATGGTCGTAACGATTGCTTTGGGTGTATTCCCAGCACCAGTTCTTAACTTCATCTCAGATCTCGCAACCTTTATTCGCTAATGTCATCATTTGGCATTCCCAACGTTGCGCCAGAGTTGGAAGCAACCTTGGTTGCACAGATGGGCCAAGTTGAATCCCTGCTACGCAGTCATACCCATAGTGAGTATCCCTTTGTTGATGAGACGGCCCACCACTTAGTAGCAGCTGGCGGCAAGCGTTTGCGCCCCCTATTAACCCTTCTTACCGCTCAATATGGCGACCCGAATCGCACTGGCGTAATCGCTGCAGCAGTTGCCTGCGAAATTACGCACCTTGCAACGCTTTATCACGATGATGTTATGGATGAAGCCCCACTTCGTCGCGGAGTTGAGAGTGCAAATATGCGCTGGGGAAACACAATTGCAATCTTGACTGGTGATTTTCTCTTTGCAAAATCATCAGACCTATTAGCCGATCTTGGCCCAGAAGCAGTTCGTTTGCAGGCCCGAACATTTGAGCGCCTTGTAATTGGTCAGATCATGGAAACCCAGGGACCAAACCCTGGCCAAGATCCATTAGAGCATTACTTACGCGTTGTTGCCGATAAGACTGGTTCACTGATTGCAGCTTCTGCCCGTTATGGTGGAATGGTTTCAGGAGCACCAACTGAAATTACTGACACAGTAACAACCTTTGGTGAAAAAATCGGTGTTGCATTTCAATTAGCCGATGATGTTATTGATATTGCAAGTGAATCTAATCAATCTGGAAAAACCCCAGGAACTGATCTGCGTGAAGGCGTACCAACGCTTGTGACTCTAAATGTTATGAAATCTACTGATTCATCTGATCATGAATTACAACAGCTTCTCTCGGCGCCTATTGAGGATGAAGCAACTGTGCAGCAAGTATTGGTTGCACTTCGTAATCACAAAGCACTTGGTGAATCTCGTGAGCAACTCTTTCAAGTGGCTAAGGAAGCTCGCAGCGCACTTGGCCCACTACCTGTTTGCGATGCAACAGGTGCGTTGATGTCGCTATGCGACGCTGTTATCGACCGCTCTGCTTGATCGCACTAAATCTGTTCCTAGCGCAATAAGAGCAACCCAAATAACTAAGAAACCAACCCAACGCGCAGTCGGCATATCTTCATGACGTACCCAGACACCGATTGAAAACTGCAATGTTGGAGTTATGTATTGAAGCAAGCCGATTGTTGTAAAAGGCAGACGAGTCGTTGAACCATTAAATAAGAGCAATGGAATTGCAGTGATTGCGCCGGCACTGATTAACAAGATTGTTAAACCAGGACTGTGGCCAAACTGGCCTGTTCCTTGATTGCCTAAATAGAGCAGATATCCAGCGTAAGGAATGAAGGAAATTCCGGTTTCGATGGCTAAACCTTCAAGAGCTCCAAGCCCGAGCTGCTTCTTAATAAGACCATAGCTACCCCAAGAGATCGCAAGAGTGAGCGCAATCCAGGGCAGGCGACCGTAATCGATTGTCAAAATTAATACACCCAGCGATGCAATGCCCACTGCCACCCATTGCAAAGGGCGCATTTTCTCTTTTAGCAGTAACACACCAAAGGCGATGATGATTAAAGGATTAATGTAATAACCAAGAGATGCCTCAACTACATGGCCATTGTTTGTTGCCCAGATATAGACTAACCAGTTAACTGAGATTAGTACTGAAGTTGCAAATAATTTCAGGGCAACGTTTTTGCGCTTTAGAGTTGCACCAGCAGATTTAAGCGCCTTTGTCAGTGCCAGAATGACAATACAAAAAACTAAGGTCCATACTGCACGGTGAGAAACAATCTCTAGAGCACTCGATGGTTCAAGCAAAGGCCAATACAGAGGAAATAATCCCCAGAGCCCATATGCGCTAAAGCCAAAAACAAGGCCTAACTTATTTTTACTCAATTATCTAAAGTTCGTAAATTGAACTGCGAAATCCCAGCCACCATCTTTAATCATTGCCATAGTGTCTTGAAGATCATCACGGCTCTTTGAAGTCACACGAAGTTCATCGCCTTGGATCTGCGTCTTAACTGACTTCGGACCCTCATCGCGAACTAACTTTGCAATCTTCTTGGCGTTCTCAGTTGAGATGCCTTCCTTGAGCGGCGCAGCGATTTTGTAAATCTTGCCGCTGAGTTGTGGTGCACCTGCATCAAGATGCTTGAGTGAGACACCGCGCTTAATCATCTTGTCTTTAACCACATCAAGTGCTGCCTTTGCGCGCTCCTCGGTGTCTGCTTCAATCAAAATCTTTTCACCTTCTAGTTCAATCTTTGAACCAGTGTTTTTGAAATCAAAGCGCGTATCAATCTCACGGATAGCTTGATTTATAGCGTTATCGAGCTCCATGCGGTCGATCTTGGAGGTTACGTCAAAACTTGCATCTGCGGCCATGGTGAGGGCTCCTTCGCTGGCTAAAAGCGCGGTTTGTGCGCCTACGGGGCTAAGGTATCCTTTCCCTTCGCACTATCCATAATTGCCGCAGTACTTGTTCGACCTTGGCGGGTTGCCCGAGCGGCCAATGGGAGGGGACTGTAAATCCCCCGGCTCTGCCTTCGAAGGTTCAAATCCTTCACCCGCCA
>CAIVDO010000115.1 GCA_903904665.1 uncultured Actinomycetes bacterium | reverse complement strand
TACGACCGACACATTAGGAAAATCTGAAACAGCATGTGAGGCCCGTTCGGCATTGCTGGTTTGAATTACAACAACTTCAAATCCACAGCCCTTTAGAAGCGGCGCATGAAAATATCGTCCTGCTAAACCATAACCAGCAATGCCTACTTTCACTACTTAGCAATATCCTCATGCTGTAATTTCGATGGCCACCAAATCTTCGGACCAATTTCGTGAACCAAAGCTGGTACCAGAATTGAGCGAACAATAATTGTGTCGAGAAGAACTCCAAATGCAACAGCAAATCCAAGTTCTGCAAGTGGCACTAATGGCAATAAACCAAGTACTGCAAATGTTGCTGCTAGGACGATTCCAGCAGATGTGATTACTGCACCCGTCACAGTCACACCCTTAATTATTCCAGCACGTGTACCGATTTTTCCACTTTCTTCCCGCACGCGTGTCATGAGGAAAATGTTGTAATCAATTCCGAGCGCAACCAGGAAAATGAAAGTGAAGAGCGGGAATGAATTGTCTCCCCCCGCAAATCCAAATACATGATTAAAGACAAGTGCACATACACCAAGGGTTGCAAAATACGACAGCAGAACCGTACCTAGCAGCACTACGGCACTGAGAATACTGCGAAGCAACAACCCAAGAATCAAAGTGATGACGAACAAGATAATTGGAATGATTGTTTTATTATCATGATTATTGGCAGTTCGAACATCGAAATAGACGGCGCTAGTGCCGCCGACCAATGAAGATGAATCTGCTGCATGTGCGAGTTCACGAATCTTAGGTATGTCATTTCCAGCTTCAACGCTGTCGGGCGCCTTATCCAATGTAACGTTCAAAATAACTCTGCTATTAACTACCTTCATTGAACGCGTAGACGGATCCACCATTGGCACAACATCGGTTACTCCCGGCGCTGTTGCCACTGCGGCAGTGACTTCATCAATCTTGTCAACAGCAACAACAATTTGTGTTGGGTCACCTTCGCCACCAGGGAAATGTTTGACAAGCAATTTTTGTCCAACAACAGACTCTGGGTTTCCAGTAAAGGTATCAACGGTTCCAATTCCATCGGCTTTCAATGTTGTAGATGTGAATGCCAAGAGAAGCAGTACAGAGCCAGTAACAACCCAAGCCTTACGAGGATTGCGCCCAATAGCGTTTGCAACCTTTGACCAAGGACCACTCATAACATGATCATCACCATCAAATAGTGGGCGGCGTGGCCAGAATATCCAACGACCAAAAACTAAGAGCAATGCAGGTAACAGAGTGAGAATCGTTAACATTGCGCTCACGATTCCAATTGCGCCAATCGGACCAAGGCCTGCGGTATTTGTTAATTGGCTGAAAAGCAAAACAAGGAGTGAAATCGAAACTGTAGAACCTGAGGCGAGAATTGGCTCCCAGACGCCCTTGTATGCAGCCTTCATCGCATCGAATCTATTTTCATGCAAGTGCAATTCTTCTCTATAACGTGCAATTAAGAGCAACGCATAATCCGTTGCCGCTCCAATCACAAGCACGGACAAAATTCCCTGCGATTGACCATCGACATCAATGATGTTGTTCTTGGCTAGAAGATAAACGATTCCACCTGCAGTCGTTAATGCAAACATTGCCGAGAGTAAAGGGATAATCCACAAAACAGGAGATCTGTAAACCATAATTAAAATAAGGGCGACCACTCCGAGAGTCGTTAGCAACAAAGACGAGTCCAGAGTTCCAAAGGCGCCAAAGAGATCCCCTAGTAATCCACCTGGCCCAGTTACATAATGCGTTAAACCGTTAGCCGTTGCAACCGGTTCAATATCAGCTCGAAGGGCTGCGACTACCGCAGGCAAAACAGGCTTGTCATTTGGAAGTGTCTTGGCAATTGAGTTTCCATCGAGAGGAATGTTTGCCAAAATTGCCAAACCATCTTCCGACGGGAAAACAGTTATCTGCTCTCCGGGTGCAAGAAAATCTGAAATCTTGGAAGAGGTTCCATCTAATGTTAAATCTCCAACTGTACGCAGATGCGCATTTATGGCAGCAAAAGTTTCAGGAGTCGACTTACCTTCAAAAAGAATCAATGTTGGAAAATTAAAACTATCTTTGCCTGAAAATGTGGCAATGACATCTGATGCTTTTGTGGCCTCAGCGCCTTTAGGTAAAAACGAAGAGTTGTTATTCTCCTGAACCGAGGAGAGCTTTCCAAAAAGAGGTCCAAAAACACCAGTTATGCCAAACCAAATTATTACAACCAAAAGCGCTATGGCAAATGGCTTGCGTGATTTCTGTAGCGACTGCGTAGACATGGTGAAAGTGGCCTTTCCTGGAGGTCAATTGGGTTCAATTGGTAAGGAGGCAAGCCTACCTTTAGGCTAGCGATGTGCCTGTTGTAACCCCCTCCAGCGAGTCAGCCATCGCCTTGAATCGTCATGGCCTTATCGATTATGAAAAGGCTTGGTCGGTCCAGAGAACTATTCATGG
>CAIVDO010000114.1 GCA_903904665.1 uncultured Actinomycetes bacterium | reverse complement strand
GGGCAATCATTTGTAGCCCTTCCTTCCTGGCATCCTAAGGCAGATGTTTCTACAATCGTTCCTCGATTGCAGAGCAATATCACGCACTTCCAGCATTCATACGTTGTTACCGAACAAGGCGTTGCTGCATGCTTTGGTCATTCACAAAATGATCAAGCTATAAACATCATTCACAATGCAGCTCACCCCAGTGTGCGAGAAGAGTTAATAGCTAAAGCAGCACAATTCGGTTTGATTTAGCCTGCTAGCTCCATCGGCCAAGAATCTATTGGCGAACTACTGAGAGGCAAGTTCTTGCCATCTTTGGTTTTAATCGAGATAAAAGTCAGAGTGGGTTTACCGTTAATGGTTTTAGATTTACTCAAAGTAAGTGTGACTTCGGCGTAGTAGAGCTTTCCATCAACACAACTTGGTTCACAGTCATTGATTTGATACTTACCCTCACCGGTGGCACCCTCGGCGTTCCAGGAGCTCCACTCAATTGCGCCAACTCCAACGCCGGCATCGGCACAGAATTTAATGATTGTCGTTGGTTTGTAATCCTGCATTCCGCAATTTGTAACATAAACCTGAGATGTAACTGCACGATTAATGAAGGTATAGCTACCAAAGCCAAGACCCACAACGGTGGCCAGTAAGACAATCCAGCCTTTGGAGTATCTGATTTCACGAAAGCTCTTCATAATGGTAGTTAGTAAACCACTTGTATGTAGGCTTTGCCTGTGAATCGCCGTATCTTCTTAGTTGGCGCCATGGGATCAGGCAAGACAAATAGAGCCGCTATCGTGATGTTGCCACACTCGTTATCGAAGCAACCAGAGATCGAAAGAAAGATGCAGCATTGATACTTGATTATGTGAAGGGATTATCGTGAGAGTTCAACGCCGTCGCGTCGAATCAGGATTCACACTTAGTATCAATACGCCAGAGGGAGATAAAACTTATCCCGCAACCGTTCCGGGCTCGATCCACACAGATCTAATGAGCGCAGGTGTTATTGGTGATATTCGTAGAACTGGAACAGAGATCGAGCAAGAGTGGATTCGCAACGCTGATAGCACCTATAGAACAACTATTCCTGCGCAAAGTCGCGCATTACATGAGTTGAATTTTATGGGTCTTGATACTCTGGCCACGGTTTCGGTTAATGGTCAACAACGCTTAGTTACCGAAAACATGCATCGCTCATATTCAATTGAAGTTGATGCAACTAAAGAGTTAGAGCTACAGGTTGATTTCAAAGCGCCATTGCCTGAAGCGCTAAAGCGTCAAGAGGATCTGGGAATGTATCCCAATCCTTACAACATGCCATATAACTATGTGAGAAAGATGGCCTGCAGTTTTGGATGGGACTGGGGTCCAATTACCGCCACCAGTGGAATTTGGAAACCAATTGTTCTAACTTCTTGGGATACCGGTATCTTGGATTCAGTTGTAGTTGTTGGCGATGTTGTTAATGCCATACCCACACTCAAAATCATTACAACTGGCAGAGGGGTGGCAGCAAAAGTACGGGTAGAAATCAGTGGCAATCACGAAGTGAGCTTTCAAACATCCCTGAACTCAACCGATGTATACGAGCTACCGGGCTTTGATTTGTGGCATCCACGGGGATTTGGGGAGCCAACTCTGTATACAGTGCGGATTGAATTACTGAGCGATTCCGGCGAAATTATTGATGAATCCATAAAGCGTGTGGGTTTTAGATCGATAGCTTTGGATCAAAGCAATTTCGATGATCGCCAGATGTTTGCTATTCAAGTAAATGGTGCACGTGTCTGGGCTAGGGGAGTTAACTGGATTCCAGATGATCCATTTCCACATCGGGTTACGCGCGCTGATTATGCCAAGAAGATTGAAGATCTTTACTCGCTCGAAGTAAACGCAATACGTGTATGGGGCGGCGGTATCTACGAATCCGATGATTTCTATGATCTTTGCGATGAAAAGGGGATTATCGTTTGGCAGGATTTTCTCTTTGCCTGTGCGGCATACCCAGAAGATGAGAAATTTGTTGAAGAGGTCAAAGCCGAAGCAGCACAAGCGATTAGTCGTTTAGCTAACCATCCAAGCCTGGTTTTATGGTGTGGTGGCAATGAATGTATCGAAGGTTTTCAGCATTGGGATTGGAAAGAACCGCTTGCAGGTAAGGCGTGGGGATCAAAGTATTACTTTGAAATTCTGCCAAACATCCTTACTCACATCGATGGGAGCCGTGCATATATCCCTGGTTCACCTTTTTCAACGTTGAGTGAAGACGTAAAAGATTGTGCATCAGGTACCAACCATATTTGGGATGTTTGGAATGAAAGGGGTTACCAACGCTATGAAGAGTATTCACCTTCGTTTGCCGCAGAGTTTGGTTACAACGGACCGGCATCCTGGCGCACATTAACTAAATCGATAAATGCTTCACATCTTGATTCACGTGATTTAGAACTTGCAGCTCATCAAAAGGCATTTGATGGAATGGACAAGATAGCTGCGGGATTAAAGCGCGAGTTTGCTGCAGATTTTATTGAAGGTCCTTATTGGTATTTTGCCGCACAGCTTGTGCAAGCCCGCGCAGTAGAGGTTGGCTTAAAACATTTTCGTTCGCAGTTCGACACATGTTCAGGCTCGATACTGTGGCAGTACAACGATATGTGGCCAGCTATCAGTTGGGCCGTTCTAGATAGCGCTGGAAGCCGCAAACTCTCGTGGTATGCAATGCGTGAGGCGTACAGGCCGCGTGTTCTACATTTATCTGGCGTCAACCGCGACTTAGTAATTATCAATGACACGGCAGAGGTGTGGAGAGATCAGCTTTATCTGATTTTCTTGGACGAGATGGGCGAAATTCTTGAGACAAGAAATATGGCAATAACGGTATCTGCTAAAAGTCAGCAACGGATAAAGCTGGGAATCTCTTTTGAAAGTAATGGATATGTTGTTGCACAGATAGGTGATCTTCGTACGTCCCGCAGAGTGCGGGATAAGCCAGTTGTTAGAGTTAACCAAGTCGATGCTGATATCAGCGCATCAATATCTGGCTTAGATATTGCCGTTAGGGTGAAGGCCAATTCATTTATTCATGAATTTTCACTATTGCCAGAGTTAGTAGCGCTAGATACTGTGACAGTGAGCGCTCAAAGATTAACAATTCTGCCTAAGGAAATCGTCGTAATAGATATAAAAGCCTCGAATAGTGCCGATGCGCAGAAAATCTATAGCTCACTTGATGAAATTGCTTGGAGCTTAAATAGATTAATTACCAGCCCAGGCAAGTAGGGGTTTGGCATCGCCATGCATATTTTCGGCAATCCACTGCGCACCATCTAAATTATCTCCGCGAGCTTGAACAAAGTTAGCCTTTGATATTACTTTCGCGATATTGCTTTGAATTGCATTGACATAAGCGGGGTTTCTGGATGGCCCACCCTGAATTGCAATCTCTGGAGAATCATCTGCCAAGCCACCTGCACCAAACCATGTTGCGGTAACAGTTTGAGCTAATAAATATGCGCCTTCATTGCGAATTGAGATGGCAGTTGGACTTCCTGCATCGGCTGCTGCAAGTAAATTCTTTGCAGATGTAATGGCAAGAGTTGCAGCATCGGTGGCATTTTTGACATCGAGTGCATCGTAGGCAAGAACAGAGTCAGCAAATGCATCGAGCAGAATCTGATCATCGCCACGGCCCTGACGAACTCCTAAAGCTCTAGTGAGCCCTAATTTTCCTAGCCAATATCCGCCGCCTTCATCGCCGAAGGTGCTTCCAAGACCATCACGGTGTGCAAAATGTGAATTGTTTCCACCGACGCTTACAACTCCGCCACCGATTGAAAGAACCACACCGTTACTGCCGCCAAGTGCTCCAACAAATCCAGCTAACCCATCATCGATTACTGCAACTTTGCTTGCACCAAAGAATTCTTTGCACAGATCAAGAAAAGGTTTGGGATCAGTTACTACTCCGCCAAATCCTGTGCAGGATAGGGCCACAGTGGTAGCACTAAGTTTTTCTGTGCTTTCAAAAATTGCACGAAGGGCTGGCAGTGGATGTTCGCCAGCTAATTTGCCGCGAGTGGAATTAATAGAGGTATCACCTGTGCGAATACGGCTACCAGATTGCCCTAAATCTACTACGAGCGTCATGGGTTGAAGAATAGTGGAAGAGGTGTGGGAAGATAAGCCTATGAAGCAATTAGGCGCAATTATGTCCTCTGAAATCGCAGAGACTCCAAAGGTTTTTTCTGCAATTCTGGAAAATCAAAGCGCATTCGAATCGATTAAAGATGTATTAGTAGAGCAGAAAATTCAATCTGTGCTGATTCTGGCCCGCGGAACATCTGATAACGCCGCGCATTACCTGAAGTATTTAATCGAAACTCAGATCGGTCTACCCGTTGGCCTGACTTCACCTTCATCAGTAACTATCTATAACGCAGAGCTGAAATACAAAAACACCTTAGTAATCGCAATAAGTCAGAGCGGACAGTCACCTGATTTGGTGCACTTTGCAACTGCTGCACGTAATTCAAACGCTTATGTCATCTCGATGACTAATGATGATGCATCACCATTGGCCAAGATCGCCCACCATCATTTTTCTCTGCTAGCAGGTCCAGAGTTAGCAGTTGCGGCGACCAAGTCTTATAACGCACAACTATTGATTTCATATCTGCTGGTCTGTGCGTGGACAGGCAAGAAAGTCAACAGCGCCCAGATCATTGCCCAAGCACAGCGCATCGCAACTGATGCATCCCTTGTAGAAAAGGCTGTTGTTAACACTTCTCGCGATAATGAAATCGTGATTTTGGGCAGAGGCTTTGCCTATCCCAATGCCCGTGAAGCAGCGTTAAAAATCCAAGAAACCTGCAAGATCTCTGTTCAAGGTCTTTCAACAGCAGATTATCTCCATGGTCCTATCTCTGCATTAACTGCAGATACTCAAGTATTTATCGTTGCACCACAACATATGCCTGCTGAATCAATCGTTGAAGCCACTACTAAAATTCGAAAGACAGCTAAGCGAATCTTTTGGATCGGCAATGGCGGAACACCAAGTGGTGACGACATTGTTTTAGCTGGCTCCAACTGTGATGATGAAATTACATCGACTTTAGTAGATGCCATGGTCCTGCAGCGCTTTGCTTTGGAGTTTGCAGTTGCATCAGGCTTTGATCCAGATGCCCCTGAAGGTCTATCGAAAGTGACTCTTACTCACTAATTAATGTGATGGTGCTAGTGGCAGCGTTGTAACTCAATAAATCTGCACGCATTCCAACAGCAATATCGCCGCGATCTCTTAAACCGATACGTATTGCAGCTCGCGTAGAAGTTGCAGCTACTGCTTCTTTAACCGATAGGCCGAGTGAATTAACTGCGTTGATAAAGACCTTATCCATTGTTAATACACTGCCAGCTAAGGCGCCACTGCTCTCAAGTCGGGCAACGCCATCTTTTACGCTTACGGGTAAGTTACCTATTGCGTAATTACCATCGCTAGAACCAGCTGCGGCCATAGCATCTGTTATAAAAATGGTACGCGAACCAAGGGCCGTAAAGATTTCACGGGCCGTAGCAAAGGCAATATGGTGGCCATCAAGGATGAGTTCAACTGTTAATCGCTCATCGGCAACAATAAATGAAGCAAAAGAGCCATCCGTTAATGATTTATCCATGGCATTCATAAAGTGAGTAACAACACTTGCTCCGGCATTTGTACCAGATGCTGCATCTTTAAAGGAACCATCGCTATGACCAATCGCAACGGTTACACCAGCAGCAGATAGATACTTAATTACTTCGATCGCACCTGGTAATTCAGGAGCGATGGTAATCATCTTTATCGCACCATCTGCTATTTCAAGAAGCTCTTTGATCTCTGCCAATTCAGGATTGAGAAGTAATTGGGGATCATGCGCGCCACACTTGGCATGGGAAAGATAAGGACCTTCTAAGTGAATTCCGATTATCTGGCCGCTTTCATAGAAAGGCTTTAACCGAACAATCTGATCTTTTAAGGTTTCAATCGGTTCGCTAACTAGTGATGCCATTAGCGAGGTAGTGCCATGCCCGCGATGAGTTTCGATTACTGAGTGGATTTCTCCGGGGGAGAGAGCAGAAAAATACTTTCCGCCTCCGCCATGGCAGTGAATATCTACAAAGCCTGGAATTAAAACTCCATCGATTATCTGGTCCGGCGCGGGATTAATTCCTTTATTTACAGAACGAATTACATCGCCAGATATTTCTACCCACGTATCGCCAACAAGTGCGCCACCAACAACAGCCGAGTGCGCCTGAATGATCATGAATTAACCAACTAGATCGCGGTTACGTTTAATTTCGCGATCATGCTTGCATGGCATATCTAGGTGCTTGGCATAGCAAGGATCGCAGAGCAAAACTAATTGATGGCACTCTGGCTTTTGGCAGTTTCTAAACTCTTTTGTGAGTCCATCACAGTGCGCGCATTGGCCGATTAACTTGGTGTGATCGCTAAAATCAATAGTTAGGCGATCATCAAATGTATACAGGGAGCCTTCCCATAGACCGTCATCACCAAAGGTATTTCCGTAACGAACGATTCCACCCTTAATTTGATAGACCTCTTTGAAGCCACGATTTTTCATCACGACAGAGAGAATCTCGCAGCGAATTCCGCCCGTGCAGTAAGTAACTACTGGCTTATCTTTCATATGGTCGTACTTGCCGCTTTCGATCTCTTTGACGAAATCATGCGATGTAGTTACATCTGGTACGACGGCATCTTTAAACTTACCGATCTTGGCTTCAAAAGCATTGCGGCCATCAAAGAAAAAGACATCATCGCCACGTTCTTCAACTAACTTATTGACCTCTTCTGGGCGCAAATGAATGCCGCCACCAATAACACCATTTTCATCGACTTTAATTTCACCAGGGTTACCGAAAGCAACAAGCTCGCTCTTTACTTTAATCTTTAACTTTGGAAAGTCATTTCCAGTTCCTTCAGACCATTTGAAATCAATCTTCTTAAATCCTGGATATTGACGAGTTGCCTTGATGTATTTCTTGACATCATCCATGTGCCCGCCGAGTGTTCCGTTGATGCCGTGAGGTGAAATAAGGATGCGTCCCTTGATATTGAGAGATTGGCATAAAGTTTTCTGCCACAACTTCACTGCTTCTGGATCGGCGATAGGCGCGAAGCCGTAGTAGAGAATGACTTTATTGAAGTTCATGCATTCAACTCTATTCTTATGCCAATGCCTCAGCAATGGCTTTGGTGTGCTCAGGTGATGAACCACAGCAAGAGCCAACGATGTTGACACCCAGATCCTTCATCTCCTTGGCATAACGTGCCATTTCTTGAGGTGTGCCATCATAAATAAACTCATCGCCCTGCAGCTTTGGCAGGCCAGCATTTGATTGCGTAATAATAAATACGCCCTCTTCGCGGGCTTCAACTAGCTCTTGTGCAATTTTCGACATCTCATCAGTGCCACGCCCACAGTTTGCACCAATGATGCGAACACCCAATGCTGATAATTGCTTAACTGCCATAGCTGGTTTAACGCCCATCATTGTGCGTAGGTTCGTATCAAAGCTCAGCGTTGCAATTATCGGCATACCTGGTGCAACTTCTTGAGCTGCAAGAACCGCTGCTTCAACTTCACTTAAATCCGACATAGTTTCGATAAGAATTGCATCGACACCACCTGCAACTAGGGCACGAATCTGTGCAGCAAAAAGCGCTTTGCCAGATTCCAAAGTTAGAGTTCCCATCGGCTCCATTAAGTCACCAGATGGACCGATATCGCCCATAACAAAACAATTTGGATGACGATCGGCAACTTTTCGGGCAATTGCCGCGCCAGCCTTGTTGAGTTCTTCTAGACGATCTTCAAGTCCGTGCATTGCAAGGCGTCCGGCAGTTCCACCAAAAGTATTTGTAGTAATGAAGTTTGCACCAGCTGCGGCATAGGCCTCAAGAACAGCTTCGATTTCCTCAGGCTTTTCAACGTTCCAAAGTTCTGGTGCACCACCATCGGTGAGTCCACGAGATTGAAGCATGGTTCCCATTGCTCCATCAGCTGCAAGAGTTGCTTTGGCTAAGGCTTCATAGATTGCTGACATTATTTTTCTCCCAAGGAATCTAGTAGTGCAGAAATTTTTTCTTCACTCATTTCAATTTCAAGCTCTTCAACTATTCGCGCTGCAACTACATCTGGAGTTCCAGATGCTTCAACCCAGGGGTCACGATTCCAACCTGATGTGTAGGCATCTGCATCGATTTCACCTAGGCGCATTGCAGCTTCATCAATTGCTTCCTGAAAGCGCGATGCCAGCATGATTTTTATAGTTGTCTCACCAGAGCGGGCAACAACCATGGATGGAATCTCTCGCCAACGCATGATTTGGTATTCGCTCATTGGGCAATTCTATAGTTACCGCTTGAGGATCCTTAACACCACATTTCGATCACTTGGACGACCCAACCACCAATCGATGCCATGTTTTGCGCCTAGCTCTGGCCGTTTTTGCCAGACATTGGCGCTAATAGTGCGGGATAGGGCTGCAATTTCTAGTGGAGTGTGCGCGCTGCCATGATCAGTTCCAGCGGCATGGTCAATAACGCTTAAACCTAGGTAGATATCTCCTGAATCATCGGTAACAATTTCAACGGTGCGTGATTGTTGCGGCCAATCTGCATGTGATGCCGTTTCAATCTGCCAGAAACCATGGAGCTCTTCGGTATCGCCTATCCATTCGATGTGATGACGGTGCTCGTGACCGGCAAGCCATGCAATGACTTGTGGGTATTTCACAAGCATTTGGCGAATTTCATCAACACATACACGTCGACCAACTGGTGCGTAATCATTAAACATTGTGCTCAAGGGATGGTGTGAAGCTAAAACAACAGGACGATCAGATTGCGCAACTTCTTTTTCTAGCCAAGCAAACTGTTCGGTATCTAATGAACCCTGCCAACCACCAAAGTGATTAACGCTATCTATAACAATGAGTTTCACACCCTGGATAAGAGTTGAGTAATACATAGTTTTATTGCGGGCATTTTCTTGAGTGAAACCATGCCCCTTTGGTTCTCCGGGCGAATCAAGGTGCATCTGTGCGTACTCACCACGTTCGATTGCGCGACGTTGAATATCTGCTGCCACATCAACAAAAGGTGCATCATCTGCAGGTGGGTATCCTGCAGGTCCAACTTCGCGAAACTGCATTAATACTTCAAAGAGGGGAGCTGTAGTAGGGAGAGCTGTGTAACGCTTTGGTCCCACCATCTCTTTAACAAAATCATCAGAAGGCGCAACCGTTCCTTGCAGTAGCGCATCGTGATTTCCATGCACGGCAAACCAAGGAAAATTCAAACCGGTTGCTTTAAAAGCTGCTCGGCATGTATTGAGAAGATTGGGCACCACGGGAAATCCATACTTTGCACGTGCATCATCATCTTCTTTTCCTGCAGGGGTTCCATGCGGATGCCAATATCGGGTGTCATAGTGCTGCGCACCATCATCGATGACACCTTCGTATTTAGAAAAATCACCAGAGTCTGGTCGAATCTCAAGACCATCAAGTAGCGCCAAATACCAATCGACTTCATTTTTCTGCGCATTATCTGTTGTATCACCAGTAATGATTGCACCAGCAATTGCATGTCCAGATAAAGGGCCCTTAGTAATTGCGTTGAGAGATTGCACCATTGATTCAACAACGTGCGGTGACAACATTGAATGCGGGCGATAAGTTCCGATGGTTCCAACTTGTTCGCGGATTGGACTATCAGGATCTGCATGGCGATCTAGATATTCAGGGCGTGCAGGAGACTGAGCATCGCAAACATGTAAATCAGATAGATGGTGAAGAAGTAATAAGGGCCTGCTTGAATTTGGGAATTCATGTCCACAATGTGGTTCAGCCGGCGTCGTTACAAGGTTGCGCCAGCCCAGAGAGTTAGCCTCGCCGCGTTCAAATGCCATAGTCAGTATCCTAGCCAAATGGAATCCAAATCTGCGAGCATCATCGTCTTAAGTGGCGGCACTAGCTCGCGCTTTGGCGCAGATAAATCCCAAGCAATACTGGGGCATCACAAACTAATCGAACATATCCTCTCTGACATTCCAAAAGAATTCGAAATTATTATCGTTGGTCCAGATCCAAAATTTGCTGGGGCAACTTACCGCTATGTCCAGGAACAACCACTAGGTGGGGGACCGGTTGCAGCAATAGCTGCAGCGATGGATATCTGTGAAAGCGAAGTTGTGGGTGTTATTGCAACAGATATGCCTTTTGCAATTTCGCATATGGTCCATTTATATAGCGCCATGACTTCCCACGATGATGCCGTTATGTATGTTGATTCCGATGGCTTTAAACAACCGCTTGCCGCTATTTATCGAACTCAGGCTCTAGAAGTTGCGCTTTCGGCAATGGGAAACCTTGAGGGAGAATCTATGCGCTCATTAATTTCTAATTTGAATATCCGTGAAATACCTATGAGCCCAGAAGTTGAAAAAGCAATGATCGATGTTGATACACCTCATGATTTAGTTGTTGCGATGCAATATTTGGCGAGCTTATGAGCGCACTAGTTGAAGGAAGTTGGGATGATGCTCGCGCAATTGCTGCAGAGAGTTTTTCTACTCTAGCCAGCGAAAAACTCGGCCTTACTAATTGCCTTGGTCGAACATTGGCCAGAGATGTCCGCGCACTTGTTAATCTGCCAACATATGCAACATCTGCTATGGATGGCTATGCCGTAAGTGGAACTGGACCTTGGTTAATTGTTGGAGAAGTAAAAGCTGGATTACCGATGAAAACTGCATTGAAAGATGGCCAAGCAGTTGGTATCGCAACTGGAGCGGTTATTCCAGAGAATACTTTTGGTGTCATCCGATGGGAAGTTGCACAGGTAGATGGCCAACAACTCACAGGTAAGCTTCTCAAAGGCCAAGAAATTCGCCCAGCTGCACACGAGTGCACAGCAGGGGATCTACTCATCGAATCAGGAACTGTGCTTAATCCTGCAATGATTGGTTTACTTGCCGCAGCAGGTTTTGATTGTGTTGATGTAATTTCACAACCACGAGTTGCGCTGGTTTTACTTGGCGATGAGATTCAATTATCTGGAATTCCCAGTGATGGACTTGTACGTGATGCACTGGGGCCTCAGTTACCTGGTTGGTTAGTGGCAATGGGTGCAACGGTGGTTAGTACGCAATACATCTCAGATGAGTTAGATCTAGTTGTTGGCGCATTAAAAGATGCTTGCGCATCTGCAGATATTGTTATTACAACAGGTGGTACTGCGCAAGGCCCACGTGATTATTTACATGGAGCTTTGGATGCAATAGATGCACAGATTTTGGTTGACACAGTAAAAGTACGACCCGGGCATCCGATGCTATTAGCTCGAAAAGATGCAACGGCAATTCTTGGGCTACCTGGTAACCCGCAATCGGCAGTCGTTGCATTGATGTCTCTTGGCCAGCCCGTGATTGCATCGAAGTTAGGCCAGAGCCAAAAGAAATTATCAGTTGTCACAACTGCAAGTGAATTAACTGCGCCAGAGGATTTCACCCGCTTGATTATTGGCAACCTCATTGATGGCCAATTTCATGTCGGCCCATTTTTAGGATCGGCAATGTTGCGAGGATTGGCACAATCAGATGGTTTTGCCATTGTCACGAAGGCTCTAACGGGTGCGGGTGCGCAAGTGCGCTGGTTAGACTTACCGGCATGAGCGATGGATTAACACACCTAAATAGTTCGGGTGAGGCCAATATGGTCGATGTAACTGGTCGTGATGTAACTGTGCGAGAAGCCATTGCCTCTGGGCAAGTTAAACTATCTGGCCAGGTTGTTGCATTACTTCGCGATGGTACAACGCCTAAAGGTGATGTTCTATCTACTGCGCGAATTGCAGGAATCATGGCCGCTAAGAAAACTAGCGAGCTAATTCCTCTATGTCATCCAATCGCAATTAATAAAATTGCCATCGAACTCACTATTACAGATGCCGGCGTTGATATTAAGTCACAAGTCATCACATCCGATCGCACCGGTGTTGAGATGGAAGCATTAACTGCTGTCAGTGTTGCTGGATTAACAATCATCGACATGATCAAAGCGCTCGATCCAGCCGCCGAGATTGGTGCGATTCATGTTGATTCAAAATCTGGTGGAAAGAATGGCGATTGGAAGCGCGGGTGAGTGCGCGAACTGCAGTTGTTATTACGGCAAGTAATCGGGCATCGCGTGGTGAGTATGCAGATTTAAGTGGGTCGACACTTGCACAGGGATTAACTGCACTTGGTTATGAAGTTTCTGGGCCGCACGTGATTGCAGATAACATCGATGCAATCGCCCAACAGTTAACCCAGGCACTTGCTAATAAAGTGCGTTTAATTGTCACGACAGGTGGCACCGGAGTTTCACCTACCGATGTAACTCCAGAGGCAACTGCGCCATTTATTGAAAAACTCATTCCTGGTTTTGGCGAAGCGCTGCGTGCATATTCGCGCGATAAAGTTGCAACCTCTGATTTAACTCGCGGTTTAGCTGGAACAAGTGGGCATTCTTTAATTATTAATCTTCCTGGCTCTAAGGGCGCAGTTACCGATGGTTTAGTTATTATTGAAAGACTGGCCGGGCATGTTTTAGATCAGCTTGATGGCAAGGATCACTGATGCCAGAGCTTGTCTATGCAGTCATCACCGATACACCCATCTATATAGCTGATTTATCACAGCTGGTTGCTAACCCACAGAGCGGGGCAGTAGTTACTTTTTGCGGAGATGTTCGAAACCACGATGGTGGTAAAGAAGTTGCATCCCTTCTCTATGAAATTCATCCAACTGCATCTGATCAGATTAAGTTAATTACCAGCGCGGTTATTGAACAGTTCGACATTGAAAAGGCTGCCGTTGCTCATCGTTACGGCGATATTGCTATCGGCGAAACCGCTTTTGCAGTAGCAGTATCTGCAGCCCACCGTCAGGCCGCATTTGATGCATGTTCTGCCATTGTTAATGCCGTGAAAGAGAAATTACCTATCTGGAAATATCAAAAGTTTGTAGATGGCAGCGATGAATGGGTCAACTGCGCATGAGCCAGTTAATCGATACCTACGGCCGCAAACATCGCAACTTGCGCGTTTCACTTACAGATCGTTGTTCTCTGCGCTGCACTTATTGCATGCCACATGATTTTGCTGCATGGATTCCAAATGATGATCTTTTAACTACTAGTGAGCTTTTAACAATTATTGAAGTAGCAGTAGAACAAGGTATTGATGAGGTGCGCTTAACTGGTGGCGAGCCACTGCTTCGCCCAGATATCGTTGAGATTGTTGATCAAATTGCAGGACTTAAGAACGCGCCACGTTTAACACTGACCACTAATGGTTTGAAGTTAAGGGAGCTTGCACAGCCATTAGCTAAGGCTGGTCTCAATCGCATTAATGTCAGTTTGGATACTTTAGATCGGGAACGTTTTAAGAAACTTACATACCGTGATCGCTTTGATGATGTTATTGAGGGATTAAACGCGGCTAAAGCTGCAGGGTTATTTCCTATTAAAGTAAATACAGTTTTGCTTCAAGGCATAAATGATGATGAAGCACCTGCTCTTCTTGAATGGGCGCTAGAAAATGAATTCTCTTTACGTTTTATTGAACAGATGCCCCTTGATGCAGGTGGAATTTGGGATCGTGCAACGATGGTCAGTGCAGATCAAATCTATGCAGATTTATCTAGGCATTACACGCTAACGCCAGTTGATGGGCGGGGATCATCTCCTGCTGAAGAGTTCTATATCAATGGCACACAAGCACGCGTTGGAATCATTGGAAGTGTTACAAGACCATTTTGCGGCGCATGTGATCGATTGCGCTTAACTTCAGATGGCCAACTTCGCTCGTGCCTATTTTCAAATGAAGAAGTAGATGTGCGAAAAGTATTACGAGATCAAAACAAGGATGAGGCCACAAAGCGAGTAGAAATAGCGGCCCGCTTCCAAAAAAGCGTTGTGAGCAAGCTTCCTGGTCATGGAATTAACGATCCTTCTTTTATTGCACCTATTCGGCCAATGTCAGCAATCGGCGGTTAGCCACCAGCAAATCGTGGCAGGACATCGATAAAGCTGCCGGCATTGACGTTGATATCCAAATCATGGACGGCAAGTGAATCAACTAAGAAAGAACATTGATCAAGGACAACTTTAAGTTGCGGGTTATTGGCGCTTACTGATTTAAGAATCGATGAAAGAGGCGCTGAGCCCACGCGCTCAACGCTTACCCCGGCGGCGGCACGCGCAGCAGCAAAGTAGCGAATCTCTATATCCATGGCCATTGCGCCATTGTATGGTTACCCAATGCTCGAGTACATCTTTATCTTCTTAGTTGGCATTCTTGTCGGCGGGATAAATGGAATGGCTGGGGGAGCATCAGTTATCTCTTACCCGCTACTTTTGGCAACAGGTATGTCTCCAGTCAGTGCAGCGATGACTAATGCCTTAGGTGTAACACCTGCAAACTTTTTTGCACTTATCTCTGTCCGGCATAAGATGCGCGAATATTTACATACCTATAAGAAATTAATTGTCATCTCTGTTGTGGGCTCAACTACTGGGGCAATCATGTTATTGACTGTGCCGCCAGGTGTCTTTGAAAAGATGGTTCCATTTTTACTACTCGGGGCCAGCCTGACATTTCTTATTAAACCCAAACCAGTTCGCGGGCAGCATTTTGAAAGAGCGGAAGAAATCGGAATTGCAGCGAGTGGCCTTTACTGCGGATACTTTGGTCCAGGCCAAGGGGTTATGGTGATTGCAGTTTTAGCCCGTGATAGCCGTCGCGATCCTCAAAGCCTTAATACCGCTAAGAATTTCATCGTGGGCTGGACATCTCTGGTTTCCAACATCATCTATATCTTTAGTGGAAAAGCCATCTGGCCTATGGTCATCGCGCTGTTGCTGGGCTCAAGTATCGGTGGGACCTATGGCGGGCGATATGCAGCCACGATGTCGCCAGGTATCTATCGCGCCCTCATCCTTACCGTGGGCTTTGGCGCCTCCGCCTGGCTCTTTAAGAAGTACTACTTAGGCTAAAAAACCCTCCCCGCGCCTCTATCCATTGGTATATCACTGATATATCATCGCCGATATGAGCCAGGCCATCCACATACTCTCGAGAGAGTCCACCTCCTTATCTGAGCAGGCCTATAGCCGTATTCGTTCGATGATCATCACCTTAGAGCTTGAACCAGGATCGCTGATCAGCGAAAGCGCATT
>CAIVDO010000113.1 GCA_903904665.1 uncultured Actinomycetes bacterium | reverse complement strand
GCACTGTCGTTAACTGCAGCGCCAGGGTCAGACCAAGGCCTGCTCCCAGCAGCAAGGCTGCCCAATCTGTGCCGGCAGATGAGTGCTTATAGATGCGCGTTGGCTTGGTCATGGGCTAATTAGACCGCGCCAACCTGAGAACGGCCTGAGGGATAGCGGTGTGCCGCCAGAGGTTATGGCTTAGTACCTGCAACCCACATATTTCCTAGGGGGACAACAACCTTTATTTTGCTCAGCAAAGTTCCCAAAGAGCCATCGAGGACCTTTTTGCGGAAAGCCCGTGAGATTGGAATCAGATGCAGAATGTAGGCAAGGGAGTAGTGATTGTTATAGGCCCCTGAGCCAACGTCAATAAAGCCAATCTTCTTAAATAGCTCTTCGCCAGATTTGCGAGTGTAGAGGTGAGTATGTTCGACATCGATAATCGGCGAACGCTCGCCCATAAGCCTTGCTGACCATGAGCGCTCATTGTGAACTGCAACGATAAAAACACCACCTGACGATAGCGCGTTATAGCAATCCTTTAGCGTTAAAACTGGATCGGTTAAATGATCGAGTGTGTGGAACATGGTGCCAACTTCAAATGAGTTATCTGAAAGAACTCCCGCCTTCATCATGCTAGCAATCATGTGAGGCTTGATATCTGCGCGAGCTGCATTAATAGCTTCTGTGCTGGGTTCGACTCCTGCAACGCTAGTAAATCCGCCATCTTTTGCCGCCTCTAAGAAAAAGCCATTTCCACCGCCAACTTCAAAGATAGATTTTCTCAATTTCTTTGCGCCAAGGGCTTTCATTACTAAGTTGAAATAAGTCTTCTTTAAGCCATCAACTTCAGTTGAGTAATCAAATGTTGACTCGACGTAGAGTTTTTCTAGATCAACATCTAAGACTGGATCTGAACGTAACAATGTGCACTTATTACATCGCACCCACTGATAGTGGCGGCGATCTGGCAATCTGCGGGCTGAGAAGATCTCAGTTGAAAAACTAGTCTCATCTACATTTGATGGGTAGACAGGAACTGAATTTCCCAAGCTTTCACAGATTGGACACTTAGTTGCGATTTCCATTAACTCTTACTCCCTCGATTATTTCGTAACTCTAACGGCAAAATGTCCACTTCTGACACCTGGCACATCTTGCTGGATATATGTATTACAGAGCGTTTTTCCTTCAAATTGAAAGAGATTTGCGCCTTCATCGCTGACGACAATTACATCTGGATTGATTTTATTAATGTAGTCACAGGAAGTTTGTGCAGTCGTCTGACTCATAAATAAATCAAAAGGCGAATTCAGTATCGAAACCGATTCAACGCCACTTTCTTTCTGTACGTAGTAAGACGATGCGCCGAAGAAGGCTAATTTCAAATTATTTTGCTTGGCATATGCAGCGGCAATCTTTGCATCAGCCACCGAAGCCAAGACCGTGGCCTTTGGCCAACGCGGCGCTGTTGCGCCTTCATTAATTCGCTTCATTTCAACGCTTGGATTTGGCGTCAATATTAGGCTGGCAAAAGGAATAGTAATGATCAGCAAAAGTGGCACAAGCCATGCAAAGTTCTTCTCTTTGATTGAGCGAGATGAAAATAGAAAGCCCTTATCTAGATTTGCAAATACCAAACTCTTGACTGGATCCTTGACCAAGATCCCTACAAAGGCAGCCAAAGAAATCGCCAAAGGTAGGAATAGAACTTGCATCTGTCCTGATGCATATGACCGGTTTAAGTAATAAGTGAAACCCGCAAAGGACCAAAGCCCAAATGAGAAACCAATAAGTGAGTTAAGTGAGTAATCACCGGATTCAGGTGTGCTCTTTTTGGATTTGTAAATATAGATTCCATGCACCACAACGAGCAAGACAATTAAAGGCAAAATGAAGAGCACCGGCCCTGGTGTGCGCATCCTTTCGGCACCAAAACCTGAACCAAACTGACGGGCAAAGAATAAGAAGAATTTGAAATCGATGCTTTTACCGGCAGCGCCAGCGATAATTGGATAAAGTGCAAAGCCCGGTACATATCCAATTAAGGCAAAGACAGTTGTCTTGATTTCTACAATTTTTGTTGAGCCTGCATAAGCAATTGTTAAGAATGAAGTTATAGCTGCGGCGATCCCGAAATCTTGAGATTGCCAGGTAATTACTCCTGCCAAAAATCCGAAAATGACAAATGCGACTGCCCGCTTGTTGGTTGAACTGGCAGCGGTTTTTCGCATAAGAAGAATAAGTAATGCAATTAAAGCCAAACCGGGAAAGACTCGAATTGAAAGTCCAGAGAGGAGCGCGGCGATTGATCCGAGATATCCCTCGCGCGTTGGAAACTGGGTTAAGGCGGTAAATGGAACAACTAGTCCAACTGCCAATGCAATAGATCGACGGTCAATTGCATTCCAGGCGATAAAAACGCCAAGAATGATGGTGATGAAACTCAAGAATGTTAAAGACATGAGCGCAAAGTTTGAAATCTGTGCGGCATCCATGCCACCTACAAATGGCTTAAGCAGGAAGCCATAGAAGCTTTGGTACTGCGGGATGAAATCTGAGTATGGCCAAAACCCAACTAAAGGCGCAAAGAGTTCGTTAATAACATATTCAGAGTGATCTGCATCGATAACTGTTGCTGCACTTTGCCAAAAGCTTGGAACAACCAATACGGTGTTAGCAAGAAAGATAAGAGAGAGCAGAGCCTTAAAGGCGATATTCAAAGATCGCCACTCAATAATTCTAAAGACAAAAGGCATCAGTAAAAGAGCAAGGATTAATGTGTAAGGGCCAAATCCCAACCAAAGTCGATAAGAAAGAACCACTCCATTGATTGGAGCGTGCTGTTCAACTCCACCAATACCTACGACAGTTACTAGAAATGCTAAAGATCCATAAAGATATTTTCCAGTTACTTTATTTAGCTTTGAAAAACCCATTAATAGGAATATTCCTGCGACCAATATAGCCAGCAAGTAAATAGCTTTATCTGGACCTTCGCTTTGGCCTGATCCGCGCAGCAGTTGGATGATAAAGATAAGTGAGCCAGTAATGGCGAAGGCTTTGATTCCTAAAGCTATCGGCGTCGGAAAAGTTTCTGGGGCTACTACTTTAGCCGCGACATATTTCTTCTTAGCCATTATTTCTCCTTAAAATTCAAACGCTCGATTTCAAACATTGGTGGTGTTCTACGCACCTGTCCATGAATACTCAAAATATATTCTCCGATTAGGCCTAGGAAAAGGAGTTGAACTCCGCCCATAAGGAAGATTCCTACGATAATTGTTGGAATTCCGACAGGTGCATTACCGTTTGAAGTTAGAACCATAATTACTGTGAAAAGTGCATATGCAAAACCAAAGAATGACAAAACAAATCCGCCCAATAAAGCCAACCGGGCTGGTACTCGTGAAGTTGAAACGAAACCATTAATAGCCTGGTCAATGAGTGAAATAAAATTATTCTTAGATTTTCCTCGTTCGCGCTTTACCCATGTATAAGGAACTGATGCGCTCTTGACGCCAGTTTGTGCAATCAACCCTCTGATGTATGGGTACTGATCATCTACAGCCAAAATCGAATCGATAACTTTCTTATCTGCCAACAGGAATTCCCCTGAGTTAAGTGGGATTACAGCTGCGGCAAATTTCTTGATAATTCGATAGTAAAGACCGCGTGCAAAGCGCATCACTAGCGACTCTTCGCGTTTGGCGCGAACGCCGTAAGTAACTAGAAAGCCTTGCTCCCAATGTTTTACTAGCTCTGGAATAACAGAGGGTGGATCTTGCAAATCTGCTGCCAGCTGCGGAATAACAATGTCTCCGGTGGCACTCTTCATGCCATTCCACATATTTCTAAATGGACCAACGTTGCGGCTATTTGCGATGACTTTAACGTGCTTATCGCCGGCAGCTATCTGGCGAAGTTTGGCCAAGGTTGAATCAGTTGATGCGTTATCGGCAAAGATATGTTCATAGTCGTAATTGGGTAACTGTTCCTGCATGATCTTTCTAAGTTCTTGCGCACAGATTTCTACGTTTACCTCTTCGTTATAGCAAGGCGTAATAACTGAGAGTTTTTTCATGATTGCACGCCGTAATACTTATTAATCTGTGCATCTAACGCCGACAAAGGAGAACTCTTCATAGACTCTTTCTCCCATTCAATCGTCCAGCGGATCGCTTCTTGCGCTTCAAATCGATTGCTCCAGCCTAACTCTTTGGTGGCCAACTCTGAAGAAAGCCACAGAAGCCCAGCTTCATGGAGCGCAGAATCGCTAACTTGAATATCAATTCCTTGTGAACCATCCCATTGTGCACAGGCGTAGTGCGCCATCTGTTCAACAGTTAACTTCGACTCTTCACCGGGTCCAAAGTTATAGGCAGGTGAAATATTCTTACCAGCCATTAACGCAGATCCCATAGTTAAGTAACCATTGAGTGGATCTAAGACATGTTGCCATGGTCGAATCGAATCTGGATTTCTAATTATAGTCTTAGTGCCTGCATGGAAACCACGGATCAAATCTGGAATTAATCGATCCTCTGCGGTGTCACCGCCACCAATAACATTTCCGGCACGTGCTGCGCAGATAGAGATCTTGTCTTGAAGTTGGCTAGCAATTGTCTGCCATGCAGAAACAACCATTTCAGTTGCGGCTTTGCTAGCGCTGTAAGGATCTTTTCCGCCCAGTGAGTCATCTTCGATGTAACCCTCTAGTTTTTCAACATTTCGATAGACCTTGTCAGTGGTGATAGCAACAACCCACTTACTTGATTTATTAGTAACTATTGCGTTTAGAACATGGGCTGTTCCCATTACATTTGTATCAAAAGTTTCAATCGGCTCTTTGTATGAACGACGCACTAAAGGCTGCGCCGCAAGGTGAAAAACGCCATCGAAATTATGGGCTGCAAAGTATTTTTCGATACCAGCACGATTGCGAATATCTAGAATCATGCTTTCTTTAAAACCCAAATCGCCGGCAACATCAAATAATGAGTTTGTGTCAGCTTCAAGGGCGAGGCCATAAACGTCGGCGCCGGCTAAAACAAGAATCCGTGCAAGCCAAGCCCCTTTAAAGCCAGTATGGCCTGTGACTAATATTTTCTTACCTGAGTAATCCTTCAAGAGATTAGACATAACAATAAATCACCAAATTTTCCAAGGAGCTTCGTTGTTGTCCCAGAGCTCATTGAGTTCTTGAGATTCGCGGAAAGTATCCATTGGCTGCCAAAAGCCTTCATGCTTGTAAGACTTTAACTCACCCTTTTTAGAGAGATTTTCAAGAGGCGCCTTTTCTAATACACATTGTGAGTCAAGGTAGTCAAAGATGCCTGGTTCAAAAATAAAGTAGCCACCATTTACCCATTTTTCAGCCTGTGGTTTTTCAGCAAACTCTGTAACTGTCTCATTTTCATCAATCTGCATGGCGCCAAATCGATTAGTTGGTCGCACTGCTGTGACAGTTGCGATCTTGCCATGTGATTCATGGAAAGAAGTCAGAGCCTTAAGATTAATATCTGCAACGCCGTCACCATATGTGCACAGGAATTTTTCGCCCGCAACATACTGCTTGATGTTATGAATTCGCCCACCAGTCATAGTTGTTAGCCCAGTGTTGGCAAGAGTGACGGTCCAGTTTTCGGTACTTGTTTTTGAATGCTGGATCATGCCCTCGTCATCGCCTAATTTGACGGTGATGTCATGTGTGCGAGCTTCGTAGTTCATAAAGAAATCTTTAATATAATCGCCCTTATAGCCAAGGCAGATTACAAAGTCATTGATGCCCTGCGTAGATAGAGTTTTCATAATGTGCCAAAGAATCGGGCGCCCACCGATTTCAACCATCGGCTTTGGGCGGTACTCGGTCTCTTCGCGAAGACGAGTTCCTAAACCACCTGCAAGAATTACCGCTTTCACGGATTCCCCCTTAAAGAGACTCGATCTAAAATCTAACGGCACGGACTCCCAAGGATTATGGAAGCGGTATCTTGGGCCATATATTACTATCCTTGCCCACGTATTTAAACGAGTTGAAGGGTTGTGACGATGACTAAAAGCTCTGCACCCTTCACAAAAGCTGCAGATCTTGCCCTTGCCGCCCGCCATGAAATCATCTCAATGACCAGTGCTGCTAAGGCATCGCACGTGGCTTCGGCACTTTCTGTTGTTGATATTTTAAGTGTTTTATATTCAGGTGCTGCCAATATTTCGCCTAATAATCTTGATGCCGCCGACAGAGATATCGTCATTTTGTCGAAGGGCCATTCAGCATCTGCTCTGTATTCAGTCTTGGCTTTGCAAGGATTTTTCCCACATGAATGGCTAGCAAAGTATTGCGAAAACGATGCACCTCTTGGTGGCCACGTAACATTTAAAGGTGTTCCCGGTGTTGAACTTTCTACCGGTTCATTAGGCCACGGTCTTCCTTATGGTCTTGGTATCGCCATGTCACGTAAGAAAAGTGGCGCCAAGGGGCGAGTATTTGTTGTTATGTCAGATGGTGAATGCGATGAAGGCACCACATGGGAATCGGCAATGATCGCTAACCACCATGAACTAGATAACTTAGTTGTCATCGTTGATCGCAATAAAATTCAATCGCTGACCTTTACAGAAGATACGTTAAAGCTTGAACCATTTGCCGATAAGTGGGTTGCATTTGGTTGGCAGGCCGAGACAGTTCCTGGCCATGACTACGAATTACTGGCTAAATCGATTTCTATGCAAAGCGGACCTAAGTGCATCATTGCCGATACAACAAAAGGTAAAGGCGTTAACTTTATGGAAAACAGCGTCTTGTGGCACTACAGACCACCCACACCAGATGATGTAACAAAGGCTTTTGAACAGCTGAGTGAGAATTACTGATGCGCGATACCTTTGTTAAGACGCTGCTTGAAGCAGCCAAAAAAGATCCAAATATTATTTTAATGACCGGTGATCTTGGTTATGGTGTTTTGGATACTTTTCAAAAAGAGCTTCCCGCACAATTTATTAACTCAGGAGTTAATGAACAGGCCATGATGGGTATGGCCGCTGGGTATGCATCGACTGGAAAAAGGGTTTTTGTTTATAGCATCGGCAACTTCCCAACGCTTCGCTGTCTAGAACAGATCAGAAACGATGTCTGTTTGATGAACAACCCCGTCGTGATCGTCTCAGTTGGTGCCGGCTATGCATACGGCAGCCAGGGCTATACCCACCACGCCCTTGAAGATATTGCTGTATTGCGGGCACTTCCTAACATGGAAGTTATCGTCCCTGCCGATCCTGCAGAAACAAGTGCCTTGACCCCATTGATCATCGCTTCGAAAAAGCCTACGTACTTACGCTTAGGCAAGAGCAATGAGCCAGCAATCCATACAAATGAACCAAAGGCTTCACGTGGTGCCATCAATGAAGTTTCAAGTGGAAGCTCTGGAACATTAATTTTTTCAGGCTCTGTCGGCACAGTTGCAGTTGCTGCAGCTAAAGAGCTTGCTGCCCAAGGAATTTCTGTCGCCGTTGCATCGATGCCTTATGTTTCAACTATTGAT
>CAIVDO010000112.1 GCA_903904665.1 uncultured Actinomycetes bacterium | reverse complement strand
CGTGATCAAATTAATCCGCAAAATCCTCGTTGTCGTCCTCGTTATTTATGTTGCCCTCTTTGGTTTAACAAAGGCGATCCGATATCCCGAACCAATCGCCGCCATTAAGTTGGGATTAGCGCCAGCATCAAAGACGCCAAATCTGATGCCGGCCCACACAATTGCGGCATCCACAACACCAGCTGCTTGGAAATCTGGCAGTGAAGAGATGCCGGCCAATGTTAGTTTTGATGGAACAACAATTACTTTTGATCAATTTATAGCAGCGACTCATACCAATGCATTTTTAGTTATTCGTGATGGCGCAATTACCTTTGAAAAGTATTACAACGGGATGGGTGCAACAACCAGATTACCTTCATATTCAGTTGCAAAGACAATGACATCATTGATGATTGGCAAACTCATTGATGCAGGCAAGCTAAAAGAGAGTGATACTTTTGTCAGTATCTTGCCGCAGTTCAAAGCTGGAACTTCTTTCGACAAAGTCACCATCAAGGATTTGCTTGATATGAAGGGCGGAGTTGGCGTTTCTGATAACTATCCAACTGGTCCATCTGGTTGGGGCGTTGCTATTGCCCAAATGTACGCATCTACCGATGTTGATTGGTTCCTGATGCACAATCGAAAGATGAAAGAGGATCCAGGAACTTTTGCCGAATATCGTTCAGTTGATACGCAGATGCTTGGAATGATTATTAAGAAAGTAACTGGTCAGTCTTTAGTTGATTTCTATAGTCAGAATATCTGGCAAGTTGCCGGTGCTGCTCACGATGCCACATGGAACGTTGATCGAGTCGGTGGAACTGAAAAGGCTTTCTGCTGCTTTAATGCCACCGCACGTGACTATGCGCGTATCGGTTACGAACTCATTAATCCAACATCGAAGATTATTAGCGCTGCCTGGTTATCTCGCATATCTACTCCAGCAGTAACCCTTGATTACGGATGGGGTTATGGCGCACAAGTGTGGCATCCATATCCTGGAATCAATTTAATGTTAGGTCTACATGGACAGTTTGTCTGGATGGATTCTGCACACAAGAGCGTCATCGTGAAGTTAAGTGATGAGCCAACAAGTGCCGATGGCCAAAGTGCAAAAGTTGCACCGGTCTTAAAAGCTATTTCAGAGCAGAACTAAATCATCTCTGTGAACTAGTTCGCGCTCGTACTCTGCGCCTAACGCTGCTGCAAGTTCTTTTGTAGAACGGCCAAGCATCTGAGGAAGATCCTCTGAATCAAATGCAACAAGGCCCCGAGCAATAACGATGCCATCTGGACCAACTATTTCAATAGCATCGCCTGCGATGAATTCGCCTTCAACTGCCGTTACTCCAGCCGGTAATAATGAGACACCACGTTCAAGAATGGCTTTAACTGCGCCAGCATCCACAATTAACTTACCGTTTGGTTTTGTTGCATGTGCTAGCCACAAAAGTCTTGAGGTTGTTTTACTTGCTTGGGCATGAAAATGCGTTCCAAACTCTTGACCGGCAAGTGATTTATCGGAATCTTCTAAGGATGTCAGCAGCATTGGGATTCCAGCTGATGTTGCAATTCGCGCAGCCTCAACTTTTGTAACCATTCCCCCACTTCCAACTCCAGAGGTTCCAGCTCCACCCAGTGAAACGCCTTCAACATCTGCAATAGATGCAACTTCGTGGATTGGCTTAGCCCCTGCCTGTGTTGGAGGTGCATCATAAAGAGCGTCGATATCTGAAACTAAAACAAGTAAGTCGGCATTAATGAGCAATGCAACGAGTGCGGCAAGGCGATCATTATCGCCAAATCTAATCTCACCTGTTCCAACAGTGTCATTTTCATTAATGATCGGAACAACACCTAGCTGAAGTAAGCGATACAAAGTGCGCTGTGCATTTTGATAATGCGAACGGCGCACAACGTCTTGAGTTGTTAGCAGAACTTGGGATGCTGTAATTGCATGGCGGTTAAAGCTCTGGGTGTATTCGGCGATAAGTAAACCTTGGCCGACAGATGCAGCGGCTTGCTGAGTGGCTAAATCTTTTGGGCGTGTGGTTAAGCCAAGTGGAGCTAAACCTGCAGCGATTGCACCAGATGAAACAACTACAACCTCGGCCCCGCGAGCACGGCAAGCTGCAACAAGATCTACAAGTTTGTTAACGGCGCCAGCATCTAGGGCAGAACCAGCTTTACCTGTAAGAGAGGAGGAGCCAATCTTGATAACGATGCGCTGTGCAGAAGTAATCTGCGCTCGGCTCACTTGTCATCTCCATCCTCGGTATTTTCAGCTGGTAATGAAATCCTAGGTGAGTTTGGGTCTTCAACGTTGTATTCCCACTGCTTTGCAATCTCGTCATCACTTAAAACATCATCAATACGCTCGGTTTGCTGCCAGGTCGATTCAAGACGTGAATCTTCACCACGGCGATGCAAATGGCCGGCTAACTGTTCAGCCCCGGCTTCAATAGTTGGCTCCCAATCAAATACAACTTGAGTCAGTCCATCACCAATGCGCACTTCACTTCCGGCAACTGCGCCCTGCTTGAATAACTCTTTTTCAACTCCCAGTTGTGCAAGTCGATCGGCTAGGTAACCAATTGCTTCTGCGTTTTTAAAGTTAGTCTGTCGAACCCAACGTTCAACTTTCTTGCCGCGCACATTAAATGAGCCATCAGCATTTGCCTTAACTGCAAAGCCAGAGTCATCAACTGCAACTGGACGCAAGACGATTCGAGTGCGCACTTCAACGGCAGCTGCTGCAGCTCGATCTTTTTGAATCAAACGTGCCATTGCATAAGTTAAATCCTGTAAACCCACACGCGAAGCGGCGGAAACTTGATAGACCTCGTAACCGCGCTCACGTAGTTCGCCTTCAACCATATCTGCCATAGCTTTGCCATCAGGCAGATCTGTTTTGTTAAGGGCGATAATACGTACGCGATCTTCTAGACCACCATAAATCGCAAGTTCATTTTCAATGATCTCTAAATCTTGAACTGGATTACGATCAGTTTCTAAGGTGCCACAGTCAAGAACATGCACAAGTGCAACACAGCGTTCTACATGGCGAAGAAATTCAAGACCTAAACCTTTACCTTGGCTAGCACCTGGAATTAATCCTGGAACATCGGCAACTGTAAAACGAGTTTCGCCAGCTTGAACAACACCAAGATTTGGAACCAAGGTTGTAAATGGATAGTCAGCGATCTTTGGACGGGCGGCAGAAATCGCGGCAATAAGTGAGGATTTTCCTGCACTTGGATAACCAACTAAAGCAATGTCGGCAACTGATTTAAGTTCAAGAAATAATGTGCGCTCTTCACCTGGTTCACCAAGTAATGCAAAGCCTGGTGCACGGCGCTTTGATGAAGATAGCGCCATGTTTCCAAGACCGCCAAAACCACCTTGAGCTGCAACAAATACGGTTCCACTGCCAACAAGGTCAGCGATCTGTTCGCCTTTGTCATCGAAAATAACCGTTCCATTTGGAACTCCGAGAATTAAATCTTCACCCTGGTGTCCATCTTTGCGATCGCCATAACCCTGATGACCTGATGTGGCTTTACGATGTGGTGAGTGGTGAAAATCAAGAAGCGTTGTAACACTTGGATCCACGATAAGAATGATGTCGCCGCCGCGTCCACCGTTACCGCCATCTGGACCACCAAGTGGTTTAAATTTTTCGCGCTTAACTGAAACGCAGCCATCGCCACCTTTTCCGGCGCAGGCGTAGAGAGTTACACGATCAACAAATGTTGTCATGGCATGTACTCCCTTCCTTTAAGAAAATAAAAAAGCGAGCCGTGTGATTACGGCTCGCCCTTTATAGAGAAAGCTTTTACAGAGCTACCGGAACCACAACATTGACTACGCGGCGTCCGCGAGCGCGACCGAACTCAACTGCACCAGCTGCCAAAGCAAATAGTGTGTCGTCCTTACCGCGTCCAACGTTCTTGCCTGGGTGAAAATGTGTTCCGCGCTGACGAACTAGAATT
>CAIVDO010000111.1 GCA_903904665.1 uncultured Actinomycetes bacterium | reverse complement strand
TTTCTTCATGAAACTCTTAACTACAACGCCATCGCGGACGATTTCGGTAATTGTGGTTTTGCGGATCATCTGACCCTGTGGGTACTTATAAGTGGTTGTAACGTTAAATTCCTTTAACGTTAATTTCCCGAACTTGATCCCTAGATGCCCGCGGAGGGCTTCTTCGATGAGTGAAATTTCAGGCAACATTTAATACTCCAATCGATGAGAGGTCTGGCTTTGATGAGTGATGGAAGGAGCCACATGGACAGCGATAACTGCGATATTGGACGAATCGATAATGGCCGCCCGTAGCTTCTGCTTCTTTGCGATTGTTCATGATGAAATGCAGGACGCGATCAGCTTCCTTCTTGTCCCGAAATGCGCGCTTATTTGTAACGCACTTCTTGCGCTGCTTTGGTGCTACTTCCCGGCGATCCAATTCGTCGATAGAACGTAAGTGGCTTTTGCGGCTGTTTATTGCAAGATCCACAAGTGCCATTTCGTGATCTAGAAGTTCTTCTTTTAATTCATGACTGCGAGTAATGCTTTTTAACTTCATTTCGATCGCTCCTTTAGCGGTCAGGCCCGAACCGGTTGTTCGGAAGGTAAGTGGCTTAACCTTACTTACCTTTTCTAGCCACTGTCAATAACATATGCACAAGCCTGGATATTCCCGGGTATGTCACTTATCTGTGCTAACCTTCCGATATCACGCTCAACAACCTATAGGACACATATGACAATTCGCTTGCCCCTCACTGCCAATGAGCTTGTTGACGCTGCCCTAGAGCAGTTAGACGATGAGGGCAGCCAGGTCAAAGAAGCGATGGTGGGCGAAATTCTGCCCAAAACAATCCAGGTGATTCTCCAATTCGATGGCAAAGCCCACCAAATGGCCAAGGACTACCCCGCTCTCAAGTCTGAGGTGACCATAGAAGCAATCACCCAGACGCTCTGGTCATACCCGGGATCTTCCGGTGCGGCCAGAGTCAGAAATTCTCTGATGGTCGAGGGGTTAGATGAAGAAGCTGCCTTCGAGTTGTCGCAAACAATTTTGAATTACACACGCTATCCAATGTCAATTGTAAATTACATGCGTCATATGCGCTCATCAATCAATAGCATTCGCAATATCTTTTATGGGCCTAAAGCACCAGATGCCATTTTCCAAGAGCTCGGATATACAAAGGCGCAGCTATCTGAGTGGGTTGCATCTAGCAACAATCTCAATACTACGCGTATTGAAAATGAAGACAACTTCAAGAAGTGGCTTGTTGAAGTCGAGGCACACCTACGAACCTTTCTTCCAATGCAAGGACGAATCAACCGTGCTTTGAATGGGCGCTCAAATCCCAACCGCGGAGACTCTCCCCGACTCTTTGACACAGTTGTGGCAAGAGCTTATGCACGGCGTTTTGGAAACTATGTAGCTGCGCATGCAAAGTTTAAAGACGCAGGCAGGAATGCTCAGGGCCGAGGTTCTACAATTTCTGATGAGTTTGCACAGTTATTAGATGTGTATGAAAGCTCTGACAAAGATATTTACAAGAAACTGCTGGCTGATTATGAGCACCGCTCAAATCGCTTAAGTGCAAGTGCAAGTAAGCACGTGGAAAGACCGGGGCGCAGTTCATCAGTAATCCAGCGCCATATAGAGCAATCGCTTAATATCAATGGGAAGAAGGTAGAGATCAGAACTAGTTCTTCGCGCCTTCCTCGTCCTCTCGTTGATCAGTTTATGAAATCGTTAGTCCTGCAATACGAAATGAACCCAGACCAAAAAATATTAAGCACACGCTTGAATGTGAGCGGTGATTCAATCGAGGTGGAGATTGAGCACCCGGCTAAAGCTGACCTTAAGAAAGTTCAGTCTTTTATTGAGACGATGTATCTAACTTAGGTGGCAAGTTTCTGCCTGAGAATATGAATTTACAACCATACGGGCTGTGCCTGTTCTGTCGAATAGCAATGGCAGTTCACTACTTATGATGAGATTTTAGCCGCCGTAGAAATAATCACGAGTTGCGAGCGTGCTCTAGAGGCACCTACATACAACTCTTCACCTTCAATAGGTAGTAATCCCCCATCGTCTAACCACAAAAATACAATTCGTGCTTCCAATCCTTTAAATCTCTTGACTGTTTCTATGAGCACTTCATTACCACTCTGCCTATGGTTAGCAGTCCAGTTAATTGAATTGGATATCTTTTTCTGGGCTAACTCTCCCTTCATACGGCTCGAGTTTTCGGCTGATGAAATCAATACGACAATGTCACTTGGAGAAATTCCAGGATCTGTCAGCATTTGTCTTATTTGAACAGTAATTAAATCTGATTGCTCAACTATTCCTCGTATAGTTAAATTCGTAACTGGGATATTTGAGGTATTTGGTGCAGTGACAGCTGGACCGCGGTAGTGTTGATAAGCATAAGCATGAATTTCAGAAGTGTTTCGACAATTAATGCCAAGATTAAACGGAATTTCCTCAAATACACTTGAGGTTGTGCGTTTGAAAATATCCTGGTTTTCGTCGCGGAAAATGAAGAATGGTGAATTATCAAAATCAGATAATATTCTTTGTAGAGGCATCCAAAAATCTTCGGGTATATCTTGCCCCTCATCGCAGACGATGGCATCAAAACGTGTTTCAACGAATTCTGCTGCGTCCCATAGTGCGATTGGCATAATTACATCCCAAAGATCCGCACCTCTATGTACTTCTTGTATTTCTTCAATTAGGTTTCGCTTGGTTGCAGTATTCGCAGCATCAATGTATCGCTTAGCTATTTGATGCACATCTAATACTGAAATATTCTCCTCTGACGCTAGATTGAATCTTAAAAAGTCTGCAAGAGGTCGGTTATAGCAAGTAACGAGGGTTTTATAGCCGTCTGCTGCGAGTTCTCTCGCTTTCTCGACAGCGAGCACTGTTTTTCCAGTGCCGGCACCGCCGCTGATGATTGCTCTGCGGCGCGACTTAATAAAGGACAACAATGAGCTTTGAGTTGAAGTCAGTTCCAATACTCGCTTTTCTGCTAACTCTATGTTTGAACTGGTCAAGGCATTCGCACTTACTGGTCTACCAAAAGTTTGTTTCATTAACTCCATGCCCGCAAGTCCTGGCCCAATTGAATAATCTCCTGAGCAAAACTCGAAAGCCTTTTCTATCCAGTCACCTATATTTGTCAGATTCTCAGCCGTTCCAATCATCTGACGTTCGCAATCTGGCTTGACGAGTGAACTGTTGAATTTAATATCTGGAAAAAATACCGAATGACCGCTCGCAGAAGACGCAAAGGGAAAATCACTCAATTTATTGAATTTCTTTAACTTTCTATAAATTGCGTGCTTTGCATTTAGGGCTTGCTTAATTGGGTCTTTGATCGGATGTTCTTGACCACTTCTATCTGTTGAAAACCATTTTCCTGTTTCAGGGTTACTAGATATCCCACCACCCTTCACTTCAATTACTAAAAATCCCCTTTTGGGGTCGTAAATGATAAAATCTATTTCTCCATCGGAGTATCCAGACTTTTCTTTGGGTGCTATCCAGCCAATTTGAAAAAGAACTAGGTAAGTCTTTGGACAATAGTTCCTAATCGCCTTATAAACTTTGGCTTCGGCACTTGACTGCAGTAAGTTCAACTCTCCATCTGTGAGATCAGGAATTATCATCTTCGCCCGTTACAACTTCAAAATAGCGATCATCCCATCGGACCGTTTCCTCACTGGATGTATCATCAAATAATATCCTGCAGTGAATCGATTGACCTTGTCTCGTCGGTTCAGAAGCTATCCAGCCAAACCGCTTACCTTGGTGCAAAATGCGTAAGCCTTTCACAAGACTAATGGGGTTCTGTTGTGCCGAGACTTCTGCGATGTCTCTCCAGCCAGGGTCAAAATAGACCGACAGGATATTTTCCCAGGGATTCTGAATTCGGTGCAACCTCTTCATGGAGTCCGATTCCATGACATTTTCTACTACATAAATCCAGCTCTGGATTCCGCCCAGAATTGCTGTTTCAAATTGTTTCCTACTCAACCCAACACCAAGATCGGGCCAGTATCCAGAACAAGACTTTACTTCGATATATCTAACGTCATTTGGATTCGATTCACTAATACTGATTAGGTCAAAACCTTCGTGATTCTTTATCGTCTCATTCATGTCTATAACAGTGCGCCCAATCTCCCACTCTTTGGATTTCACCCACTCCACGCCGCCCTTATCGACCTCTATATTGTGAATGTTGCCAAGCCCGTCCCCTTTTTCAGCTTCAGCGTGCGCAAATCCACTTCTACGCCTTTTGCCTTTGTAATTCTGTTTGCGATTATAAGCATCTCCGTTTTGGCTTGATGGACTGACTTGCCTCTGTTTACTCCCCCCATTTTCGGGCTCTTTTGGCGGCACACTTCCAGATTTCTTAAGGAAATCTGGCAAATCTCTTTTTCCTGATGGTGAATTACTTGATGGCACATCTGCAGAATGTGAATGGCTATCGCCATTTTTTGATTTTGGCAGATTCCGATTAGGTTCTGAATCAGAATCTGTTGAAATGCGAACTTGAGATTTGTCTGGTTGATTCTCCTGACCAACTTCATCTGTACTTTCATCGAACGCCGCAGAAGAATCTGCATCGAGATCCATATCCTCTTCATCGTTGATCTCTTCGTCATTCTGATCTTTATTTTTGATATCGATTGTTGAAGGTTTTACATCGACACTACGTGGAGGTGAAATATTATGTTTGAGATAGCCATTCGTATACAACCAATTCATTAAATCGATCTGGTCCATTTTCATTATCATAAGGAATTTACTCGCGGAGTCCAAGATTTTATCTGAAGTAAGCCTAGGGATAAATTCAAAAAGTATTGCTATAAAAATTGAAAGAACGGCTTCTTTTTCATTTCTGACAAAAATGACAGCATTAGAATTGGATAAATAGAGAGGTGGAGCATTTGAAATTTCTACTGATTGAGTATTGTTATTAATACTAAG
>CAIVDO010000110.1 GCA_903904665.1 uncultured Actinomycetes bacterium | reverse complement strand
TAACAAGCCTACCTTTATGCCTGTAGGCTCTGCGACTATGTCTGAATTAAAGCCGGGATTTGCGCGTGATTGGGTTGAATTTACCGACCCTAATGACGAAGAAGAAATCTTCAAGTGCGACCTCACATGGTTGACCTCATTGTGGACCTGTATTTACGGCGATGGTTGCCAAGGTGTATTTAAAAATCAACCAAACTCTGGTTGCTGCACTGAAGGTGCCATGTATACCGATGAAGCAGATGAGGAGCGCACTGATAAAGCTGCTGCTTACTTAACCCCTGACATGTGGCAGTTTTATTCAGAGGCCCGTCCAAAGAAACCTGGCGGACCACTACGAATTTCAGAAAAAGATGAAGATGGCGATCGCAAAACACGTCGCGTTGAAGATGGATGTATTTTCTTAAACCGTAAAGGTTATGAAGCTGAAGGTTTCACTGGTTCATTTGGTTGCGTTCTTCACCACTTAGCAATTAAAGAGAATAAGCACTTTGTTGATACAAAGCCAGATGTGTGCTGGCAGTTACCATTACGCCGTAGCTTTGAAACTCGCGAAGTTGGCGAGCGCGAATACTCAATCACCGTTATCGGTGAATACGAACGCCTGGCTTGGGGAGATGGCGGAGAAGATTTCGATTGGTACTGCACCAGTAACCCTGAAGCGCACGTGGGTAGTCAGCCGGTGTATATCTCCAACAAGTACGAACTCCAGAAACTTATGGGTGAGGCTGCCTATTCCGAACTCGCACGTTTATGCGATATTCGAGTAGCTGGAATTAAGGATGCGCAAAGCCGCTCATTACCGCTCTTTGTTATCCAGCATCCAGCAACACTTGCCGCCCAGAAGAATTAGTCAGTAGTTAGTTCTAGGCTCTACCCATGGCCAAAGTAGAAAAAGATCCATTCCGCTGCAGTGAATGCGGTTGGAGTTCACAAAAATGGGTTGGTCGCTGCGGGGAATGTCAGGCCTGGGGCAGCGTTGAAGAGCTTGCTGCGCCTAAGAAACTCTCACTTGTTCCAGGAAATGTAACAAGCAAAGCAACGCCTATCGGTGATGTTGATCTATCGGCCGCACATGCACGCCCAACTGGAGTATCTGAACTCGATCGCGTATTAGGCGGCGGATTAGTACCTGGCGCTGCAATTTTGTTAGCGGGCGAACCAGGCGTTGGTAAATCAACGCTACTTCTATCTGTCGCTGCGCAAACTGCAGCTAAAGGAATCTCTGCACTCTATGTAAGCGGTGAAGAATCTGCTTCACAAGTTCGCTTGCGCGCAGAACGAATCAAGGCAATCGACCCACAATTATTTCTTGCCTCCGAAACTGATTTAGGCGCAGTCATCGCACATATCGATGCCGTTAAGCCACAGTTATTGATTATCGACTCAGTTCAAACAATTGGCAGCAGTACCGCTGATGGTTCACCTGGTGGTGTTACACAGGTCCGCGAAGTTGCCGGCGCACTTATTCGAATCTGTAAAGATCGCGATATCACATTGTTGCTTGTTGGCCATGTGACTAAAGATGGCTCTATTGCAGGTCCTAGACTTCTTGAACATATCGTTGATGTTGTTTTGCAGTTCGAAGGCGAACGTCATTCGCGTCTTCGTTTAATCCGCGCAATTAAAAACCGATTTGGTGCATCTGATGAGGTTGGTTGTTTTGATTTAAGTGATTCAGGAATCGAATCTGTTCTAGATCCCACAGGTCTTTTTACTTCTCGTCATGCCGAACCAGTACCCGGAACCTGTGTCACAGTTACGCTCGAAGGTCGTCGACCATTACTTGCTGAAATTCAAGCGCTAGTTAGCCAGGGTCGCGAAAATGATTTTGGTAATGCCCGCCGAGTTGTCTCTGGCCTTGATTCTGCCCGCACATCAATGACTTTAGCTGTGCTCGAACTACGCGCAGGAGTACGAGTTGGTGGCCGTGATGTCTATGCAGCAACTGTTGGTGGCATGAAGATGTCTGAACCAGCTGCTGATTTAGCCCTTGCTTTAGCCGTCGCATCTGCTGCTAAAGGATTAGCTCTGCCATCTGATTTGGTCGCAATCGGTGAAGTTGGTTTAGCTGGAGAAATCCGCAAAGTCAGCGGCGTAGATCGCCGATTACAAGAGGCGTTTCGATTAGGTTTTAAACGCGCACTGGTTCCAACTGGATCTGAAACAAAGATAGCTGGCATGGAAATCGTTGAAGTTTCGCGCCTTGATCAAGCACTCAAACGGGTAAAAATAACTGGCGAATGAACGCGCTTGAAAAGCCAATAGTTTCCTGGTTTAAGAAAAACAAACGCGATCTTCCTTGGCGCAACACAACGCCTTGGGGCGTCATGGTTAGCGAATATATGTTGCAACAAACTCCAGTTAATCGCGTTCTTCCTAAGTGGGATGAATGGATGAATCGTTGGCCAACACCTAAGGATTTAGCGAAGGCAACTCCAGCACAAGTTATTACCGCCTGGGGCCGCCTTGGTTATCCGCGTCGTGCTCTGCGTTTACATGCAGCCGCACAAATCATCGCCGATGATTTCAATAACCAGGTGCCGCAAGAGATTGAAACATTGCAAACTCTTCCTGGAATCGGTGAATACACCGCCGCTGCAATTGCAGCTTTTGCCTTTGAAAAACAAACACTCGTTCTGGATGTAAACATACGCAGATTATTGACACGAATAATCGATGGTAATGAGCATCCAAAACCTGCGCCAACATCTAAAGAGAAAGCTTCACGCCTTGCTCTACAACCAGCCAAGAATGCTCATATTTGGGCTGCTGCAACAATGGAGCTCGGCGCACTTGTTTGCACATCCAAAAATCCAATCTGCGAACAATGCCCAGTTATCAGTCAATGCAACTGGCGCAAGAATGGTTATCCAAAAACTGATCTCGTGCGTAAAGCGCAGGATTGGCACGGCACCGATAGAAAATGCCGCGGCACGATTGTTCAAGCCCTGCGCGAAAATGAATCACTTACCGAGAACGCAATCAAGAAACTCTGGCTAGATGAGTCACAAGTAGAAAAAGCCATTAAAACCCTGCAAGAGGATTTACTTATTGAAGCCATCCCCCGTAACCGTTATAGACTCCCACAATGATTACGTCTGGGATTCGCGTAGCCGTTAAAGAAGATGGGCCGCGCATCCTGCAGTTAATTAAAGATTTAGCTGAGTATGAAAAAGCCCCGCTAGAGGCTAAAGCAACGTTGCAGCAAATCGAAGAAACAATCTTTGGCGACAAGCCAACTGCCTACTGTCATGTTGCTGAAGTAGATGGCCAAGTAATCGGTATCGCAATCTGGTTCCTAAACTACTCAACATGGCTGGGTAAACCGGGTCTGTATTTAGAAGATCTCTATGTTGATCCTGCCTATCGTGGCAAAGGTTTTGGAATGGGATTTCTAAAAACCCTTGCAAAGATCTGCGTTGAACGTGGATACGAACGATTCCAATGGTGGGTTTTAGATTGGAATGAACCATCAATTGAACTTTATAAATCCATAGGCGCAGTGGCCATGGATGAATGGACGGTTTTCAGGCTTAGTGGTGATCCATTAAAGAATTTTGCTGGCAACGCTTAAATAGTTGGAATAACAATCTCGTTGTACTGCATGAAGCCGGGCTTAAATGGTGGATCAAAGCGAGCGACTCTGGTCTCTTGAGAAAGGAGCACGTTTTCCTTTTCGGCAGCAGCGCGAAGTGCAGCGATTTTCTTGGCAGATAAGGCAGAAGTTGCTTTCCCGCGAAATGAAGCAGCAACACAAATCTCTGCACCAATTTCGCGCAAAACAACCTTTGAATTAATTGGCAGAGGCATGTCAGCTAATGTGCTTCCGGCGGGCATCACAAATGAGACAAACCATTGATCCTCGGACAAATTGTCTAATCTTTGCGCAGTAATCACAGGCGCAGTCATAGCTATTTTCTCCTCAGTTTTATTTCCTTGAGAGATATAGCCAAAGAGTGATCGGAAAGCAGAACTTCCAGCCTCGGAATAGTTAGTAGAAGTTTTAACTTCGGCAACTACGCATGGCAGGTATTCACGAATTTCAAACTCTGCAAAAGTTTTTAAAGTTCGAAATTCTTGTCTTTGTGTCATTTAATTACTAAGCAGTGGGTGCTTCAGCAAGATCCTCAGGTGTATCAGGCATTTCGGCCTTAGTTGCACC
>CAIVDO010000109.1 GCA_903904665.1 uncultured Actinomycetes bacterium | reverse complement strand
TTCTTTCGAACCTTCTTAATCTTTCGAATTTTGCCAGTGATCAGATGGTTATAGATCAATGATGCATCTGCGTTAGCGATAACTGCCCCAGCGGCTATTACTTCACCGCTTTCTAAAGTGATTCCAGTTGCTGTGCCCTTAGAAAGATTTATAGTTTTAACGGGGGAGTTGAGGTGAAAAGTAACGCCCAGTTTCTCGGCTCGCTCGTGCACAAGCGTGGCCAAAGTTCCAAGCCCACCTTTAATATGCCATGCACCGAAGGCCTCCTCAACAAAGGCGATGCTAGCTAGGACTGCAGGCGCTTTACGGGGATCTGATCCGCTATATGTTGCATAGCGATCAAGGATGTAGCGAAGATGTTGGTCGGGCAGTTCTTGTGTTGCAAAATCGCGCAGAGATTTCCATGGCGCAATAATCTTTAGATCACGAATAAGTGAGAACCGCTTGATTAATGAAAAAGGTGAACGAAGTTCATTTTCAATAAATGGTTCGCGCGAAACATCCCACATCTTTTCAGCTCTGCGCATCATCTGATCCCATTGGCGTGCAACATCTTCACCATATACAGCGCGCAGGTTATTAAGCGTGTGATACCTAGATAAGTTGGCAAAGTTAACGCTGGTGCCATCGGCAAAACGGTAGTCAAAAGATGGATCAACGGCCTTGATTTCACACATCAAACCTAAATGTTTTCCGGTACGTTGAAAGAAATCTTTATAGACCGCAGGCAGAGTTAAAAGAGAGGGCCCGGTATCAAAGGCAACTTTGCCGATCCATTCAGTATGTAGTTTTCCGCCCACGCGATCAGATGCTTCATACAAGATGACTTCATGGCCAGCTTTAGCAAGGCGTGCAGCTGACATCATGCCGCCCATGCCTGCACCTATTACAACGATCTTCACAGTGTGCGGCCTTTCCATTGAACCTCACCGCGCATAAACCATGAGTAGATAATTAGATAGATAAGCAATGCAGATGAGAGGGGATGTAAAAATGCATCCATACCGCTCTTACCAGATTTAATAGAACTCATTGTGCGAGTAAGAGTAACTGCGCCATAGGCACACCAGGCCACATATGAACCTGTGATACCGGCGATAAGGGGAGCGATGCCAGTGATAAATATGAAAGCAATGGCGATGAGTGAGCCAAAGGGTGATCCGAAAGCTGCATGCAGAGATTTTCCATACCCCGCTTCAATCTCTTTAAAAGAGGAATACATGCGCGTTGAAGCGATAGCTGCCCCATTGGCAACGCAGCCATGTGCACCGCTTTTAACTAATGCTCGGCCTAAGAAAACATCATCTAAGACATTTCCTTTAACAGATTCATATCCGCCAATCATTTCTAGCGCTGCTCTGCGCACGATAAAGAACTGACCGTTGGCAACAACCATAGAACTTCGAGATGTTCGCTCTGCGATGCGCAAAAGAACCGTTGACATCCAGGACCATTGCAAGAGAGGCTGAATCACTTTCTCTGACCAGGTATAGGCAAGCTGTGCTGGATAAGGAGAGATAAAATCTAGGTGAGAGCTCTTCAACAAAGTAACGCCGCGGCTGATTGCATCGTTTTCAAGGATTACATCGGCATCGATACTGATAATGATTTCACCCTGTGAAGCCTGCATCAGTTGCGCAAGTGCCCACGTCTTACCAATCCAACCTTGGGCAAGTGGGGAACCAGAGATGACAGTGAAATTGCTTAAACCCGCACAGTGTTGGCGCAGTAAAGCCAAAGTATCGTCTTCAGAGTTATCATCGAGTAAAACATACTCAGCATTGGTTAAATGCTTCTGAGATTTTAATGAGGCAATGAGTTGAGCGACATTTGCTGCTTCATTGCGCAGCGGAACCACAACAGAGATCTTTTCCTCTATCTGAGAAACGTTCCAGGGGGTACGAATCGTTAGAAAGTTAACCAGGCAAATGAAGAGAATTAACCCGGCTGGAATACCTAGTACATAATCCATTGAAGTTAAGGGCGTCCTAACCAACGATTAAAGAAGTAAGGCGCCAAGACTGCGCCAAAGATCGCTCCAGCAAAGAGGGCGATACCTGGGCGATGGAAAAAGAATAAGTTGCCAACAAAACCTGAAAAAAGCGTCCACAACATAAATGCATCAGTTGTAGCAAAAGTTGCTCCGCCTTTTTTCTTCTCGCGCGGAGTGATCAGATGCAATGCGCCAATTAAGAACATTCCACACAATAGCCAACCGAAAGTATTTGATAGCGGAATCTCTGGCTGAAAAGGCACGTGCGCACCAGTGACATTCCAGCTCCATCGTCCTTCTGCCACCATAAGTGGATCTAGAAATAAATCCCAAGCAGCTAGTGCTACTCCGCCATATAAAAAGACCCAGTGGCCTGCGATACGACGTGCCGCGCTCATTACGGGGTGAGCCATCATGATCCAAGCAAATGGAACAACGAGCGGAACTTCAAAGATTTTAAGACCCAAGTCGGATGAATATGAATAATCACCGAAGGGCCATTGGGTCAGAACACCGATGTGTTCAATGATTAAGGCAAAGAAAAAAGTGAAGAGAAAATACGTAAAGGCATATCGCACACCGTAAGCAAGGAGAGCATGTAACAACATTGCACCTGCGCCCCAGTAAACAACGTTGATAGTAAGAAGCCGTAAAAACTCACCATTTACAAGCGGATAGAGAATCTGCAAGAAAATCGCGATCGCAACCACGCTAATGAGAAAGCTATTAGCACGAGGCGATAACTGGCCATGGCGACGCCGTCTTGGCGTGTAATGGCGTATCGACATGGCAGTAAGTCTGCCCTATATGCCTACTTAACTATTAATCGAACCGCGTATATCGCGCACGGCAAAGCGTGCAAAGAGCTCCTCTGAATACCATTTATACGTACTTGTGTCGGCAATAGCCTTTTGGTGCGCTGCGCCCTTATATGCAAAATTCTTAATTGCCTCACCAGAACTCCACAGTGAAAAGGTGCCCTGTAAGCCAATAGGTGCTTCGCCAATTCCAATAGCTGAAATCAATCCATCTGCTGATTTTAAGGAGATTGTCACAGGTGGCACCGAGCTCCAAAAGCGAAAGTTTTGATGCCACTTAATACGTGCCCGTGTAATTGCAGCAACTGGGCCAGTCCAATCTTTTACTGATGCAACAAATGGTTCTTGTTTTGCCCATTGGCCGTGAGAAGAGATTGGTTCAAGAACTGCGCGAAACTCGCTGACACTATTTTTACGCCACTGCTTAACTACAAAAGATTGATCAAAGGTTTCAATGTCATGAACTTGTGCAATTAAACCCCAACGCAATGCATTGGCATCAGAAGGTGTAAAAGTTTCGCCCTTGCCTGTGCCAAGTGATTTAAAGAAGCCAACGTTTCGAGAGCGACCCAAAACAATACGATCCATCCCCATAGCAACTAAAGCAAAAGGAATACGGCTAGGAGTAATTGTCCAGAAGTAGGCAACGATCATTTAGAACCAGCGAATCATTCCAATAATGCCAGCTGCTGCATAGAAGAACTGCAAGAAGAGAATTCCTTTGTGCTTTCCTAGATATGCCCAGATACCAATGAGTGCCGAGGATGTGAGAAGCAATGTGAAGCCAATGAACTCAGCACCGATGTTTGCAGCAACCAGCAGTGAGTACACGATTGCAGTTGCAACACCTAGCCACTCAAAGATTCTTGCCTTAGTGGGGTTGCTATTTCTGTTCAATTAAATCCCACTTATTTCCATAGTTGTCTTTGAAAACCACAACTTGACCGTAGGCCTCTTGGCGTGGAGTTTCAATGAATTCGATACCCTTAGATGAATAGCTCTCATAAGTCTCGTTGAAGTTAGTTGTGTACATAAAGAAGGCAACGCGACCACCAGTTGAATTACCAATCGCGGCTACTTGCGCCTCGTTAGCAGCCTTTGCCAAAAGTATTCGAGCACCTTGTGAGCTAGGCGCAACTACTACCCAACGCTTTTCAGGAGACAGCACTGTGTCTTCAATAAGAGTGAAACCCAGATCATTAATGTAGTGAGAAATGGCCGCGTCATAATCATCTATAACAAGGGCAATCATTCCTAAAGTGTTCATGGTTAGTCGCCAACAACCATAGGTGTTGCACCGGTTACGCGTTGTAGCTCGGTGAATGAAGTTGGGTAGACCGAATGTGGATGACCGGCAGCGGCCCAAGCAACCTCATGTTCATCAAGGGCCATGTCAATCAGAGTGATTTCAGGTTGGTTGACCCAGCCAACGGGGGATACGCC
>CAIVDO010000108.1 GCA_903904665.1 uncultured Actinomycetes bacterium | reverse complement strand
ATGGTTACGCCAAGCCCATGAGAACCCAATGATCGTTGAGGCAAATGCAATGGTGCTCTCAACCCTAGGTAGCGACCTAGCAATTAGTACGCGAACAGTTTTGCTCAAAGATATCTCTGAAGGTGGCTTCACCTTCTTTACGAATTATTCATCCCGTAAAGCCCATGCAATGGAAAATAATGAACAGGTGAGTTTGTTATTTCCTTGGTATGCAATGGAACGCCAAGTTTCAATAAGTGGGCTATCTGCAAAAGTTTCGCAGAAAGAGTCAGAAGAATATTTCGCAACTCGGCCATGGGGATCACAAATTGGTGCATGGGCAAGTCATCAATCTTCTCCACTTGCATCACGCGAAGAGTTAGAACAGCGATATGAGGGCGCTGCTAAGAAATGGCCGGAAGGCACAGCTGTTCCATGCCCACCACATTGGGGTGGTTATCGTGTTACACCAATTTCAATTGAGTTTTGGCAGGGCCGATATTCCAGATTGCATGATCGATTGCGCTATGAGCGGACTAACGGCGATGCCAATTGGGAGTTAAATAGGTACTACCCATAGGCTTAGGCCATGAGCGCAGAAATTATTATTCCCGCAGATTTAAAGCCAGTTGATGGACGTTTTGGTTGTGGGCCATCAAAGATTCGCCCAGAAGCTTTAGCTGCACTGGCTGCAAGTGGAACTTCGATCCTTGGAACATCGCATCGACAAAAACCAGTAAAGAATGTTGTCAAGCGCGTTCGCGAAGGCTTACACACTCTATTTAATCTGCCCGAGGGTTATGAAGTAATTCTTGGCAACGGTGGCTCAACTGCCTTTTGGGATATCGCAACACTTAACTTGATTGAAAACCGTTCACAGCACCTAGTTTTCGGTGAATTCTCCTCTAAATTTGCAAGTGCATCTAAAGAAGCGCCCTTTCTTGGCCAACCATCAGTTATTAACTCTGAGCCAGGTTCACATCCGGTGGCCGCTGCAGAAGACGGCATAGATTTATATGCACTCACCCATAATGAAACTAGTACTGGCGTTTCAATGCCCATCATCCGCCCTGCAAATATCGGTGATGCCCTCGTTGTTGTAGATGCAACAAGTGCTGCTGGTGGAATAATCGTTGATGCTAAAGAGTTTGATACTTACTACTTTGCACCCCAGAAATCCTTTGCCTCCGATGGTGGATTATGGATTGCAATTATGAGTCCTGCAGCAATCGCACGTGTTGAAAAAATCAAGGCAAGCGGGCGTTGGATACCTGCTTTCTTTGATCTAACAATCGCAATCGAAAACTCTCGCCTTGATCAGACATACAACACCCCCTCCGTTGCAACCTTTATGTTGCTTGCAGAGCAGATCGAGTGGATGAATGCCGGTGGCGGACTTTCATTTGCAGCTGGGCGCAGCGAGAAATCATCTAACATCTTGTATTCATGGGCGCAAAAAACTAGCTACACAACTCCATTTGTTACAGATGCAGCTATGCGTTCAAAAGTCGTCGGAACAATTAACTTTGATGATGCAATTGATGCAACAAAGATTGCCGCAGCACTTCGTGCAAATGGAATCGTTGATACCGAGCCTTACCGCAAACTTGGCAAGAACCAACTGCGCATTGGTATGTTCCCGGCCGTTGAGCCAAGTGATGTTGAAGCACTTACCAAGTGCATCGACTTTGTGGTTGCGGCGTTATAGATAGTGCCAAAAACATTTCAGCGCGATCGCTTTTTCTGGGTTGTTGCAACCCAAACTGCAATTGTTAATTTCTATTTAGGCGGTTTCGGACCAGCGCAATCACTACTACGCGCCGATCAGGGCACTTCACTGACTATTGCTGGCCTGCATGGGACAGCCATGGGAGTTGCATCCATTGCTGCCGGATATGTCAATCCGCACTTGGCTCATAAGTTTGGTCGAGCAAAATCGCAATGGATCGGGCTTGGAATCTTTTTAGTGGGGCTGTTTCTTTTTGTAATATCTCCGCCAGTCATACTTACAATTCCAGCAACTTTAATTACAGGTTTCGGTACTTCGATAGTTATTAACACGATGCTTTCTTCGATGTCACACCACTATGGAAAAGCGGCAGAAGTTGCCATTCCGCAGGCAAATGGAATCGCATCTGTGGGATTTGTAACTGGAACTGCACTTATCGGAACCATAGCTTCCCTGTATCGAGATTTTTGGCGATTGGGTTTGCTGCTTGCACTTCCCGTTGCACTTATCTTGATTTTGGTAGGGCGCGAAAAAGATGTTGAAGATCATGTGCCTGATGAAAGTGGTCCACAAAGTGGAAAGATGTCACCTAAGTTTTGGTTAGCTTGGTTTGGTTTTGTTGCTTGTATCTCATCTGAGTTTGCAACATCCTTCTGGTCTGCTGCGCTGCTTAAAGATCGTGTTGGATCAACGGCTGCAATCTCAACCGTTGCCATTGTTGCACTTGGAACTGGCATGGGAATCGGTCGCTGGTTTGGCGGCCTAGTCTTAGGAAACTTCAAACTTGATAATCAACTATTGGGATTAGTTGCATTACAGTTCATTGGCTTTAGCGCATTTTGGCTATCGCACTCCATGGTTATCAGTTTGCTCTCACTCTTTGTTATTGGTTTAGGTATCTCTATGCAGTTCGCGTTATCTGCGATCCGTCTAGTTGGCTTTAGCGATAATCGCCCCGATTTAGCTGTTGGTAAATCATCCTTAGGAGCCGGAATCGCAATTGCAGGGGCGCCATTCTTGCTTGGCTTTTTGGGTGATAACTTCGGAATTTCACGTGCATACATCATGGTCCCAGTATTAATCGTGATCGCATTTATACTAATAAAGTTGACGCCATCTCAAAACGTAAAGGCATAATTCATGAGCTATAAAACCCGCCGCATAGTTACTTTAGTTGTTTTGATTGGCCTAATTGTCTTGGTTGCCATTAGCGGTCTTTAATACCGCTGCAACAGATATATCTTCTGGCACATCAACTCGATCTTTATATTTGAGCCAAATAAGCGTTGTTGCAATTAGAGAGATCGCGCCACAACTAGCAATTGTTAATCGAATTCCAATAACTTCAGCCATAACACCAATAAGTGGTGAACCAACTGGTGTTCCTCCCATAAAAATTAAAAGATAGATTCCCATTACTCGGCCACGAATAGCCGGGTCGCTATTCACTTGAACAATGGAGTTAGCTGTAATCATGGTCGTGAGCGCTGTTACACCGCAGATGGGCAGGAATATGGCATAAGCGGTGTAGTTAGGCATTATTGATAAAACCATAACTGCACTAGCAAAAACTCCCCCGGCTAAAATTACAAACCTTGTCTTTCTAAATCTTTCTAAACGTGCAGAGGCAATAGCTCCGGAAAATGAACCGATTGCTACAAAGGTTCCTAATAAACCGTAGGAGGCTGGGCCTTTTCCAAATTCTTTGGTTGCCATCAATGCGTTGAAGATCTGAAAGTTAAGTCCAAAGGTCCCTAAAAAGAACACCATCAGCATAACTACATAAATATCTGGACGGGCCAGTGCATATCGCAGGCCTTCACGGACATTGGTCATTGATTTTGGCCGGTCCTGATGGAAAAACTCTTTTTCATTCATTGCCATTAGCGCGCCAATTGCGAAAAGATAAGAAACACCGTTAACTAGAAAGGATGGACCGGTGCCAAAAGCTGCGATGAGTAAGCCTGAAAGCGCTGGTCCTATCAAGCGGCCAGCATTAAAGTTTGCAGAATTCAGACTCACCGCATTTGGTAAATCATCGTGTCCGACAATTTCAGCGGCAAATGCTTGACGTACGGGTGCATCAACTGCAGTTGAAATTCCAAGCACTGCCGCTAATGCAAAGACATGCCACAGTTGGATGTTATTTGTCATCACTAAAACGCCTAATGCAATTGCAGAGAATGCACCTAGCGCATTTGTGCCCATTAATAGTTTTCGTTTATTGAATCGATCGGCAAGGGCGCCACCATGGAGTGAGAAAAACAGCACAGGTGTGAATTGAATCGCTGTGACAATTCCTAAGTATGTTCCGCTGTGAGTGAGTTCTAGGACAAGCCAATCTTGGGCAACGCGTTGGGCCCAACTACCAATATTAGAAATGGTGTTAGCAGGAAAAAGTATGCGGTAATTACGGTGGCGAAATGAACGCCAATTACCATCTACTTTTACGTTAAATCCCATTACTCTTCTCTCATGGCATCAAATATTCGCTCAGTTGTAACCTTAGTATCTATTGGCATAACTTGCTGGGTGGTTGCCTTTGTCATCGCTCTGGCAGTAGGAGCAGATGCCAAAATCATATGGACATGCATCTTTGGAGCAGGCTTAGGCCTTACTGGAATTCGTTATTCAATTCGCCGCAATAAACGCAGCGGAATTTAAGCTTCTAGCGCTGTAGCGATACCGCGTAATACGCGGCCCAATCGCTCTGCTTCAACTGAAGATGGGTGACGTCCATGACGCAAGCCATTTCCAACGCGATCCAAAATCTTAATTGTGTCTTCAATCATCGCAGCTAAATCATCAGGATTAGCACGTGAGTTTTCTGCAAGTGATGGTGGTGCATCAATGACATGCACTGAAAGCGCCTGTGGTCCGCGACGTGAATCAGCGATACTAAATTCAAGCTTTGTTCCAGGCTTAACTGTTGCAACACCTTCTGGAAGAGATGAGGCAGCTAGATAAACATCTTCGCCCTCATCATTTGCAATAAAACCAAAACCCTTTTCTAGGGAGAACCATTTAACGCGTCCTGTAGGCATGGGTGGGGCTCCTTGATTATTTCGAGTCTTCGTTTAGCCGCGGGGGTTGCGGTCAGGGCTTTAGTTTATCACCAGGTCAGTGAAGGTCGCTTCCGAGTGAGCACCGCATCCATGATCGACTGAGACCACGCGTGCATCATCAGGTGAAATTGCATTTGCGCAGACACCAAAGGTTGCGCGTAACGAGCCTGCGATTGGAAGAAAGAAACCACATGAATGACAAGGCTTAGGTGCAGCCTGTGCAACGGGCGCGCTTGGTCCGCGATCTGAACCATACCAACGCTTTGCTGCTTGATCTCGGCCTTCAATAGACATGACTCGTGATCGCCCAAAACCTAACTCAATGGCCATCGCTGTATCTAAATCTTCATCTTGTGGCAAGGCAGATTGTCCTGCAACTAAACGTGTGTCATCGAGTGAACTTGGAACGATGTCGCCAACGCCAACATCGCCAGGTTCAATGCGATCGCGATATGGAATCCAATCAGGTGCAAGTAATGCATCTGGGCCTGGAAGAACAACTAAATCGCAAACTGTTGGCATTGCATCTGCATCGACCTTTGCAATGGTGACGCACCAGCGCCAGCCTTTATAACCTGCCAGGTTTGCATCGAAAAGATATGTGGCAACACGGTTCTCGTCAGCAAACTCAACGCTAATAAAAGATCCAACGTGGTCGCGTTTTTCTGCATGATCAAAGATTGCAGTGTGGGCAAGATTCTTTGCATCAAAAGGTGCAGCAGTAGTTGCCTCTGCCTTCTTTAATGCTTTCTTTGCCATGTGCATAGGGTAAAGCAAAACGCCGCCCCTACGTTAATTGGGACGGCGTTAAGCGCAAATTTGGAGCTTTAGAAGTCCATGTCTCCGCCACCTTGTGGCATTGGTGCTGGATTCTTTTCTGGCTTATCTGCAATCACGGCTTCAGTTGTAATAAAGAGCGCTGCGATAGATGCTGCGTTTTGTAATGCAGAACGTGTGACCTTAGCTGGATCGATAATTCCAGATTTAATCATGTCAACGTACTCACCAGTTGCAGCGTTAAGACCCTGTCCTGCTGGAAGATGGCGAACTTTTTCTACAACTACTCCGCCTTCAAGTCCTGCATTAACTGCAATCTGCTTAAGTGGGGCTTCGATTGCATATTCAACAATCTTTGCACCAGTTGCTTCATCGCCAGTTAGGCCAGTTAACTTCTTAAACGCTGCAGTTGCTGCTTGGAGAAGTGCAACGCCACCACCGGCGACGATTCCTTCTTCAACTGCAGCCTTAGCGTTACGAACTGCATCTTCAATGCGGTGCTTGCGCTCTTTAAGTTCAACTTCAGTTGCAGCTCCAGCTTTGATAACAGCTACGCCACCGGCAAGCTTGGCAAGGCGCTCTTGCAACTTCTCGCGGTCATAATCTGAATCAGATTTTT
>CAIVDO010000107.1 GCA_903904665.1 uncultured Actinomycetes bacterium | reverse complement strand
TTGAGCCGGTAGAGCGGTTCAGAATCGGGGAAATGGGTTCCATGAACTCCTTAGATCTAGCTAGATGGCAATTCGCCATCACAACTGTTTATCACTTCTTATTCGTACCAATCACTATCGGCATGGGCTTCTTAGTTGCGGGCCTACAGACTGCTTGGTATCGCACTGGCAAGCTGCAATATCTGCGTGCCACTAAATTTTTCGGCAAGTTATTTCTTATTAACTTTGCCATCGGTGTAGTTACAGGAATCGTTCAAGAGTTCCAGTTTGGAATGAACTGGTCTTCCTATAGCCGCTTTGTTGGTGACATCTTCGGTGCCCCACTTGCGATGGAAGGCCTTCTTGCATTCTTTATGGAGTCAACCTTCCTTGGTCTCTGGATCTTTGGATGGGATCGCCTATCCAAGAAGCTCCACCTTGCAACAATCTGGATCGCAGCTACAGGAACTTTGCTCTCTGCCTATTTCATCTTGGCAGCAAACTCTTGGATGCAACACCCAGTTGCTTTTACATACAACGCAGAAAAGAATCGCGCAGAGCTGACAAATATTATTGAAGTTCTCACTCAAAAAACCGCTCTGGTTACTTTCTTCCACACAATCCCATCGGCAGCATTTACTGCGGGAGCGTTTATCGCAGGTATCTCAGCATTTCTCATTATTAAGGGCAAAGACTTACAAATGGCCCGGGGAACTTTCAAACTAGGCGCAATCACTATGGTGGTTAGCTTTATCCTCGTTGGTATCACTGGTGACCTATCTGCTCGAGTAATGACAGATCAGCAACCAATGAAAATGGCTGCAGCTGAAGCACTCTACGACTCAACTGCAAATGCTCCTTTCTCACTCTTTACTCTAGGAACTTTAGATGGTTCAAAATCTGTATTCCAGATCGGTCTTCCATCTGTTCTCTCCTTCATGTCTACTGGTAATTTCAGTGGAGTTGTTGAAGGCGTTAATGATTTAGAGGCCGCATATGACAAGCAATACGGCGCTGGTAATTACACACCAAATATTCCACTTGCTTATTGGTCATTTAGATTGATGATGGGCTTTGGATTCATTGGTGTCTTCTTTGCACTTCTTGGCCTCTATCAGATGCGCAAGGGTGGAACACCGAAGGGCAAGTGGTTCTATCCAGCAATGGTTTCCTTGCCATTCATCCCACTTGCAGCAAACTCATTTGGTTGGATCTTTACCGAAACTGCACGTCAACCTTGGGCAGTCTTTGGACTTATCAAAACCGCTGATGGCGTAAGCGCCGTTGTTTCAGCTGGCGCAGTTTTATTCACAATGATCGTCTTCACACTCTTGTATGGAGTCCTTGCATTTATTGAAGTAGGACTTACTTTGCGAGTAATCAAGATGGGCCCTGCAGAAGAGCTTGATTATGCAGATCCAAAACTTGGCGGAAGCGAAGACAAACAACTAGTGATGGCCTATTAAGAAAGGGGTATGGACATGTCATTTCAAACAGTATGGTTTCTATTAATTGCAGTTCTATGGGTCGGATACTTCATTCTTGAAGGCTTTGACTTCGGAGTCGGAATGCTCGTTCGCGCTGTTTCAAAAAATGAGGCAGATCGTCGAGCAGTTCTCACAACTCTTGGCCCGGTCTGGGACGGTAACGAGGTTTGGTTACTCGTCGCAGGTGGTGCAACATTTGCAGCTTTCCCCGAATGGTATGCAACGCTATTTAGTGGCTTCTACTTACCGCTATTTCTGATTCTTGTCTCACTCATTGTTCGCGGTGTGGCATTTGAATATCGCAGCAAGTACGGCAAGGCTCAATGGCGTCAACGTTGGGATATTGCAATCCTTATTGGC
>CAIVDO010000106.1 GCA_903904665.1 uncultured Actinomycetes bacterium | reverse complement strand
TTTTGCAACCAAGGCCATAGATGATTACCTGGTAAGAATTAGACCAAACCTTGCAGCAAAGAGTTCAAAGACAAATCCAGCGCTCTTTCTCAATAGCCGCGGCGGCAGATTAACGAGACAGTCGGCATGGAATGTTGTTGTGAGAGCAGCTGCAGATGCAGGTATTTCACAGGATGTTTCACCACATGTTTTTCGACATTCCTATGCAACGCATCTACTAGATGGCGGAGCAGATATCAGAACAGTCCAAGAGCTTTTGGGGCATGCATCGGTAACAACAACCCAGATTTATACCTTAATTACCATCGATAAAGTTCGTGAGAGCTACTCATTAGCCCACCCGCGTGCTCGAGGGTAGTGTTTACTGACCGCGTAGTCGACGAGCGAGAATACTCTGATCACCTTTTGCTTCTAAGTCAGCGATGATTACAGCGATTGATTCGCGAACTATGCGACCGCGATCTACTGCTAAACCTAAATCTCCACGCAGTTGCAGACGAGCTTGGTCTAATTCAAATAACTCATCAGGGGATAGGTAAACAGTAATTTTTTCATCATGGCGCTCTCGTCCAGATGGAGAGCGATCAACTGTTGTAACACGTCGACGGGCGATTGTGCGAACACCTTTTTTGCTAGAAGTGCCCTTAGGAGTTTCGATGGCAGGTGGCACTAATGGTGCTGGTGCTTGACTTTGTGCAGGTACGGCGCTCAGTGCTGGCGCGGTAGAACGAAATAGTTCATCTGCTCCTGGAAGGTTTGCTCTACGTGTCATCGTGCGCCTCCTCGGGCGATAAGTTCGCGGGCTAAGCGGCGATATGAAGCTGCTCCACCTGAACTGGTTGCATAGGTTGTTATTGGTTCACCAACAACAGTTGTTTCTGGAAAACGAATTGTTTTGGCGATAATGGTTTCAAATACATCAGCTGGGAACTGCTCCAAAATACGTTCTAATACTTGACGATTATGTGAAGTCTTCTTGTCATACATTGTTGCCAAGATTCCGATAAGGCGAAGATTAGGATTAAGGAAGTTCTTGACTTTATCGAGATTGCCTTTGAGTTCGATAAAGCCGTGGAGTGCAAAGTATTCACATTGCAAAGGAACGATAACCTCATCGGCTGCAACGAGTGCGTTGATTGTTAACTGACCCATTGTTGGTTGGCAGTCAATTAGAATTACATCGTAGTAATCACGTAAGGAGCCCAAAGCGCGTTTGAGATACTGCTGGCCCCCGATTTCAGCGCCCAGAGTTGTTTCTGCAGTTCCAAGGTCGCGGTTAGCTGGCAGGAAATCAAGACCAGGTACCGCTGATTTCAAAACTATTGAATCGACATTGGCCGTTGGTGTCATCAGGGCGTAGTAAACGGTTTGTTCCAATGGCAAAGAGTGGGCGTTAACGCCAAGGCCAAGTGATAAACCACCTTGTGGATCAAAGTCGACGAGCAAAACACGTCGTCCAAGTTCAGCTAAGGATGCACCGAGGTTAATTGTCGTGGTTGTCTTACCAACGCCGCCTTTTTGATTAAAGATCGCAACGATCTTGGCATTTCCATGCTCTGTGATCGGTGGTGGTGTGGGGATACTCGTCGCAGTTTTACCAAGGAGAGTGGCAGTAGTTGCTACATCTTCTTGATTTGTCGATTTAGCGTTCAAGCGTCAAACCTCTTTTCGGTGAATTGAGCGCGAGCCTACGCGCTACCTAGAACTGGGGCAACTGTGAAGTAGGGTGAGGCCATGGATCTATCCCTGGAAGAGTCAAAGGATGTCAATGCCGTAGCTGGCGCATTCTCTGTCCACCTGGATAATTTCGATGGCCCCTTTGATCTTCTGCTTCAGCTCATCTCACGCCACAAGATGGATATCACTGAGATCTCTCTGAGCCTGGTGACCGATGAATTTATAGCCTTTATTAGGGCTCTAGAGGCTTCAGGGGAGGGCTGGCGTCTGGATCAGGCCACCGAGTTTCTCGTCGTAGCTGCCACGCTCTTAGACCTTAAAGCGGCGCGATTACTACCAAGTGGCGAGGTCGATGATGAAGAGGATTTGGCCCTACTTGAGGCTCGCGACATCCTCTTTGCCCGTCTGCTGCAGTACAGAGCTTTCAAGGAGATCGCTGCGACCTTTAGCCAGCGCATCACTACGGCCGATAAATTCTTCCCACGCGTTGTGGCGTTAGATCCCATGCTCAGCGCCCTATTGCCAGAGGTACTTATCGGCGTAGGTCCTGCGCGATTTGCCGCCATCGCCGAGCGCGTCTTATCGCCTAAAACCACCCCCGTGGTCAGCGTTGAGCATCTGCACCTTCCGCTGGTCAGCGTTGCCGAAGAGTCTCGACTTGTGGTTGAGGCTTTGCGCCGTTCCAAGTCGATGAGTTTTCGCACCTTAGTCTCTGATGCCCCAAATACCCTGGTAATTGTCGCCCGCTTCCTGGCCCTGCTCGATCTCTATCGCCAGGGGGTACTGCGCTTTGATCAAGTCATCGCCCTGGGAGAGCTTCAGATCTCATGGACTGGATCGCAATCTGGTGAGGTTGAGATCACCGATGAGTTTGATATCCCCGTAGTTCTGGAAGATGACGAACCGAGCGAAAGTAGTACGAATGTCTAATGTAGAAGTTGAGCGTTCCATCGAAGCGATCTTGATGGTCGTAGATGAGCCCGTCTCTGAGATCGTTCTAGCCCAGGTTCTAGAAAAGAGCGTCGATGAGGTTGAGGCTGCGCTAGCCCATCTGTCCACTACATACGATGATCGTGGCTTTAGCCTGCGCAAGATCAATGGGGGATGGCGCTTCTACAGCAACCCTGACTATCACGCCGCCGTAGAGAAGTTTGTTTTAGATGGCCAGCAATCACGATTGACCCAGGCAGCACTTGAAACCCTCTCTGTCATCGCCTATCGCCAGCCTGTCTCTAGAGCCCGCGTCTCTGCTATCCGCGGCGTGAACGTCGAGGCTGTAATGAAGACCTTGATTACCCGCGGCCTAGTTGAAGAGTCTGGAGTTGAGCATGAGAGCGGTGCGATTCTCTATAAGACCACAAGCTACTTCCTTGAGCGCCTAGGCCTGAACTCTCTAGAGGATCTACCAGCGTTAGCGCCTTACCTGCCTAACCTTGATGGCCTCGATGAGATCCTTGATTCGCTAACTGACTAGCTTTCGCGCTATCCTCACCCCCTGACTGTCGGGAGGATAGCCATGGGCCATATGCGCCTTAATAAGATAATTGCCGATGCCGGTATTACAAGCCGTCGCGGGGCAGATGATTTAATTGAATCCGGCCGAGTCTCGGTCGATGGAATCGTTGTACGGGAGATGGGCTCTAAATTCGACCCTGAAACTGTTCAAGTGATGGTTGATGGTGAGACAATTACACGCTCTGTGTCTAAGAGTTATCTTGTTCTTCATAAACCTAAAGGTGTTTTGTCTACCATGTACGACCCAGATGGCCGGCCATCACTGAGTGATTTCATCGATCTTCGCAAAGAGAGGCTTTTCCATGTAGGTCGTTTGGATAAGGACTCTGAGGGTCTGATTCTTCTGACAAATGATGGCGATTTAACCTTTCGGGCAACCCACCCATCCTTTGGACTTGAAAAGACCTACATCATTGAACATGAGGGAAAACTGCCTGTAGGTATCGATAAAATTCTGCTCAAGGGCATTGAGCTCGAGGATGGAATGGGTCGGGTTTTGACCTACAAAGAGCTCTCTGCGACGTGGCTGGAACTCTCGATCCATGAAGGTAGATACCACATCATCCGCCGCCTGATGGAGGCAGTCGATGTCCAGGTTCTGCGTTTGATTCGAACTCACTTCGGTCCGATCTCTCTGGGTGATACCCCTGAAGGGCGTTGGAGAAACCTCAATTCAGGAGAACTTACAAATCTACGTAACGTTTTAGGGTTATAACCTCTTTACTACTTATCGACTTTTAACGAAATAAGGTTATATCGGTTTATCGACATAAAAAAGGGAAAGATTGATTTATCGATATTCATCACGCTGCAGAAGCCCTGCAGATATTGATTTATCGATAATAATTGTGGGGGTTACTTGTTAGCCTCTAGCAGTTAGGAGAAATGAAAAAGTAGTAAAAAGGTTTTATCGATATATGTTTTTAAAGGCTTAGAACTAATGAATTTCGAGCACAAAAGTGAGCGAGAAAGGTACCCTTATCCCATGAGTATCAGAGCGATCCGTGGCGCCACACAACTGAGCGCAAATACGGCCCAGGCTATCGATGCCGGGGTCAAGGAGCTGATCTCTGCAATCTTGGTGGCAAATGCAATCACACCCGATGATGTGATCTCAGTGTTCTTCACCTCAACCCCAGATTTAACAGCTGCCTTTCCAGCTGCGGCCTGCCGCGAGATCGGTTTCGCATCGGTTCCACTCATTGGCTCAGTAGAGGTCGATGTTCCCGGGGCCTTACCTCTGATTATTAGAGCGATGCTGCATGTTCACAGCCAGAGCTCACGTGAGCAGATCACTCATATCTATCTTCACGGAGCAGCAGCTCTTCGCAGAGATATAGCCCAGTAAATGGTGGGCTCTGTTCGAATAGTCGGTGCAGGTCTGATCGGTACCTCAATTGGCTTGGCGCTATCTGCTAAAAATATCCCGGTTGAGATGGTTGATATCGATCCAGCAAGCCAGGCCTTGGCCCAGGATTTAACTGGGGGAGTCAGGATAGCCAACCCAGATCTGATCATCGTTGCTACCCCTTTAAAGGCGCTCTCTGTGGTCATAGAGGAGCAATATGCTCTAAACCCCAACTCGACCTTTATGGATGTTACTAGCGTTAAAACTGAACCTATAGCTGTAGTTGAGGCATCTAAGCTGCCTTTGAGGCAATTCATTCCAACACACCCTATGGCAGGACGTGAAGTCGGGGGAGCGCACTCGGCTCGCGCCGATCTCTTTCTCTCTAGAAGTTGGATTATCACTCCAACTGCCCAGAGCGATCCGGCGGCCTTAGCGATGGTCGGCGAACTCATTACATCTCTGGGAGCAACTGCGGTGGAGTTAGAGCCGGGGGCACATGATGCTGCGGTGGCGCAGATATCTCACCTGCCGCAGATCGTTGCCTCACTTTTGGCTAGCTCTCTTCATGGGGCGCCAGAGCAGTGGTTGGAGCTTGCAGGCGCCGGTCTTCGAGATACCACGCGAATCGCTCATTCAGATGCCAATCTCTGGAAGGAGATCATCGCCTCTAACGCCGATCAGATCAAAGGATTGTTATTAAATCTACATAGTGATTTAGAGAAAATGATCGCTTCGTTAAATGATCAAGAAAAAATTGCTGCGATGATTAATCGAGGCAGAGATGGCAGAGCTTTGATTCCTGGCAAGCATGGTGGCAAAGCGCGTGAGTACACCTTTGTTCCAATTGTTATTGATGATAAGCCAGGACAACTAGGAGCGATCTTTAATGAATGCGCTGCAATGTCTGTCAACGTCGAGGATTTAACTATTGAACACTCACCTGGGCAGTTAAATGCTCTTATTACTGTGGCGCTATCAGATGATGATGCAATTAAATTATCCAACCATCTCTCTGCGATCGGATGGAACGTTCATCCGATTCGTAAATAGAAGTAGGCTGAGCACATGGGCATAGTCGTAGCAATTGATGGCCCGAGTGGCGCAGGTAAGTCGAGCACGTCAAAAGCAATTGCGATTCGCGCAGGGTGGAATTATTTAGATACTGGTGCTCTCTATCGCGCCGTAACGTGGCTTGCATTAGAAAATAACTGCCTAGAAGCTGGCGATATTTTGAAAGCGCTCAAGAGTGCGCCGATACGTTTTGTATCTGATCCAACGTCGCCAGATGTTTTTGCCGGCGATACGCAAATAACGCATGCAATTCGCGGAACATCGGTGACTGAGAACGTTAGCCGCATCAGTGCGATGCCGCAGATTCGCGAAGAGCTTCTCACTATCCAAAGGAAGATTATTTCGCAAGCACCACGCGGAATTGTTGTTGAAGGTAGAGATATTGGAACAGTAGTTGTTCCTGATGCAGCTTTGAAGATCTATTTAACTGCTGATTTAGATGCACGTGCATTTCGACGTGAAGGTGAAACCGCTGATAAGACTATTGACGTTAAATCATCGCTAGAAAACCGTGATTCTATTGACTCTACGCGTAGCGTTTCACCTCTTGCGATGGCATATGACGCAGTTGAAATTGATTCAACTCATTTAGATCTCGATGAGACTGTTGAACGTATTTGGGAGCTCCTGCGTCAGCGATCACTTCTAGGACTTCCAATCGTTGCAATTTTGGGAAGACCAAATGTTGGGAAATCAACCTTGATCAATCGCTTCTTAGGTAGACGCGAAGCTATCGTTGAAGATACTCCTGGAGTTACTCGCGATCGCGTGCAATATGAGTGCGAATGGGGCGGACGTCGCTTCATCATTATGGATACCGGTGGCTGGGAAGCAAAGCCCGATGGAATTTCTGTGCAAGTGAGCGCTGGAGCTGAAATTGCAATGCAAGAGGCAGATGTCCTGGCATTTGTTGTAGATGCTCAAGTTGGCGCACTTGATGAAGATGACATCTTGGTTCAACATCTTCGCAAAGCTAAGAAGCCACTCATATTGATCGGTAATAAAGTTGATGGTGAACGTGAAGAATCAGAAGCACATGCTTTGTGGTCACTTGGTTTAGGTGAGCCATATTTTGTTTCTGCGCTGCATGGTCGCGGCTCTGGAGATCTTCTCGATCACATCGTTGCCGAACTTCCAGAAGTTGGTGGAGCGCAAACGCAAGATGGTTATCGAAAAGTTGCATTGATTGGCCGTCCAAACGTTGGTAAATCTTCTTTACTTAATGCACTAGCAGGAGAGAATCGCTCAATCGTCGATGATGTTGCCGGCACTACACGCGATCCAGTTGATGAATTAATTGAGTTTGGCGGATCGATCTGGAGATTTATCGACACCGCTGGATTAAAAAAGCGCGCTAACCAAGCATCTGGTACTGATTACTACGCATCTCTGCGTACGCAAACGGCGCTGGAGCGTTGTGAAGTTGCAGTTGTTGTTCTAGATGCCTCCGAGCCAATTACAGAACAGGATTTGCGCGTCATTACGATGGTGGAAGAGGCCGGTAAAGCCATGGTCATCGTGATGAATAAATGGGATTTAGTTGATGAGGATCGAAGAGATCAGTTAGATCGCGAAATCGATCGACACCTAGATCAAGTCGAGTGGGCCCAACGTGTCAACGTTGCCGCCAAAACCGGTTGGCACCGCGATCGTTTAGCCCCAGCCCTTCGTACAGCACTTGATAGTTGGGAAAAGCGCGTTCCAACGGCCAAGCTCAACTCATTCTTAGGTGCCCTTATCGGTGCGACTCCGCCACCTGTGCGTGGAGGAAAGCAGCCAAAGGTGTACTACGCCACCCAGGCCGGCATCGCCCCGCCGAAGTTTGTCGTCTTCTCCAATGGCTGGATCGAAGCGTCCTACCGTCGATTCATTGAACGTCGACTGCGTGAAGAGTTCTCTTTCCCGGGCACTCCAGTTCAAGTTGCGATACGAGTCAAAGAGCGCGAGTAGATGATGAACGCTTCGCTGCTTACGATTCCTAACGCTCTTACATTTCTTCGCGCTCTAGGCATCCCGCTATTTATTTATCTCACCCTTGATCTTCACGCTGATGGTTGGGCAATTGCCGTCTTGGCCATTGGCGGTGCCACTGATTACTTTGATGGCACGTTGGCGCGGGCCTGGAATCAAACTTCTCGTTTTGGTGAGTTAGCCGATCCTGCAATTGATCGCCTATATATTGTGGCAATCCTGATAGTTTTTCTCATTCGTGATGTTGTTCCAGCTTGGATTATCCTTCTGCTTATCGCACGAGATCTCATACTGGGAGTTATTACTCTGGTGATGAAATACAAGGGTCATGCACCATTTGTAGTTACCTACCTCGGTAAAGCGGCAACATTTAATCTTATGTATGCATTTCCTTTTTTGCTCCTAGCCAAGAGTGATACACCTCTCGGGTCAGTAGCTTTTGTTTTAGGCTGGAGCTTTGCCATCTGGGGGATTGCCCTCTACATTGCGACAGGTATAAGTTATACACGCGAAGGTGTTTCGCAGATAAGAGGATAACGTGTCATCAATTCCGCAGGCTTTGAAATATACAAAAGAGCATGAGTGGGTTAGTGCCCAAGGAAATATCTACACAATGGGTATTACTGATTTTGCACAAGGAGCACTTGGCGACATTGTCTATGTTCAATTACCAAAAAT
>CAIVDO010000105.1 GCA_903904665.1 uncultured Actinomycetes bacterium | reverse complement strand
GTTATTGTTTACAAAGCCGACAAATAATTAGGCAGGCTTCATAAAGCCAGTTCGGCCCGCCCATTTACCGAGAACCTGTTCGGCCGGTGACTTCAAAATCGAATCCAAAACAGTGGCATAAACATCCCTGAAATCAGTAGTCACGGCTAAATCACCGTCTATTAATTTAGCCAGTGATGGCTGGTCACCATAAAACCCGCCGTTAATTTTCTCACCGAGAATAAACATTGGTCCTGCTGTTCCATGATCAGTTCCTTGCGATGCATTTCCCTTTACCCGTCGACCAAATTCGCTGTAAACCATCACCGTCACATCATTAGATCTCGTTGTTGATTTCAACTGACTCATAAACTTAGTTAGCGATGCAGAAACGACACCTAAGAGTTCAGCTTGAGCATTTGCCTCATTGGCATGAGTATCAAAGCCACCCAATGAAACCGACCACACTTTCGTTGGCGAACCAGCGGCGATTAACTTGGCAACAACATCTAACTGCTGTGAAAGATTGCTATCTCCGCCGGCATTTCCACCGTTAACAGTTGGTAAATCGACAGCCACGGGGGCCGGAGCCTTTAGTACTGGCTGAATAGATGTGGAAACTGAAAAGAGATTTCGCATTGATGTTGCCGCAGCGGCCATCAACTTTGAATCAGCACGCGCAGGTTTTGAAAGTTGAATACATTGCGTAGCCAAGGTGCCTTTAGGAATAACTAATCCACCAAGCGGAAGCGCAGAACCTGAGATTTTGTTTCCTGCCAGCATAGGAGGCAAAACCGAACCTAAAGAGATTGCCAGCATCGGATCTTCAGGTTGTGAATCCAACCATCGTCCTAACCAGCCGCTATTAATATGTTTTTCAGGTGAAGCCGTTTGCCACTTTGCCATAGAAGAAAAATGAGAATGATCGGATTTTGGATAACCAACACCGCGAATAATTGCGACTTTTTTCTGATCCCATAAAGATTTAATTCCAGACATTGCTGGGTTAAGCGCTAATTCAGCATCTAATGGCAACATCGTTTCTGGTTTGTAAGAAATATCTGGGCGAGAAGAGAAGTAGATGGGATCTTTATAAGGAATAACAGTATTTAAACCATCATTACCCCCGTACAAAGTAACAACAACTAAAATTGGTGTGCCAGATGCAAGTGGCCGATTAATCGCCGCTTCTGCAATTTGATCAAGGGTTAAGAAATTTGCTGCCGTACCAACTGCGATAGCTCCGGTAGTGAGTTTAAGAAAATTACGTCTCGAAATAGTGTCCATGGCAAACTCCTATGCGCTCACTACGTATTCGGGGCTACACAGTGCAAGAAGTGCAAACTGTGCTGGATCATCGGTTGCGGTCCGAAGTGCAGATTGTGTTCGCGCGCTCCACTCGGGAACGCCTAACCAATCAGCGCTCTTGATAACACGTGATTCTTTAGGGATTTGGTTCAGTGCAGCTAAATCACTCTGTTTAATTAGCCATGCAGCAAAGGCTAAGCGATATTGCGCAGTCGCAGAAGATAACCAAGCCTCCCCTGCAGGCCAGCCACCAACATTGGGTGGATTGAAAGGTACCTGTCCTAGTTTGTCTAGAAAACTTAACAATTGAGATGAACTCTGCAACTTCGAAGGCGTGAGTTCAAGAGCTCGGCAAGCTGAGATAAACCATTCGACTGGTGATTTAACCATTGCATACTGCGGGTCGTGCATCGAACTATCCGCAGCCATCGCCTGCACTGCAGCAGAGATATCTCGTCCAGCGAAGGCTTTGTTTACAGAAAAACTAGTGGGCATATTTTCAGTGCTAGAAATAAAACGATACCAAAGGCGTTCTGAAATAAATTGGCCGCAATCATCACGTGCTACTAAGAAATCACTTAATGAATCTCCCGTAAAAACAGCAGTTTTACCCAACAAATTAACTGGGTTTAGATCCCTGCGGCTTTGATTAATACTCACCGTTGCGTTGCTACGTACAACCTGATAACCAGTTAAAGCTCGCGATATTGCTTTAACATCATCTTCGGTATAGCGATTAACGCCAAGAACAAACAACTCCATTAACTCACGGCCAAGATTTTCATTTGGTGCCTTAACTGTGTTGTCCTGGCCATCTAACCAAAACTGTAACGCGCCATCATTGAGCATTGCTTTTGTCATCGTATTGAAATTGCCTAATGCATGTTCGCGAAAGAGCTTATTTTGCTTATACATTGGCAATGCATAATTTAATTTTTGAATTGAAGTCGCCCAGTGTCCATGCCAGAACCAGACCATGCGTTCTGTTAATGAATTCTCACTTAGCGCCATCATGTCTAACCACCATAAAGTCATCTGTTGTCCCTGTGATCGCATCGCAATTGCAAATGGAACAACTTCGGGAGTATTTGCTTCAGGCCGTTTTCCCAAATCTGTGATTTCAGGTGCAGCAACTGTGGAGTTTTGTAT
>CAIVDO010000104.1 GCA_903904665.1 uncultured Actinomycetes bacterium | reverse complement strand
TCTAGCCCCCTGCCTAAATTTCTTGAAGTGGTCTAACCTGTTGCCATGAAAAGCGAGCTTCGGTACGGAATTATCGGCGCAGGCAGCATGGGCCGCGAGCATATTGAGAACATCAAGGTTATGGGTGGGGCGGTAGTTAGCGCTATTAGCGATCCCCATAAGCCCTCTCAAGAGGCCGCCCTTGCCATGGCTCCTGGCGCCAAAGTCTTTAGCGATCACCGAGCCCTCATAGATTCTGGTCTAGTCGATGCAATCATCGTTGCAACACCTAATGACACGCATACAGCCGTACTTAAGGATTGTCTTGCCAGTGACATTGCTGTCTTTGTTGAAAAGCCCCTTGCAACAACTGTGGAAGATTTGAAATCAATTCTTAGCTGGGATGAGAAGCGAAGTGCAATGACATGGATGGGTCTTGAATACCGTTTCATGCCACCGGTTGCTGAAGCAATTGCCCGTGCAAAAGAAGGTGAAGCTGGAAAAATTCACCAAGTGTCCATTCGTGAGCACCGCGAACCTTTTTATCCAAAAGTAGATAACTGGAATCGATTTGCCGAGCGCACTGGTGGAACTTTGGTTGAAAAATGTTGTCACTATTTCAATTTGATGGACATCGTTGTTGGTGAACAACCAATTCGAGTTTTTGCATCTGGTGGTCAGAGCGTTAACCATTTGGAAGAAAAGTACGATGGTAAGCAAGCAGATATGTTAGATAACGCCTATGTTGTTCTTGAATACGCAAATGGTGCCCGTGGAATGTTAGATCTGTGCATGTTTGGTGAGGGGTCATTTGATAAAGAGATTCTGACAATTATTGGAGATGAAGGAAAGATTGAATCCTTCTTGCCTTCACAAGTTGTACGTGCATCGCGTCGCGATTCCATAGGCAAACTTACTGGATGGTCAAGAGGTGCAAGCCGTGCTCGTGGAAATGAGCAAAAAATTGTTCACAACTACGATGTTAAATATATGGGCCATCACTACGGTGCTTCTTATATTGAGCACACGAAATTCCGTGATGCGATTCTGAATTCGACTCCTGCTGAAGTTTCATTGAAAGATGGCGTCACTAGCGTGGTTACTGGCCTTGCTGCGCATAAGAGTATTAATGAGGGTCGAGTCGTTGAAATTAAGGAGCTTTGGGGCTAATTACCAACTGCTCCAAGGCTTGGAATGAGTGTCAACAATTTCAGCTAACTGCTCTAAACGAGGAATAGATATCTCGCGAAGTGCTTTCGGAATATCTGGAGCTCCAACTATGTCTGCCCAAACAGCACGACCGGCTAGGAAACCACTGGCTCCACCCATGGCACAAGCTTTTACTGCATCGTTGAAGAAAGGCTGCTTAACACCATTTGAAAGTACAACCCACGGTGAACCAATTGCCTCTGAAATTCTCTCCGCATTTTTGGTAATTAAATTCAAATCGCCTTCACCGTGAAATGGAACTTCTGCTTTATAAAGATCGGGCTTCCATGCTGCTGCTTCGCGAGCAGCGATAATCAACTCTTCTTCACGGCTAAAACTCTTAGATGAATCAGTTGGTGGCTTAACTATGATTTCGATAATTGAAGGCAAACCAGAAACCTGACATAGCTTGTTGAAATCTTCTACTAATTTTGCGCGGACATCTGGTGACTCATCATTGCGCCATAAAACCAAAAACTTCAATCCAACACTTCCGATATCACGCATGCGAATCGGATCAATATCAGGATCAACGGCGGTATCAGTAGCAGCACCGCCAGCTGGTCCAACAAGTAAATCTGCTGCAGCAATTAGTCCACATGAATTATTCAATGCCTTTTGATTAATGATTGCATCAATTCCAAACTCTTGATCAACAAGTAGTGCAGATGCATACGGTGATAGTTCGCGTGCAACATCGACTTTAAACTGCGTTAATTGAGAATCTGGAATTGGAGAACTCTGATGCGCTGCAAACATTCCACGCAATGCTTCGCGTTGATCTACCGCAACCATTGCAAGTGCACCTGATGGTCGTGCCAACTTAGTTAATGGTGCTCTCATTTGTATGCCTCCAGATATGCATCGAGTTCGGGGGTTGTTGGAATCTTTGATTGACCATCTAGGCCGCGACAAGAAAGTGCTGCAACTGCGTTTGCGCGGTGCATCGATTCTTCAAGCGGACGGTTTTCAATGAGCTGGGCAAGAAGAGCGCCATGAAAAACATCGCCTGCGCCCAATGTGCTTGTAACTTCAATGCTAAATCCTGGCGCTGAAACTAAACCTGTCTCAGGTGAAAACCCAGCACTTCCAGCAGATCCTTGTGTTGCTACAACAGTATTGCCTGCCTTCAGAGAATCATTTTCTAGAGCTATCGCTAAATCTATCCCTGGATAACGAAGGGCCATCTGACGATCAGTCGGGACAAATAAATCAACAGTGATTGGGTCAAAACTTTCGACGCCATAACCAGCATCAAATGAAATCTGTGGACCAACGCCTCTTGAAATTCCAAGTTCTGAAAGGCGTGTGACTCCAACATGATCTACATGAACCCATTGTGCGTTGGCAATCAATTTCATTGCAGCAGCGTTAGCCGGGGCTTGAACCGTTGGTTGTCGCGTGCTTATAGCTCGAGCGCTGTGTACTTTGGATGCAACAATCACACTGCCAGCTGTGGCTGAAGTTCCTATCGAAATTCCAGATGTATCTACGCCCTCTTTTTCAAAAATTCGTATTACTTCTCTGCCATCTTCATCGTCGCCAATTGTTCCAACGATTGCACTCTTAATACCTAACCGGCTCAAAGCTACGGCAGCTACTGCTGCCGGTCCTCCCCCGGCGCGCAAAATCTCTTGTGCAATTACACGTTCATCTTCTGATGGATATTTATCAACCAACGCAATGGTATCGACAGTAATTACACCAACGCAGACGGCTTGAATTGAACTCAATTGCTATCTTTCTTCTTTGCATCTGCTAGAGCGGTAGCACGAGCACCTGTAATGTGTTGCAAAGTTAATTTCGATGCAAGTTCGCCATTTCCACTTTCGATCGCGGCCAATATCTCGTTGTGTTCGCTACGAGAGATATCTGATCGCCCAGGAAGGCGAAGAGTAGTTTCCATTGACATTTTCATTACATCTTGCAAAACATTTAAGGTTTGGTTGATAAAACGATTGCCAGCGATGCCAACAATTGTTAAGTGGAATTTGGCATCCAGAGTCTGCAACTGTATGTAATCAATAGGCACCGATGCGGTGACGGTATCAATTTGATTTAAAGTCGCCCTCAAGAGACGAATGTCTTCCTTGGTTGCTTTTTGCGCCGCCCATCTTGATGCAGGAACTTCAAGAACCTCGCGAGCATCGAAGAGTTCATTAAGACCATGGGTTTCCGACATCATTGAAGCTCGAAGCTCTTGAGCAACCAAGGGCTCTTGAACAAAAGTGCCTTGGCCATGCTTTATCCGTACAAGACCCTGCGCCTGCAATATGTGCAAAGCTTCACGCAGACTAGGGCGACTGACCTCAAGTAAGTCGGCAAGCTGACGCTCTGGTGGCAATTTGTCCCCAGGAATTAATTTTTGGAGCTCTATGAGCTCAATCAGCTCCGTTGCAATTCTGGCAGCACGTTGAGGAGCTAAATTTGTAACCAAACTCATGCCTACCCCTTAACCGCGCCAGCTGTTAAGCCAGCAATAAAGGAGCGTTGGAAGAGAAGATACATAATGACCATAGGGATTGATGCAACCATGATTGCAGTAAAGAGCATGCTGTAGCTTGTTGCAAATTCACCTCTAAAGTCGATCAAAGTCAATGGAAGCGTCTTCTTTCCTAACTCATTTATCAACATCAATGGATACAAGAGATCGTTCCAGCAAATAACAAAAAGGAATATTGAGGTTGCGCCGACCGCTGGTCGTGCTAGGGGCATAGCAATTGACCGATATACCCTCCACTGATTTGCACCATCAATGCTTGCTACTTCGAATAATTCCTTTGGAAGATCTCTAAAAAATGCGGAAATAATAAAAACCGAGATCGGCAACGTTAATGCAATATTTACAAGAATCAGCCCATAAAGCGAGTTATTCAGGTGCAGTTTTGTGAACAGAGTAAAAATCGGGATGATATTAACTTGGCCCGGAATAGCTAAGCCGATAGAAAACATCGCGAATAGCACTTTTCCTGTAATCGTAATTGATCGCGCAATTGCAAATGCAACCATGCTCGCCAAAAAGATCGTAATAAGCACCGAAAATACCGCTACAAATACTGAGTTCTTGAAAGGGGTCCATACGCTACCGGTAGCAATTAGCGTTCTGAAGTTATTTAGATTCCAATGCAGAGGCAGTGCCAATGGCTTCGTATAAATTTCGACATCTGATTTGAATGAACCCAAAATAACAATAGAACTTGGAACTAATATTGCTGCTGCAAAAATAGTTAGCATTGAATTCTTAAAGATCTTATAAATCATTTTTTGGTCCCATCATTGGTACGAAGGACACGTCGCTGTAGCCACGTCACTAACATCACCAGTAGTACTAAGAAGATTGTCTGAGTAGCCGCATAACCAAACTTGTATCCAACAAAAGCGGTGTTATAAACCATTGTTACAAGTAGATCGGAGGAGTTAAGTGGGCCGCCTTGCGTCATGGCATAGATTAAGTCGAAGGCGCGGAATGTTTGAATTGTTGTGTATGCAACCACAACAGCCGTTGTTGGAAGAGCCATTGGCCAGGTTACATTTTTAAATTGCTGCCATCTTGTAGCACCATCGACTTCAGCTGCTTCATAAAGTTCGGCTGGAATTTGCTGCAAACCGGCAACATAAATAACAACCATTTGTCCGGTATGGAACCAAATTTGTGTAAAGGCAACTGCGTAAAGAGAATATTTAGAATCACCAAGCCAGTTGAGCGCTAATTTATCAAGCCCAATAGCTTTAAGCGTGGCATTTATAAAGCCATAGTTTGGGTCATAAAGAAAGGTCCAGATTAGTCCCACTGAAACTGAGGAGAGAATCGTGGGGAAGAAATAGACAGTTCGCAAAAAAATTGTTGTTTTTGTATTTTTAGTAAGAAATGTGGCAAAAAGTAGGCCCAGAGAGGTCTGAAGGACAACTACGATGATTGTGAATCGTATGTTATTGCCTAGCACCTTCCGGAAAAGGTCATCGTTGGTTAGTAAGTGAACAAAGTTAGTTAAACCAACAAATTCAGGTTTAGTGACACCATCCCAACGCTGGGTTGAGTACAGCAAGTTTGAAAGTGCTGGGTAAAGATATAGAAATGAATAGATTGAAATAGCAGGAAATGCCATAAGCCATAAAATCTTTGAATCTTTCTTTCTCTTTTTACGCGCCCCAGAGGCACCCTTGCCACGATTGGCAAGGGTGCCCTGGATACGAGTTAGTGAACTAACTTGATGCTCCTTAAGAAGTCAGACCTTGTTTAATGGTCTTAGAAGTATCAGTTAGCGTCTTCATTACATCTGCTCCACCTGTTATTGCAATCAATGCATCTTCAAGTGGGTTACGGACGTTGTTGACGTTGTTGAACAAGAAGCGTGGTGCAAGTAATAGCTTCTTACCCATGATGTCTGATGTGTTCAATAGATCGACGTTAGCTGAATAGTCAACGTTGATAATTGAAACATGCTGTGAAGTTCCAACAGCATATGCCTGAGCATTTTCAGCTTGCGCAAGGAATGACATGAATGATGCTGCAATCTTCTGATCTGTTGAAGATGACTTGGCATTAACACTCAAGATAAATGTGTTGTTTGTGATTCCCTGATACAAAGGCTTCGAATCAGTAGTAATCAGTGACATCATCTTCATCTTTCCGGACATTGCTGGGTTGAGCTTTGTAACTGTGCTCATACCAAATGTTCCAGTTGGATAAATTGCAGCCTTTCCTGCAGCAAAATCAGCTGGAGCAACAGTGTCGTTGTATCCAGTTGGGTTTGCTGGGAAGCAGCCTGCATCTGCCATTGCCTTGTACTTATTCGCCATCTCAACGAACCAAGGTTCGGTCAAATCAGCTTTTCCTGTATCAATTGCAGTGATACGTGCAGTCAAAGTTGCTAGATCTGGAGCTGAGTTCATCAAGAATGAGTTGATGATCTGACCTGCGTTACCACGAGTAGCACCTGGCCATGCAAATGGAATAAATCCAGCAGCTTTAGCAGTCTTGCAGAATGCAAGGGTCTGAGTCCAAGTTGTTGGAACTTTCCAGCCATTCTTTGTAAACATTTCAGCGTTATACAAAGGATTGTTAAATAGTGACTGATATGGAAGTCCATAAACAACGCCATCTACTATTCCTGGAGTAAGCGCGCTCTGAATGACATTCTGCTTAATAAAGCGTTGATTCGAAAGGCTTGCAAGTAAACCACCAGCATAGAACTGATTGAACTGTCCGCCGCGGCTTGTTACAAAGAGTGCAGCTTTCTTGTTTACACTGATCTTTGCATATGCCAAGTTGGTGTAATCCACTGAGGTCATAATCACCTGGTTGATATACGTTCCAGGATATTTAGCCTGGTACTTATCAATGATGCCTTGTAGAACTACTTTGTCTTCTGGGCGCCAGTGGTGGAATTCAATTGTTCCCTTTGGCGGTGTTGAAGTTGCAATAGGCACTGCATTATTTGCACCGAGACGAACACGTTGCCATGTTAGTTTTCCATTTGCATTTTGTGCGCAAATAAGTGATGAAGTCATTTGTCCAGTGCTTATTCCTTCAGTTGTACATACCTTGCCGAAAGTTGGTGCATTAGCAGCATGTGCAACCGCAAGTGGAGTAATTACAAGTGCCGTAGCAACTACTGCAATTACACCAGCACGGAGTGAAGCAAAGGTCATTAGTCCTTTAGTTTTCATTTTTATCCTTGCTTTCCGAGGGTTTGATTGTTGTTTACCATTCTGTGAGGGGTATCCCTAACATCTTTGCCATCTGGCGTATGCCTGGTCGCACATCGATCC
>CAIVDO010000103.1 GCA_903904665.1 uncultured Actinomycetes bacterium | reverse complement strand
TCTTTATTACGCGCATCGTTACAAACTCCACGCTTATGCAACTGGCTAGCCTGTTGCGCTTATCGGGGCAATTCGGGCAGACTCACTCCACCAAAAGCGCCTATGGGGCAGGTCGACTCTCCACAGACGCTTTTACTTATCCCTCGAGGAGGACATATGAAGTTCAATCGTGGCGCAAAGTTTGCGCTCGCAACAGCGGCAACAGCGGCGTTGGCAGTTTCACTGCTAACTCCTGCACAAGCTGCAACACGTTCAACCGTGATTATTCACGAAACTAACCCAGTAGCAGGCTTGAACTGCTCATTGTCTACAACTAACAACACAACTTGTACTGATATGGGTGCGTTGCAAGGTGCAGGCTTTAACTATTACAACGAAAAGAAAGATCTAATTAAGAACACAGTATTTGGTTCTTACAAGATTACTAAGAACACAGCATCTGATTTCCGTGTCCAGTACACAGTTAACCCAGGTCGTGTTTGGTCAGATGGAACACCAATTACTGGTATTGATCTACTACTTTCACACATCACAGGTAGCGGTGACTATTCAATCGCAGCTGGTCTTGGTGATCCAGCAGGCAAGACTGCTCCAGCATTTGATGGTCTTGGCTACGGCGGAACTTACGACGAGAACATCGTTGGAGTAACTCTTTCAGCTGATGAAATGTCAGTAACACTTCAGTACAAGAACCCTGTTGCTAACTGGGATATCTATGGTCCAGGACCATCACCAGTTCACGCACTTGTTCTTCTTTCAGAAGGCAAGAAGGCTCTTGGAACTGCTGCTGAAAACCTAGCTGCTAAGGATCGCTTCCTAAAGGCATTCCTTGCTAAGGACACTGCAGCGCTGAAGAAGATGGGTTCTGTTTGGTCAAATGACTACACAATCACAACTATCAACTCTTCAACTAACCCATTGCTACTCATTAGCAATGGTGGATTCATTATTGAAAGCGCAGTAGCTAAGACTTCAATGACTTTGAAGCTCAACCCTAAGTACAACTCAGGTCCAAAGATGGACGGATCAGTTGACACAGTTGTGTTCAAGATTATTGGTGACGGAACTGCTGCAACTCAGGCACTAGCAAATGGCGAGCTTGATATCTATGCAGGACAGGCTACAGCTGATGCTGTTGCAGCCCTGAAGAAGATCAGCTCTGTCAACGTAGTTGGTGGCGAGCAAGCTGTTTATGAGCACTGGGATCTACACGTTGGAACAGTAGAAGGAGAATCTCCTTACACAGGTCTGTTCAAGATGTCTGATGGCGCAAAGTCAAAGGCTCTTCGTACAGCGTTCTTGCTTGGCGTACCACGCGATGAAATCATGGAAAAGTTGATTGCTCCAATCAACGGCAACAAGACTCCAATGTGTACAACATGGGTTGCCCCAGGAACTTCAAGCTATGACAAGATCTGTGCTTCAGGTCTTGCAACAATCTATACACGTGGAACACAAGAGACTCGTAACAAGACTGCACTTGCACTAGTACAGAAGTACTATCCAGATGCATTGAAGAATCCTGTTAAGGTCAACGTTCTAGTTCCAGGAAATAACCCACGTCGTGCAGCGGAGTTCGCTCTTGCTAAGGCAAACATGGCAAAGATCGGCTTCGATCTTGTCGGTGAAGTTCGCACTGACTGGGGTTCATTACTCGGTACAGCAAAGTACGATGCATTCTTCTTTGCTTGGGTTTCATCATCAGTCCAACAGCGTCAGTCATGTGGATTGTTTGAAACTGGTGGAGCAAATAACTACGTTATGGGTTATAGCAACCCATCATTTGACGCAGTTTGTAGCTCACTTTACAAGCCAGTAAGCAGCGCAATCCTTACAGCCAAGTACATCCAGGCTGAGCGCATTCTTAACGCTGATGCAATCACAGTTCCTGTGTTCGTACACCCTGGTGTAATTGCAATCAACAAGGCACTAAAGAATGTTAAGCCAGCTCCACTATCTCCACAGATCACGTGGAACTACTGGGAGTGGTCTTACTAAAGATTTCTAATCTTTAGTAAGCACTTCATAAGCAGTCATATGGAGGCTCGGAGAGCAATCTCCGGGCCTCCATTGGCTGTATAGTCAGGGAAAATTATTTTGAAAAGTTTTTAACCTTTGAAAGGACCCGCACGACATGGCAGCCTTTATTCTTCGACGTTTAGGTGTTCTCGGCGTCATTCTCTTCGGGTCTAGTTTTATCTTGTATAACTTGGCAGCTATTTCGGGTGACCCGCTAGAGCAATTGCGCTTGAGCTCTGAGCCCAACCGCGATTTCTTAATCGCCTCCTTAACTCGTGAACTTCAATTAGATGTCCCGCCACCAGCCCGATATTTCTTATGGCTTAAAGGCGTGTTTGGAATCTTTGTTGGAAACCCAAATTTTGGAACAGGGCGCGATGGTGCTCTAGTTTCCCACTCACTTGCCCTTGCGATCCCTGTAACGATTCGCCTTGTCTTAGCGGCAACTATTTTTGCAATTGTTTTAGGTATCACCATCGGTGTCATCACCGCACTTCGCCAATACAGTCGTTTTGACTATGCCATGACATTTGTTTCTTTCTTGCTTTTCTCACTTCCAGTATTTTGGGTCGCAGTACTTTTAAAGGAGTACCTAGCGATCTCATTTAATAATTTCTTACGAGATCCACATGTTCCTCTTGGTTGGATATTAGTAATTGGCATTGCTAGTGGAGTTTTTTGGGCCTCCATTATTGGCGGCACCAGACGTACTTTCTGGATCGTTTTTGCATCGGCATTGAGCATTGCAATCGCCTTAGTTTCAACATTTAGCGCCTCAGGGTGGTTCTTAAATCCAGGCCTTGGACCGATTGTTGTCTTTGGTTTATCGGTTGGAATCGCTTATGGCGTGACGCAATTATCTGTAGGTCTTACAAATAGAGCTGCCTTAAAATCATCACTAACAATGGCAGCTCTGGCACTGATTATGTATTACCCAGCAAATTGGGTATTCGATAATCATGCAGGTTCGATTTCAATAATTTTAATGGCTGCCTTCACCGTAGGTGCCGCAGTTATTGCAGGGCTGATGTTCTCAAAAATCGATCGTATGCCCATCATCAGAACAACGATTCTCACCGCGCTACTTTCTGGTGGATTAATTATCGTTGACAAGTTTATGCAAACTTGGAAGCCATATATGGAGACCGATGCGATTAATTATCGCCCTGTTCCAACGATTGGACAGCGAAGTGATTTATTGAGTACCGATAATTGGTGGCTTTCTAGCTTAGATATCGTGACCCACTTGTTCCTACCAACTCTTGCGCTGACCTTGATCTCATTTGCAGGCTATATCCGTTATTCACGCGGAACACTTCTTGAGGTTCTCAATCAGGACTACATCCGCACTGCACGGGCTAAAGGCTTAACCGAGCGCACTGTGATTATGCGCCATGCATTCCGAAACACAATGATTCCGCTGACAACAATCATGGTGGTCGATTTTGCTGGCGTCATTGGTGGCGCACTCATTACTGAGAGCGTTTTTGGTTGGTCAGGAATGGGAACGCTCTTTAGGAATGGCCTTTTGGGTTATGACCTTAATCTACTTATGGGAGTATTTTTTGTGACAGCATCACTTTCAGTTGTAGCTAACCTAGTAGCAGATTTGTTGTATTCAGCCTTAGACCCTCGTATTCGTGTAGGAGGTGCCTAATGATATTTCGTAAGAAAATTAAAGATGAAGCAACCGGTAGTACTTCCGGAGAAAATGCGATTGTTAATAAAGAGGTCGAGGGTTTAAGTCAGGGGCAGATTGTTCGCCGCCGCTTCTTCCGCCACCGGGCCGCAGTCTTTTCATTAGGTGTGATTATCTTTATCACTATCTTTGTTTTCACAGCCCTTGATTTTAGATTATTCGGCATCTGGCGAATCCATGGCTGGTGGAAGTGGAAGATCGATGACATTCCTGAGCTGCGTTTTGGCGACTGCCCAAATGACACAGTTGGTTGCCCGACGATTTCATTCCGCCCACGTTTTCTAGGTGGCAGTGGATTTGGTCTAGGAGATCATCCATTTGGTCAAGATGATATTGGCCGAGATTTCTTTTCATTGGTAATGAAGGGCACCCAGCGATCATTATCAGTAATGATTGTTATCGGTGTCATCGGCGGAACAATTGGAACCGTAATCGGTTCAATTTCAGGTTTCTACCGCGGAAAAGTAGATGCGATCCTCATGCGCTTTACTGATTTCATTATTACGATTCCAGCGATCATTATTGGCTCTGTTGTGGGTTACCACTTCGGAAATCTAGGCGCGATGTTCTTGGCCTTTTATTTAGGTTTATTTGCCTGGACTGGCCTATCGCGTTTAGTTCGCGGTGAGTTCCTTACCTTGCGTGAGCGTGAATTTGTCGATGCAGCACGTGTTGCAGGAGCCTCTAATCGCCGCATTATCTTCAAACATATTTTGCCGAACGCAGTAGGTGTAATCATCGTCTCTGTGACACTGTTGATGTCAGGTGCAATTTTGCTTGAAACTGCCCTTAGTTATATTGGCTTTGGTGTGGTTGAACCCGATGTTTCTCTAGGTTTGCTCATTAATAAATACCAGGATGCATTCACAACCCGTCCTTGGCTGTTCTGGTTCCCTGGCTTATTTATTATCTCGATTGCTCTGAGCATTAACTTCATTGGTGATGGATTGCGCGATGCATTTGATCCACGCCAACGTCGTCGAATCTCTAAGAAAGAGCGTCAAGACTCTGCGACAGCTAGAAAATTGGCTCAAGCAAATGACTAAATTAGAAAATCACATGTGCTGCAGCGATCACCAGACATGCTGCGCCGACAAAAAGCAATCGCAGATCACTCTTGATTTCAAAGGTGCCGACGAAGGGGCCAGTGAAGTTCTTGCGCCGCAGCTTGGCAATATAAGCGCACGCACCCGAGTCACTTCTCGCAGAGTCACCAAGACGACGCGGAGTTTGGTTACCGGCAAGCAAGTCACTCTTGTGAACTCCTCTGGCGTGACGACGACTTGGAGCAGGAGCGGCCCAGGCATAGAAAACCTCGCCTCTGACCTGGATGGACATACTGAACTTAGTTTCGATCTCCTCAACAAGATCCCAACTAGTGGTGATCTCTTTGGTTGGGTTAATGATCTTTATGCCTTCATCGAAGATCAAAACGTAGGGCTTCAAAAACAAAAGGTAGGAGCCGAGAGCTCCGGCGCTAGAGATAGCGCTGGTGAGAATCAAGTTCCCGCCGTAAATAGCGGTCTGAACAATGAAACCTGCAAAGAAGAGGATAAGAATCCAGCCGCTAGCAATGGCGCTGCCGGGGCGGAACTTCTCAATGTTTGTCACAGCGTTAGTTTCTCACACATGGAGGCATCTCAATGAGTAATCCAATTTTAGAGATCAAGGATTTTAATGTTGATTTCTGGGTAGATGGAGTTTGGTATCCAGCTGTTATTGGGATGAACCTTTCACTGGAACCAGGCAAAGTTACTGCAATTGTGGGTGAGTCAGGTTCTGGTAAATCCACCACCGCACTTGGATTGATGTCACTACTTGCCTCAAATGCTCGCATGAGTGGATCTGTAAAAGTTAAAGATCAAGAGATGCTCAATGCTAAAGCGCTCACGCTTCGTAAGTTCCGTGGAAAAGAAGTTGCATATATTTTCCAGGAGCCAATGACAGCTCTTAACCCTGTTTACACCATCGGTTTCCAGATCATGGAAACGTTGCGCAACCACTTTGATATGGGTCCAAAGGAAGCGTATGCGCGTGCACTTGAACTCGTCACTATGGTTGATATTCCAGAGCCTGAAAAATCAATTAATAAATATCCTCATCAGCTCTCTGGCGGACAGCGCCAACGTGCAATGATCGCGCAGGCACTTGCTTGCGATCCAGGTCTATTGGTTGCAGATGAGCCAACAACGGCGCTAGATGTGACAGTCCAGGCAGAAATTCTCGATTTAATGCGCGGACTTAAAGACAAGTTAAATTCTGCGATTTTGTTGATCACTCACGACATGGGCGTTGTGGCAGATATGGCTGATGAGATTTTGGTTATGAAAGATGGCATCACTGTCGAACATGGCAGCGCAGATCAGATCTTTAATAAGCCTACGCATCCATACACAAAGCAGCTTCTAGGCGCAGTTCCAAAGCTTGGCTCTAGCAAAAAGCGTGTGCTTTCCTATTCCGAGAAGACGAAGCCAGCTCCAGTCTTAAAGCTAACCGATGTCACGATTGAATATCCAAAGCGCGGAAGAATCCCAGCCTTTACCGCCGTTAAGAACTTTAACCTTGAGATTTATCCAGGTGAAATCGTTGGACTAGTAGGTGAATCTGGTTCCGGTAAGACAACCGTAGGACGGGCAGCGATTGGCTTATTGCCAATTAAGGCCGGAACTATTGAGATCGTTGGAAAAGATATTTCTCATGCATCTCAAAAAGAGTTGTTCTCAATCCGTCGCCACACAGGCATCGTCTTTCAGGACCCAGCATCTTCTCTTAATCCACGTCTTCCAATCGGTGAATCAATCGGTGAGCCGATCTATTTGGCAGGTCTTGCAAAGGGCGATGCGCTGGCACACATGATCGAAGATTTACTCGATCAAGTAGAGCTTCCACGCAGTTATCGCAACCGTTACCCTCACGAACTTTCTGGAGGACAACGTCAACGTGTGGGTATTGCTCGTGCTTTGGCGCTAACACCAGATCTGCTCATTGCCGATGAACCAACATCTGCTCTGGATGTTTCTGTTCAGGCCCGATTCCTTGATTTGCTCCAGGAGCTTCAAGAGAAGTTGAAGTTTGCCTGTCTTTTCATCAGCCATGATTTAGCCGTGGTCGACATCTTGTCTCACCGAATTGCAGTAATGCAAAATGGTTTGCTCGTCGAAGAGGGCGATCGCGATGCAATCTTGCAAAAGCCAAAAAATGACTACACGCGCCGCTTGATTTCAGCTGTTCCTGTGCCAGATCCTGCAGAGCAGCGCATTCGTCGTGAGGCACGACTAGCTGCTAAGAAGTAGATCTTTATGGATCTAGAGCTCTTGGTTTATGCACTCGACCTTGTTTCAACCTTTGCATTTGCATTAGTAGGTGCGCGGGTAGCTGCCAATCGAGGCCTTGATTACGGTGGCATACTTCTGATCGCTGCTATTGCATCGATTTCTGGTGGAACTTTGCGCAATATTTTTATGGGCCAACGGCCGCCTTGGATTCAACACCCTTGGCTATTTTTTCCCATCATCGCAGCTGTTCTCATTACGATTGCAATTGGCAAGAAACAGGAAGTAGGCAGATTTGCCCTTTCATTGGATACTTTGGGCTTAGGTGTTGCAACTGTTTCAAGTGCCCAATTTGCCCTCACTCATGATGCACCCTTTTTAGCTGCCCTTGTTCTAGCAATTGTTGGCGCAGTTACCGGGGGATTGTTTCGAGATATTTTATGCCAACTCCAGCCAGTTCTTCTGCACCGAGAAACCGTTGGAACCAGTGCGATGGCAGGGGCCCTTGTCTATTTAACGATGAGTTCATTTGATATTAATGACGGCATAACTGCAATCTTGTCTGGCGCCGCCGTTGTATTAGTCCGTGAAATCTCAATCAAATTAAATTGGAATCTACCAAAGGTCGTATCTCGATGAATGAAGATTTAGATCTAACGTTATATGCAGATGCGGCGCAATTAGTTAGCGCAGCAAGCCATGAAGCTATGGAAATCATCGCTACGCATTTGGCAGATAAGGCCAACGCTCACATCGCACTGACTGGTGGCAGCTTAGGGGCTGACTTTGCCCACGCTCTAGTTGAAAGATTAAATACGCAGCAAGGTGATTTAACTGGTTTACATATTTGGTTTAGTGATGAACGCTTTGATACCGCCGATAGCCCACTGCGCAATTCTGAGCCAGTACGCATCGGATTAAAAAACCCATCTGTCACGGTGCATAATGTGAAATCAACAGATGACGGAGTTGATGTCATTGCTGCAGCGGCGGCATATGAAGCAGAACTGCGCGATACCACCATGGATATCTGTATCCTGGGCCTTGGCCCAGATGGACATGTGGCCTCGTTGTTTCCCAACCACTGGGACCCAACACTGAGCGCTCATGCAATCCCCATTACAGATTCCCCAAAGCCACCGGCGCAACGAGTTTCATTTTCAATGAGTTACATCAATAACTCAGATCAGGTTTGGATTATTGCTACAGGGGCCAGTAAGGCACCGGCAGTGACCCAGATTCTTGAAGGTGATCGATCAATACCTGCAGGCCATGTAATGGCGGCGAAGTTGACCCGCTTAATCATTGATCCTGAGGCTTTTTTTACAGAATAGAGCTAAGGCGCCTTAGTCGCGGGCTTGTCCGCTGCGGTGTTTATACCTACCCATGAAATCAGCTTTCATATCGGCAAAGTTTCCATCAAGTAATGCCTGACGCATCTGGTCTACAAGGCGCACAATAAATCGCTCATTATGAATAGTTGCAAGTGTTGCTGCGATGATTTCCTTACCGCGGAATACATGGTGCATATAAGCCCGTGTGTAGTGCGTACACGTGTAACAGTCACATTCATCGTCAATGGCCGTGAAATCGCGCTTATAACCGCTATTAGATAGGTTAAAACGCCCTTCCATCGTGTACACGGCGCTTGTGCGTGCGATTCTGGAGGCTAAAACGCAGTCAAATGTATCCACTCCATTTTCTACTCCAATAAATAGATCTTCCGGTGCGCCGATTCCCAATAAATGCTTAGGTTTATCTTCTGGCAGTACCTGATTGACCCAAGAGACTATTGTTCCAAGCTTTGCCTTATCAAGGGCACCACCGATTCCAAAGCCATCAAAGGATTGACCTGAGGACTCCAGGGATCCCAAATCTCGCGCAGCTTTTTTGCGAAGATCTTCATATTGAGCACCTTGGATTACCCCGAAAATCCCTTGGTAGGGCTTAGTAGTTCGCTCATCGGTAAGGCGCTTGTGTTCATCTAAACAACGCACCGCCCATGCCAATGTGCGATCCATCGCTAACTCTTGGTAAGGGCGGGTGTTGTGCAAAGTGGTGCACTCATCAAATGCAAAGATGATGTCGGCGCCGATTTCATGTTGGACCTTCATCGAAATCTCAGGGGTGAATCGATGCATCGAGCCATCAATATGAGATTTAAAAGTTACGCCCTCATCATCGACATGGGCGAGGCGCTCTTTATTTCCAGCGATAACATCATCGCGGCGAAAAGTCTGCGCATCCATGGCTAATACTTTTTTAAAGCCAACGCCAAGAGATAAAACTTGGAAGCCACCAGAGTCGGTAATCGTCGCTCCGGGCCAGTTCATAAATTGAGCTAATCCACCGGCTTCATCTAAGACATCAGAGCCGGGTTGTAAATAGAGGTGATAAGCATTTGCTAAAAGCGCTTGCGCCCCAAGATCTGCCATGGCTTCAGGCAGAACAGATTTAACGGTTGCCTTGGTGCCCACTGGAATAAATGCAGGCGTTTGAATCACGCCGTGGGGGGTAGTGATAGTTCCAACTCGGGCGAGGGAGCCCTCTTGGCTAGCTGTGATATCAAAGGAGAAACCCGTACTCACTATGGCACTCCTCTCATATTGAAAAGTAGTTGAATCTTCAACTGTTAGCGTAGACTTACTTACTATGGCAGGCCAAAACGCTACCGCACCCCGGTGGCTCAATACTGCCGAAATGAAGGCCTGGCGCCGCTACATCATCGCTAGCCGACGCTTGCTTGAAGCCCTCGATAGTGATTTAGATGGCCATGATTTATCAATGGCCGATTATGAAATCCTGGCCCAGTTAAGTGATGCCCCAGAGCGAAAGATGCGTATGAGCGAGCTAGCTGAGATAGCTCTGCTATCGCGCTCGCGTTTATCTCATCGCATGAAGGTGATGGAAAAGGCTGGCTGGGTAAAACGCGAAGCATGTCCATCAGATAAACGTGGTTACTTTGCAGTGATGACGGCCAAAGGTTGGAAGGCCATTGTTGCCGCTGCACCTGATCATGTTGAAAGTGTGCGCACACGATTTATTGATCATCTATCAAAGGCAGATCAAGATGTAATAGCTACAATCTTTAATCGCATCGAAGATTCATTGCGTAAAGAGGTTATTGAAGAGTAAGAAAATAAAATGATTGCATAAAAAAACCCGCCACATAAAGTGGCGGGTTTTTTTAATTGCTAATTACTTAGCAGCTGCCTTCTTGCGACGGCGCTTCTTTGGAGCAGCTGCTGGAGCTGCTGCCTTCTTGCGACGCTTTGGAGCAGCCTTCTTAGCTGCTGCCTTCTTACGCTTCTTTGGAGCAGCCTTCTTAGCTGCTGCCTTCTTG
>CAIVDO010000102.1 GCA_903904665.1 uncultured Actinomycetes bacterium | reverse complement strand
TTAATGCCATTTGGTGGTCGGGTCTAGTCTTATCGCATGAGTACTGACCTGACGGCAATCCGCAGCGCAGTACGCCCATTTCTAGAAAAATTAGAAGCGGGAGATCGTGTTGTAGTTGCAGTTTCTGGCGGTGCAGATTCAGTTGCCCTTGCATACGCACTTTCAATGGAAGTTAAGAAGTTAGCGCTGCAATTAAGTGCAGTAACAATTGATCACCAACTACAAAATAGATCTGGCGATCAAGCAGCAGTAGTTGTTGAACAGATGGAGACACTTGGAATTTCATGCACCGTTGTAAAAGTGCATGTAGAGATCACGGATGGACTCGAAGCATCTGCGCGCAAAGCGCGATATGACGCACTTAATGAATTAAATGCTGATGCAATTTTCTTAGGTCACACCCACAATGATCAAGCTGAAAGTGTTTTGCTTGGACTAGCGCGTGGATCAGGTACTCGATCACTTTCTGGCATGGCTGAAGTTAATGGAAAATATATTCGACCATTTCTTACAATCACTCGTGAGCAAACCGAAAATGCATGCAAAGAAATCGGATTAACTCCATGGCAAGATCCACACAACAAAGATTCACAATTTGCACGAGTGCGAGTTCGCACACAGGCCTTACCAGTTTTAGAAGAAACAATCGGTCCAGGAATTTCAGATGCATTGGTGCGAAGTGCGCAACTACTTCGAGATGATGCTGATGCACTCGATCAATGGGCAGAAGAGGAAATTGTTGGATTAGATCTCCATGATTTGGATTGCTCCTATTTGCAGGGCCTACCCAGAGCCATCCGTTCTCGAATTATTCGCCGAGCCATCTATGCCAGCGGTGCCCCGTCAGGTTCAGTCACAGCAGAGCACGTGGGGGCCGTTGAGGCCCTGATTTGCGCGTGGAATGGCCAGGGCCCCGCTCATTTACCCGGCGGTGTGAAGGTTGAGCGATTTTCGGGCAGACTTTCGCTCTTACGTCACCAACCATAGGGAGCACCGTGGATTTAGCAGCAGTCTCAGGCGATATCGAACGCGTCATTGTCACCGAAGAAGCTTTGCAAGCGCGCATTAAGGAAATGGCAGCGCAGATCGATAAAGATTATGAAGGACAAGATCTACTTCTTATCGGTGTATTAAAAGGTGCAGTAATGGCTGTTGCCGATCTTTCACGCGCGCTTCAACGCCATGTTGAAATGGATTGGATGGCAGTTTCTTCTTATGGATCGGGAACTAAATCAAGCGGTGTGGTTCGTATTCTTAAAGATTTAGATCGCGATATCACCGGCCGCAATGTATTAATCGTTGAAGACATTGTTGACTCTGGTTTAACACTGTCATGGCTCAAATCAAACCTTGAATCACGCGGAGTCGGAAGCGTTGAAATTCTTTCAATCTTGCGAAAGCCAGAAGCGGCCAAAGTCCATGTTGATGTGAAATATGTTGGATTTGAAATCCCAAGTGATTTCGTTATTGGTTACGGTCTTGATTTCGATGAAAAATATCGCAACCTTCCATTTATTGCTGTGCTTGCCAAGCACATGTATTCATAAGAATTCATTCCCCAAGGAAACGAGAAATCTAAGTTATGGCCGACGTTAAGAACCCGAAGAAGAAAAATCCGGTAAAGAAGAGTTTTTCTGGAAAGACGCCTGCCAAAAAGCCAACAACTCGTTCAGGTCGGATTTTGCGCGGACCTCTGTTTTGGATTCTCGTTGCAATCTTTGGTGTTTCAATCTTTGGACAAATTAGTGCAGCTGGAAATCGATATACCCAGATCGAAACTTCTCAAGCCCTAGATGCGATCGCTCGATCATCAGTTGATTCAGCAGAAATCGTAGATAAAGATCAAAAGATTCGATTGATCCTAAAACCAGGCTCAGCGATAAAAGGTGCAACAAAAGTCGAAGCTTCATACGTTGCCCGTCAAGAACCCACACTTATCGATGCTTTAACGGGTAATCCACCGGCAAAAGGCTGGAATGTACGTGTTCCATCGCAGTCCTTATTAGTTTCATTCTTGATGTCGATTGTTCCTTTCTTGCTCATTGGATTCCTTTTCTTCTGGATGATGGGGCAAGCACAAGGCGGAAATAAGGTATTTCAATTCGGTCGCTCACGTGCCAAATTACAAAGCAACGATGTTCCAAAGACAACCTTTAAAGATGTTGCAGGTGCCGATGAGGCAATTGCCGAACTTGAAGAGATTAAAGATTTTCTTGCCAACCCAGATAAGTACGGTGTACTTGGTGCAAAGATTCCAAAGGGCGTTTTGCTCTTTGGCCCACCAGGAACAGGTAAGACGCTTCTTGCACGCGCAGTTGCAGGAGAGGCAAATGTTCCGTTCTATTCAATTTCAGGTTCAGATTTCGTAGAAATGTTTGTCGGTGTTGGTGCCGCACGTGTTCGCGATCTTTTTAACCAAGCAAAAGAAAATGCACCAGCCATTGTCTTTGTTGATGAAATTGATGCAGTCGGTCGCCAACGTGGTGCAGGTATGGGTGGCGGACATGATGAGCGCGAACAAACACTTAATCAGTTATTGGTTGAGATGGATGGCTTTGAAGAAAATACAAAAGTAATTTTGATAGCTGCTACAAACCGCCCTGATGTTTTAGATCCAGCGTTGCTTCGTCCTGGTCGTTTTGATCGCCAGATCGCAGTGGATCGTCCAGATCTTAAGGGTCGCGAAGCAATTCTTGCTGTGCATGCAAAAAACAAACCGCTCAGCGATGATGTGAAGCTTTTAGATTATGCACGTCGCACTCCAGGTTTTACAGGTGCAGATCTTGCAAATGTTTTAAATGAAGCAGCTCTATTAACAGCACGTGAGGAAAAGAAAGTCATCGGTAATAAAGAGCTCGATGAATCGATTGATCGCGTAATGGCTGGACCACAGCGTAAATCAAGGATTATGAGCGATTCTGAGCGCCGAGTAACGGCTTATCACGAAGCTGGTCACGCACTCGTTGCCCATGCTCTGCCACACACAGATCCAGTTCACAAAATTACAATCATGCCTCGCGGTCGCGCCCTTGGTTACACAATGGTTTTGCCAGATGAAGATAAGTACTCAACTACACGAAACGAACTCCTTGATCAGTTGGCGTATTCATTAGGTGGCCGTGCTGCCGAAGAGTTAATTTTCCATGATCCATCAACTGGCGCATCTAACGATATTGAAAAGGCAACTGCGCTTGCTCGCGCGATGGTTACTCAATATGGAATGACCGAAGCTATCGGCGCCATCAAGCTCGGTGGTTCAAGCACTGAACCATTCTTAGGCCGCGACTACGGACACCAACGCGATTACTCAGAAAACATCGCAGCCGTTGTTGACCGTGAAATTCGAACACTTATCGAAAATGCACATCAAGAAGCATTTGATATCTTGGTAGCAAACCGTAAGATTTTAGATGAGATGGTTATAGAACTCCTTGAAAAAGAAACGCTCAACAAAGATGAAATCGAAATAATCTTCAAGAAGGTTCGCACAGTGACACCACGTCCAGCTTGGACTGGTTCACCAACTCGAATTCCTTCCGCACAACCTCCAGTTGATGTACCAGAGCGCATTGTTGAAGTTGTCGCAGAGGTCAAGAAGCCGACACGTCGAAAGAAGGCTGTAAGTGACGATAAGTAAAGTCACTGTGACTGATGGTCGCGCATCAGGTCCTTATGACCAAGAGCGTGCCGAAAAGGCTGTCCGTGAACTTTTACTTGCATTAGGAGAAGATCCAGATCGCGAAGGTCTTAAGGAAACTCCTGCGCGTGTAGCAAGGGCTATGAAGGAAAATTTTGAAGGCCTATGGCAGTCACCAGAAGATGTATTAACTACCACTTTTGATATCGGCCATGAAGAGCTAGTAATTGTGCGCGATATTGAGGTCTTTTCTCACTGCGAACACCACTTAACGCCTTTTCATGGTGTTGCACATGTTGGCTATATCCCAAGTGGAAAAATTACTGGGTTATCAAAGATTGCGCGTTTAGTGGATATGTATTCACGCAGACCACAAGTACAAGAGCGTCTCACAACCCAGATTGCAGATGCGATGGTCGAGATTTTGAACCCATTGGGCGTAATTGTGATTATTGATTGTGAACATCTATGCATGTCTATGCGCGGTGTGAAGAAGTCACAGGCGCGTACTACAACAAGTGCGGTCCGTGGAGTATTACAAAACACCACTACACGCGCTGAAGCGATTAGTTTAATTACAAATCGGTAATCACCATGATTGTCATGGGTATTTTAAATGTCACTCCAGATTCCTTTGCCGATGGCGGACGACATAATGATTTTGACTCTGCAATAGCACGTGGGCTCGAAATGATTACCGAAGGCGTAGACATTATCGATATTGGTGGTGAATCAACTAAACCTGGAGCCGAACGTGTCCCAGAGAGCGAAGAGTTTGATCGAGTTATTCCAGTTATTAAAGAGTTAGCAAAGGCAGGCGCCCGCATCAGCATTGACACAATGCGTGCCAGTACAGCGAAAGCTGCCATAGAGGCTGGTGCCCAGATTATTAACGATGTCAGCGGCGGCTTAGCAGATCCTGCAATGCTAACTACAGCGGCCCAGTTAGATGTGCCATATATCGCTATGCATTGGCGCGGGCATTCAAAGGATATGAATTCCCGTGCGCACTATGGCGATGTTGTTAAAGATGTCATCTCTGAGCTCCAAGAGCGAGTTAGTGCGGCGTTGGATGCTGGAATTAAGAAAGATAAATTAATTATTGATCCAGGTATTGGTTTTGCAAAAGATATTCACCATAACTGGGAAATCATTGATTCTATTGATCAATTTGTGGCCCTAGGCTACCCAGTACTTGTTGGGGGCTCACGCAAAAGGTTTTTAGGTGGAGATAATCCAGATGAGCGCGAGGCGGCAACAATCGAGTTAACTAAACGACTTTCCACTTCTGGCATCTGGGGAGTTAGAGTTCATTCTGTGAAGCCACATAAGGAAGTACTAAAAGCATGAGCGATCAGATATTTCTAACTGGAATACACGGTTTTGGTCATCACGGCTTGTTTGAACATGAGCGTCGCGACGGACAGGATTTCTATGTTGATGTGACTTTAACTGTTGATTTGTCTGAAGCATCTCGCAGTGACCGTATTGAAGATACCGTCAACTACGCAGAGATTACAGATTTAGTTGTTACTCACATTACTTCAGATCCCGTTAATCTTATTGAGAAATTAGCTGGTCGAATCGCTGAAAGCATTCTTAAAGCCCACGTTAAAGTTTCCGAGGTAAGCGTTACGGTTCATAAACCACAAGCACCTGTTGCTGCGGTCTTAAAAGATATTGCCGTTCAGGTCACGCGTACGCGATGAAGGCCATTATTGCCTTAGGTGCAAATATTGGAGATCCGAAGGAAAATTTAGATTTAGCTGTTGTGCTGCTAAAAGAAGCAACTGATTTTCAATCGGTATCTAGTTATTACACAACGGTACCCGTTGGCGGTCCCGAACAACCTGACTATCTCAATGCCGTCTGTATTATCGAAAGTGATTTACCTGCCACTGATTTACTTTCTTTATTACATGGAATTGAAAAATCTATGGGTCGTGAACGTAGCCAACATTGGGGCCCTCGCACCATAGATCTAGATCTCATTCAATATGGTTCTCTGCTCAGTAAGAGTGATGAGCTACAACTGCCACATCCACGGGCACATGAGCGGCGCTTTGTTTTGGAGCCTTGGTTTGAAATTGAGCCCGATGCGATACTGCTTACGCATGGGAAAATAAGCCAACTTTTGGAGCAATTGCCTTAATAGTCCTAAACTTAGCCACATCTTGCCCGGTACCTGAAAGGACTGGAGCCACACGATGACTGTATTAGTGCCAACTATGGGTGCCTTGCATAAGGGACACCAAGGGTTGATTAAGCGTGCGCGCAGCATGAGCAAAGAAGTTGTTGTGAGTATTTTTATCAACCCACTTCAATTTGAAAATAGCGATGACCTTGAAAAGTATCCACGTAGCCCTGAAAGAGATATTCAATTAGCAACACTGGCCGGTGCAACAGAAGTATGGATGCCTGATTACGAAGAGATTTATCCAGGGGAGATTAAGAAGTTAAATGCCGGCCCGTTGGGAAAGATTTTCGAAGGCGCATCACGGCCTGAACATTTTGATGGAGTAGTTACCGTTGTTAATCGCTTGTTTGAAATCGTTAAGCCCAGCGCAGCAGTATTTGGTGAAAAGGATTTTCAGCAGCTTGCAATTATTAAAGCAATGAAGAGTTCGGTAGAGATAGTTGGAGTTCCAACTGTGCGTGAATTTGATGGACTTGCACTCTCTTCCAGAAATATCCGGCTGAGCGAACAAGGGCGGGTAAGTGCGAATGTGATTCATCGTGCACTAGCTGGCGCACATTTAGCGCCAAGTGTTGTTATTGCACAAGAGATCATTAATTCAACTCTTGCGACAGAGCCAGCCTTCAAACTCGATTATGCAGCGATTATCGATGAGCATTCATTTGAACTAGCCAATGATCAAACGCGACACAAACGGGCGATTATTGCTGGCTGGATTGATGGAGTTCGATTAATTGACAATATGAAAATGGGAGCCTAAATGTTGTTAACTATTGATGTTGGTAATACCAATACTGTGCTGGGAGTTTTCAATGGAAGTGAACTCGTTCGTTCTTGGCGCGTTAAGACCGATCCTCGAAGCACAGCAGATGAGCTCTGGCTGCAATATCGATCCCTTGTGGATGGATATGAAATTACCGGGCTATCAGTTTGTTCTACGGTTCCTGCAACGCTTCGAGAGCTACGTTCAATGATCGATGACTATTTTTCCGATATTAGAGTCACAATTGTCGAACCAGGAATTAAGACTGGCGTGCCACTCTTGGTTGATAACCCAAAGGAAATCGGCGCAGATCGCATTGTTAATACCCTTGCGGCGCACACCCTTTATGGCGGCCCAGCGATAGTTGTTGATTTTGGTACATCTACTAATCTCGATGTTGTTTCACCCAAAGGTGAGTTTCTAGGTGGCGCTCTTGCCCCAGGAATTGAAATTTCGGTAGATGCCCTTGCAGCGCGAGCAGCCCAACTACGAAAAGTTGAACTAGTCCGTCCTAAAAATGTTATTGGTAAAAATACAGTTGAAGCTCTGCAATCTGGAACGATCTTTGGATTTGCCGGACAAGTAGATGGATTAGTTGATCGAATCTCTGCAGAACTTCTTGAGAGCTATTTAGAAGCACCAACGGTCATCGCTACAGGCGGACTCGCTCCATTAATCATTGGGGTTTCTGAAACTATCGACCATCATGAGCCAGATTTAACGCTGATAGGCCTTCGCCTGATTCACGAACGAAATGCCTAACTCGCTAGACTTCTGCCCATTATGAGCACAGAAAACACACCAATCGACGAGGATCTGCCAGAGCAGCTTCGCATCCGCCGTGAAAAGCGGGCATCGCTACTTGCTTCTGGAATGCAGCCATATCCAGTTTCTGTGCCGCGCACTAAATCTCTAAAAGAGATCCGTGAGAAATACTCAGCTCTTGAAATCGATATTGCTACTGGAGATGTCGAGTCATTAACAGGACGCATTATCTTTAAGCGCGATACCGGAAAACTCTGTTTTGCAACTTTGCGTGAAGGCGATGGAACAGAGCTACAAGCAATGTTCTCGCTAGATAAAGTTGGACAGGAATCAATTGATTCATGGAAATCAGATATTGATTTAGGTGACATTGTTTCTGTGACTGGTGAAATCATTACATCAAAGCGCGGCGAACTTTCTATCCTAGCTAACTCATGGAACTTAGCTTCTAAATCACTTCGCCCTTTGCCAAATGATCACAAACCGATGTCTGAAGAGACTCGCGTTCGTATGCGCTATGTTGATTTAATTGTTCGTCCTGAAGCGCGTTCAAATGCACGTTTACGTCCACAGGTAATGCGCTCACTTCGCGAAACCTTCCACAACGAAAACTTCATTGAGGTAGAAACTCCAATGCTGCAGGTTATGCATGGCGGAGCAGCGGCACGGCCATTCAAATCATTCTCTAACGCATATGACATGGATCTATACCTTCGCATTGCACCAGAGCTTTTCCTTAAGCGCTGCGTTGTGGGTGGAATCGAACGTGTCTTTGAAATCAACCGAAATTTCCGTAATGAGGGCGCTGACTCATCACACTCACCAGAGTTTGCAATGATCGAGAGTTATCAGGCATATGGAGATTGGCGAACAATCGCTGATTTAACTCGCGACTTAGTTCAAAACGCTGCGATGGCAGTTGCCGGTTCCCATGTTGTAACTCATCACGATGGTCGCCAAGCAGATCTAGGTGGAAAATGGCGCGAAATATCCTTATATGACGCTATCTCTGAGGGCGTTGGTCAAAGCGTTACTGCGCTGACTCCAATTGATGAGTTGAAAACAATTGCTACCAAACTTGGAATGAAGATTGATCCCAAGTGGATCACTGGCAAATTGGCCGAAGAGATCTTTGAACATGTTGCTAAAGATCAATTGATTGCGCCAACATTTGTTATGGGCTTCCCGGTAGATACCTCACCACTTGTTCGTGCACACCGCGAACTTCCTGGTGTTGCTGAAAAATGGGATCTCTATGTTGATGGTTTCGAACTTGCAACGGGTTACTCAGAGTTAATCGATCCAGTTATTCAACGCGATCGTTTAGTTGAGCAAGCAACTCTTGGCGCAAAGGGTGATCTTGAAGCGATGCAGGTCGATGAAGATTTCTTACGCGCAATGGAGTTTGGCATGCCACCAATGGGCGGAATGGGAATGGGCGTTGATCGCTTACTGATGGCGCTAACAGGTCTTGGAATTCGCGAAACTATTTTGTTCCCACTTGTAAAACCTGAGGTTGAATAAAAATGCTCGTTGTTCGCCCAGCAAGAACCGCAGATGTTAAAGCTATCCGCGCATTAGTTGATTCGTACGCAGCACCTGGTCAGATGCTTGCAAAAGAGACTGTGACACTTTATGAGAGTGTGCAAGAATTCATGGTTGCCGAACTCGATGGCGCGATTGTCGGTTGCGGTGCGTTACATATTCTTTGGGAAGATCTAGCTGAAGTGCGCACAGTTGCCGTGAAGAAAGATCTAAACCGCCAAGGCATCGGTCACAAAATCCTTGAAGCGATTATTAAGCGAGCAGGTGAAGTAGGAGTAGAAAAGATTTTCTGCCTTACTTTCCAAACTGAGTTCTTTGGCTCCCATGGCTTTGAAGTAATTGAGGGCACCCCTGTTGATCCAACGGTCTATGCCGAGCTTCTGCGCTCCTATGACGCCGGTGTGGCCGAGTTCTTAGATCTTGAATCTGTGAAGCCAAATACCCTTGGCAACACCCGAATGCTCAAGAAACTGGCCTAGATATAGCCTCCCCGGGGCATAAATCACCCAGCGGTTGGGTTATAGAAGCCAGTAGCCATCCACCTCGCGAGCGTGAGCCTGTAGGTATTAGGCTAAAGAGAACTTCAGAAGGAAGAGAGCCCCGCCCATGTTTGAGCGCTTTACAGATCGAGCCCGCCGAGTCGTCGTGCTGGCCCAAGAAGAAGCTCGCATGCTCAATCACAACTACATCGGCACTGAGCACATCTTGCTCGGACTTATCCATGAAGGTGAAGGCGTTGCCGCTAAAGCACTCGAATCACTTGGTATTTCACTTGAAGGTGTTCGCGCACAGGTAGAAGAAATTATCGGTCAAGGTCAGCAAGCACCGAGCGGACATATTCCATTTACACCACGTGCAAAGAAAGTTTTAGAACTTTCACTTCGCGAAGCGTTGCAACTTGGACACAACTACATCGGCACCGAACACATCTTGCTTGGATTAATCCGTGAAGGTGAAGGCGTTGCTGCGCAGGTTCTTGTAAAACTTGGCGCAGATCTCAACCGTGTTCGCCAACAGGTTATTCAATTACTTTCTGGTTACCAAGGTAAAGAAGCAGTTACACAAGGTGGACCAGCAGAAGGCACACCATCAACATCATTAGTACTTGATCAATTTGGTCGCAACCTCACACAAGCTGCCCGCGAAGGAAAGCTTGACCCAGTTATTGGTCGCGAAAATGAAATCGAACGTGTGATGCAGGTTCTTTCACGTCGTACAAAAAACAATCCAGTTCTAATCGGTGAACCAGGTGTTGGTAAGACTGCAGTTGTTGAAGGTCTCGCACAAGCAATTTACAAAAACGATGTTCCAGAGACTTTGAAAGATAAGCAGCTCTACTCACTAGATCTTGGTGCACTTGTTGCTGGTAGCCGATACCGCGGAGATTTTGAAGAGCGTTTGAAGAAAGTTCTTAAAGAGATCAAAACTCGTGGTGACATCATTCTTTTCATCGATGAAATCCACACACTTGTTGGAGCAGGAGCTGCAGAAGGTGCAATTGATGCGGCCAGCATCTTGAAGCCAATGCTTGCCCGTGGTGAATTACAGACAATCGGTGCAACAACTCTTGATGAGTATCGCAAGCACGTTGAAAAGGATGCCGCCCTTGAGCGCCGCTTCCAACCAATTCAAGTTAAAGAGCCATCAGTTGCTCACACAATCGAAATTTTGAAGGGTCTTCGCGATCGCTACGAAACTCACCACCGCGTATCTATTACCGATGGCGCGCTAGCTGCGGCAGCAAACCTGGCTGATCGTTATGTATCAGATCGCTTCTTGCCAGATAAGGCGATCGATTTAATCGATGAAGCAGGCTCACGTCTTCGTATTAAGCGCATGACTGCGCCAGCAGAACTACGCGCTTTTGATGACAAGATCGCAGATGCCCGTAAGGAAAAAGAATCTGCAATCGATGGTCAGGATTTTGAAAAGGCAGCATCACTTCGCGATAAGGAAAAGACACTTATCGCTGAAAAGCATGAAGCTGAAAAGAATTGGAAAGCAACTGATCTAGATAAGGTCACTGAGGTCGATGAAGAACTCATCGCTCAAGTACTTT
>CAIVDO010000101.1 GCA_903904665.1 uncultured Actinomycetes bacterium | reverse complement strand
TCAAACCTCTAGAACTTGGCGGCGGTTATAAGTACCGCATGTTGGACATGCTGTGTGTTGAAGCTTTGGTGATTGGCATTGTCCGCATGTTGCTAAAGAGGCAGCAGTTGTCTTCCACTGGCTACGGCGTGAGCGCGTCTTAGAACGCGACATTTTTCGCTTTGGTACTGGCACGGTTCGAACCTCTTCTTATCTATTGCTAAAAGCAGCGGTGGCTGCAAGGGGTAAGTATCCCCCAAAAACCCTAATTCTTGAAATCGAGCCCTACTCTAAATCCAGGCCCGATAAGCCGGCCCAACGGGCATCGATAACCTCATGAGCGTGATCTGCGGGCAGTTCGGCCCACTTACCACCACATTCTGGGCATAGGCCAGGGCAGTCATCACGGCATAGCGGGTTAATTGGCAGATCTAGAACGATGGCATCACGGATAGGCGGCTCTAAATCCATGATGTCGCCATCCATCATCAACTCATCATCTTCGCCTACATCATCCTCTTCCTGCGTTTTTTTCTTCTTTGGACGCTGGGCTTTTTGGGCATAGTAATAAAGCTCTTGAATTTTACGCTCAATCTCAATCTCTATTGGATCTAAACAACGGGTGCATTCACCCTTTGCAACGGCAAAGATTTGGGCAGTCAACAAAATACCTTCAGTAACAGATTCCAGACGGGCATCGACTTCGATTATTTCGCCAGCAGGTACTGAGATTAAATCAACACCTAGTTTTTCAGCAACTTCAATATCGAGTTCATATTCCTTCATCTCCCCTGCGCGTCTGGCAAGTTCATGAGTATTGAATGTATAAAGCTGAGGTGAGTGCGCCATAAAAATTAATCGGCATCTGATAGCTGGGCTAAAACATCTTTATCATTTGCCCCAGCTAAGCGTTCACGGCCTCTGGCAACTGCATCTTGCGTCTTATTTAAAATGACTTCCAAAGTAGCAAGGCGCCCGTCGATGTATTCCTCAACTTCTTGTTTCTCCTGATCACCCAGAGCGCGCGCATCATCGATAATTTTGCGTGCTTCATCTCGAGCGATTTGCACAATGGAAGTTTGCTCCACCATCCGTGCAACATCTTCGCGCGCCATTGCAATCATCTGCTCAGCGCTAACGCGACCTTCTTCAATAATTGCATCACGAGCTGCAAGAAGTTTCTCTGCAGATTCCAAATCAGTTGGTAGTGCTTCACGTGCCTCATCTAGAAGTTCTAGCATTTCACCACGGTGAACTACGCAACTTGCAGACAACGGAACGCCTCGTGCCTCTTCGACCATAGTGATGGCAGAAGTTAACTTCTCAACTGAATCCATATGTCTTACTTCCCTGCTACTCGAAGTTTGAGCGCTTCATTGACCGATGCTGGCACCATCGTTGAAACATCTCCCCCATAGTGGGCGAGCTCTTTAACTAATGAAGAGGATAAAAATGAATGGGCAGGTGCAGTTGCCATAAACATAGTTTCAACTCCTGAGCCCTGAAGATTAACTTGGGCCATCTGAAGTTCGTAATCAAAATCTGTTACCGCCCGTAAACCTTTAACAATGGCCTGGATTGAGTTTGATTTGCAATATTCAACGAGCAAGCCAGACCATGAATCCACTGTGACATTTGGCAGATTGGAAGTTGTCTCGCGGATCATTTCGATGCGCTCGGCGACGGTGAAAAGTGAGGATTTTGTACGATTTTCCAGGACTGCAACGACTACTTGATCAAAGTGCACGCTTGCTCGCGCAATGATGTCTAGATGACCATAAGTGATTGGATCAAAGGATCCAGGACAAACCGCGCGTCTCATGGCATAAACGCTAGCAATAGATGCGCCAGTTATCCATTCTCAGGCGTGTAATTGCCATAGAAAATCGTGGCCTGACCATAGTTTCGTTCACGCACTGCGCTATAGCCAGCAGGCCATGAAAAATTGCAACGTTTTGAGGTGCGCTCAACTGCGATTAATGCATCATCTTTGAAAAACCCACCTGAATGCATTTTTGTAAGAATCTCTTGAACTTGAGCATCAGTGAAATCATAGGGAGGATCAACATAAACAATGTGATATTTCTCTTTGGGAGCATCTGAGATAAATCTTTGCGCCGACATTGAATACAGATGAAACTTTCCAACAGGTTTGTTTTTACTAACCAGTTCAAAGTTATTTGTAATAGTTTTTTGAGCTTCATCATCATTTTCAACAATATGCACAATGCTGGCCCCACGTGAGAGCGCCTCAAGTGCTATTGCACCTGATCCCCCAAAGAGATCAAGGACATGTAAACCTAAGAAATCTCCAAACTCAGAGAGCAAAGATGAGAATAAGCCTTCGCGGGCGCGATCTGATGTTGGTCGCGTTGCGCCAGCAACGCTTCCAAGGGTTCGCCCTTTTGCAACACCTGCAATGATTCTCAACTCAATTAACCCTTATCTAGATAGTCAACGGCTATATCGCGCGCCATAGCGTTGAGCTCTGCTTTGAGCTCAGGATAACTTGTTAAATCCAATGATGTGGCGATTAACTCCTGGGCATCTTTTCTAGCGCTCTCAATGAGTTCTTCATCGCGCAGCACTCGAAGCAGACGCAGGTGTGACTGCGTGCCTGATTGACTTGCACCTAGTACATCTCCTTCACGGCGTTGTTCGAGGTCGATTCGCGATAGCTCAAAGCCATCTAAGGTTGCCGCAACTGCATCTAATCGCACTCGTGCCGGAGTTTGCGCAAGAGAATTTGTAACTAATAAACACAGACCTGGTGAACTACCGCGTCCCACTCGACCGCGTAACTGATGTAGTTGAGAAACACCAAAGCGATCGGCATCCATAATCACCATGACCGTTGCATTTGCAACGTCCACACCAACCTCAATAACAGTAGTTGATACCAAGACATCGATCTCACCGGCGGCAAAAGCCTGCATGGTTGACTCTTTTTGCTCACTACTCAAGCGGCCATGCAGCATTGCAACTTTAAGTCCAGCTAAATCTGTGCCATGTAAGCGCGGAGCCAACTCTTCAACAGATGCGATATCACTTGACTCGCTACCAAAGAGGAAATCAATATCTGCATTCTCATCATTGCCTGCAGCAATTCGCGGTGCAACAACATATGCCTGATGACCTTGCCCTACTTCCTCACGTATGCGCGCCCATGCCCGCTCTAAGAATGTAGGTTTTTCCATAACGGCAATGACATGGGTTGTTATCGGCTGGCGCCCTAATGGGAGCTCACGCAAAGTTGAAACATCAAGATCGCCAAAGACTGTCATGGCAACTGTTCGAGGAATTGGTGTTGCAGTCATAACCAGTAAGTGTGGTGGCTTCTGCGCTTTTTCCTTTAAGGCATCACGCTGTTCGACACCAAAACGGTGTTGTTCATCAACGACAATTAAACCCAAATCTTTAAACTCAACTTTTTCGCCCAGTAATGCATGAGTTCCAATAACGATTCCGGCATCCCCTGATGCTGCCAACGCTAGTGCGGCCTTACGGGCCGCAGCATTTTGCGAACCGGTAATCAAAGTTACTTGTGTAGCTTTTTCATCACTGCCTAACATGCCGCCTTGGGCTAATGGCCCTAGAAGTTTTTCAATCGTACGTAGATGTTGCGCTGCAAGAACCTCTGTTGGTGCAAGTAATGCTGCCTGTCCGCCACTGTCTACAACTGCCAACATGGCACGTAGGGCCACAATTGTCTTACCCGAACCAACTTCACCTTGTAGCAAACGGTGCATGGGGTGGGCTTGCGCTAAATCTCCTTCGATCTCTGCGCAGACGTGGCGCTGTCCGCCAGTTAATTCAAATGGAAGTGATTCATCAAAGGCCTGCAAGATTCCACCCTCGATTACTTTTCGTGAAAGCGTATTAAGTTTTTTTAAGGCATTACGGCGCAAAACAAGCAGTGATTGAAGTAAAAAAGCCTCGTCAAAAGTTAAACGCTCACGTGCAATTTCTGCCGTTTCAAGATCTGCTGGGCGATGTAGCTGTACTAAGGCTTGCTGCAGCGTTGGATAAGCATGCGCAGTGCGAATACTTTCAGGTAGATAGTCGGCAACTTCATCGAGTGAATCCACGGCCATTTCAACGCATTGAGAGATTTTCCACGAAGGCATCTTTGCTGTGGCTGGATAAACGGGCAGATACTTGCCGGCAAAGGATGACGCAGCGGCATCAACATCATCGCCATCAGGAATCATTTCGTAATCTGGATGCGACAACTGTTTCTTATTGTTAAATATACCCACCTTGCCGGCAAAGAGTCCTTGGCGACCAACCTTTAACTCTTTTTCTCGCCAAGCTTGATTAAAGAAAGTAAGTGAGAGCTTGTCGGTGCCATCTGTAACGACAACTTCAAAGATGCTTCCTTTGCGACCTCGCAAAGGGCGATTAGTCGAAGATAAGACTTCGGCAAGAATGGTGACTTCATCACCTTCAACCAATGTGGAGATATCAGAAAGTTCCCCACGTACTAAATACCTGCGTGGATAGTGACGCATCAAATCGCCAACGGTTCTTATTGCAAATGCATCGGTCAAGACTTTGGCAGTGCGATCCCCAACTACTGAGGAGAGTTTGCTATCTAGATCTGCCATGCCGGCATTCTCTCGCATAGGCCCATAGTGCGTGGAGTTAACGCGCCATGGTTATGGTTTTATCGCATTCCTTCCAGCCAGAGTGGGTAATAACTACTGTGATTTTCTGGGCCAACCAGTTAGAAATCGAAAGCTCTAGACGTTGTGCAAGCTGTGCATCTAAATGTTCAGTTGGTTCATCCAAGATATATACATCTGCATCGGCCAGTAAAACTCGGGCTATTGCCAAACGCTTTGCTTCTCCCCCAGAGATTACTCGGCCAAATTCACCAATGACAGTATCTAGACCAAAAGTAAATTCACGCAGCATTTGATCAAGCTCCACGCATGTAAGTGCAGCGATTATCTTCTCGTCGCTAGCATCTTGATTTGCGATCTTCAGATTTTCGCGAAGGGTTGTATTAAAGATATGCGATCTTTGAACTGTTCCAACAATTCGTGAATTCGTAGCGCCAAATCCACGCAGCTCGTAACCATTTATGGCGATTTTGCCCTTATACGGCAGAAGCGATAAAAGGCCCATGGCCAGAGTGGATTTACCACTGCCGCTTCGACCGCGAATCACAAGTAATTGACCTTGGGCGATATCAAAACTAACTGGCTGCATGAAATCGGTATCCCAAGCAACCGTTGCGTTTTCAACTCTTAGAGATGTAATTGACTCGTCGAAAATCGCATCAGAATCCTGTTGAGTGGCGCAATTCATCAAATCATCAACTGATTTCTGCGACTTCAAGAGTTTGCCGGCGCTAAATAGGTTTGGGTACCACGCAGTAATGGCCTCAAATATGACTAGTGGCAAGAAGATCAACATTGTTATTTGAACTGGTGGCATATCCTGTGACTTGGCCAGTACATATGCAAGAAAAGAAAAACCAACAACCGATGCGGCAATTAAAATATTTGTTAGGCTTGCAAAAGCATAAGTAGTTTTCAAAAGCTTTTCTTCGACTATGCGCAGTTTTTCTTCCTGTGCCTTTGAGGCTGACAAGTTTTGATCGAGATAGCCATAAATGGCAGCTTCGGCGAGGCCGTGTACGTTTGATTGCACCAACTGCGTGTAGTTATTTTCAATCTCTTCAATCTCACCAGCAGTGGTTTGGCTTCTAGATTTAATGCGTGCCGGCACAATTAATAAAAGCAGCAGACTTACTGGAACTGTGATGATGAGGGATTGGGGACGCACCCAAAAACCTAATAGCGCGCCAGTAATCAATGAAATAACGGCAGATGCATGGGGAAGTTTGATTCGTAGCTGGTATTCCTGTGCCCGTTCAACATCGTCGACTATTGTTTTTACAACGCTTCCTGAGTTGTAACGTCGGCTAGATGCAACAGAGCTCTTTGCGATCTTTGAATAGATTCCTACGCGAAGTTTAGTCAGAGCCCCAAAAACTACTTTATGGCTCATGAGGCGCTCGGCATAGCGCGCTGCAGATCTAAATATTCCAAAGAAACGAACCATCACGATTGCAACACTCAAAGTAAGTATCGGTGGGTGTGATGCCGCCATTGTGATTAACCAACCACTAGAAATAGTCAGGCCGATTCCACCAATAAAGGCAAATGCTCCTAGGAAATATGCAACCAACATCATGTCAGTGCACCTCGCGCAAATGTTGAAGTGGAATCTGATGGAAGCAATAATGAAAGATCATGAGAAATACAGATAACAATCGCCCCATGTGCCGCAAAACTTCGAAGCGCGCCAAGAACCTGATCGCTGCTTACTTGATCTAAATCAGCCGTTGGTTCATCGGCAATGATTACCCGTGGCTTTGCAGCTAAGGCTCGGGCAATTGCGATTTTACGTATCTGCCCTCCAGATGCCGATGATCCGCTTTCGCCAGAGCTAGCGATAGTTGTATCTAAACCTTGAGGTAAATCATGAAGTGAAAGTCCGCACTGATCTAATAGTCCAATAATCTCTCCATCTCCAAGAGATGGATCGATCAGGGTAAATTGTTTGCGCACAGTTGCGCTTGCAAGTGCTGGGCTCTGAGGGATCCAACCCACCGCCTTAAACCAGGATTGCTGCAGTGCTGGGGTTAGTTCAACATTATCGGCAAATACTTTCGCGCTCTGGCTAACGTTTAACAAATTCATTGCAAAACTAGTCTTTCCTATTCCGGATTCACCGACGATGAAATGTATGTCACCGCACTTCAAACTCTGCGGCTCAATAGTTGAGTTAATTCGCCCTGGAATATCTAGAGACCATTGCTGCCAAGAAAGCGTTGAAAGAGCGGAAAAATCATGCTCCTGTTGTTCAATTTTCTTACGGCCAGAATCTTTCATCGCTGTGAGTTCAGTGAGTGCTTGCGTACCATCGGCCGATGCATGGAAAAGTGATGCAGCATTTCGCAGCGGAAAGTAAACCTCAGGAGCCAAGATTAAAACCGCTAATGCATGCACAAAGGAGATGTGATCATCGACCAAGCGAATTCCAATGGAGACTGCAATTAACGCAACTGAAATCGTCGCGCAGAGCTCTAAGGCCAAGGCTGAAAGAAAGGAGATTTTCAAAACCTTCATGGTTTCATCGGTGTAGCGATCGCCCATTACTTGAATTCGGCTACTCTGGCTGGTGTGTCGATTGAAAATCTTTAACGTTACAAAACCCCGCAAAGAGTCTTCGAAATACTTTGAGAGCGAACCTAGGGTTTGCCATTTCTTTGCAACAGAGTCTGCGGTGTACTTGCCGATTAATGCGCCAAAGAGTGGAATTAGTGGCAGAGTTAAAATCGCAATAACACCAGAGAGTGGATCTAGAATCACAATCGTTGCAATTACAACAAATGGCGTAATCGATGCAAAAAACATCTGCGGAATGAAACGGCCCAAGTAAATATCTAATGAGTTAAGACCTTTGACCAACAAGGTGCTGACGTGGGAGGCGGAAAGATTTGAGTAAGCATCGATGGAGGCGGTTATTTCACTTCGCAGTTCCTGCTTAATGCGCACTGCCTGCCTGCTGCACCAGTATTCAAAGGTCGATTGAAAGATTGCACGCAATCCCCATGCGCAGGCTAAATAGATTAAAAGGGTAGGCAAAGAGCCCTCGCCATTGATGATGCCAGTAATAAGTGAGCTGAGAATTAGCGCACTAACAACAATTGCCGCAGACCAAAAAAGCGCCGCGGCAACTGCCACAAACAGAACTCTGCGGCTACTGCCCCGCGAGAGCAATAGCCGCAGATGAGATGATTTCACTTATGCAGGATATGACTTACTGCATCAAGTGCGCCATGTTCTGGGTTCATAATCTGGGATGCGCTTACACGCTTTCTAAATACCCAGTAGGTCCAGCCCTGATAAATCAGAACAAGAGGAGTCATAACCACTGCAACAACAGTCATTACCTTGAGTGTGTAATCGGTGCTGGATGCATTTGTGATTGTTAGGTCGAACTGGGCTCCAAGTGAACTTGGCATTACACGTGGATAGAGAGCGTAGAAGAGCGTGGATACAAAGACGGCGATTGTTCCGGCTGAGAATATAAATGCCCAACCCTCACGACCGACTAGGTTTGCAGCCATTCCAGCTACCCAAAGAAGTGCAACGATAATGGAGAGAGTTAATACACGTGCATTAATCTCTGGCAGCATCAGATTTGTCCAAGCTAAAAATGAAACTGCAGCAACGGCTGCAACAAGGCCTGAAATCTTTGCAATCGCCTGAGCGCGAACGCGGATTTCTCCGGCAGTCTTTAGCGATAGGAATACTGCGCCATGTGTTAAAAAGACAGTAAGTGTTACAACGCCACCCAAAAGTGCATATGGGTTAAGCAAGTTAAAGAAACCGCCTGTGTATTCAAGTGAACCACTAGCTGCTTTCTCGATTGGAACACCACGAACGATGTTTGCAAACGCTACTCCCCACAAAAGCGCAGGAATTGCACTGCTAATAAGGATTGCAATATCCCAACGTTGACGCCATTGAGCCTTGCCGTACTTGCTGCGATATTCAAATGCAACACCGCGAACAATCAGTGAGACAAGGATCAGGAAGAGCGGCAAATAGAAGCCACTAAATAGCGTCGCATACCACTCAGGAAACGCTGCAAATGTTGCACCACCTGCGACTAGTAACCAAACTTCATTACCGTCCCAGACTGGTCCAAGAGTTGTGAGAACTGCTCGACGATCAGCTTCATTTTTAGAAACTGCACGAACGAGCATGCCCACACCGAAGTCAAAGCCTTCAAGAATGAAGTATCCGACCCATAGAACTGCGATTAATAAAAACCATACTGTTTGAAATGACATGTCCATACCCCTTTCTTAATAGGCCATCACTAGTTGTTTGTCTTCGCTTCCACCAAGTTTTGGATCTGCATAATCAAGCTCTTCTGCAGGACCCATCTTGATTACTCGCAAAGTAAGTCCTACTTCAATAAATGCAAGGACTCCATACAAGAGTGTGAAGACGATCATTGTGAACAAAACCGCACCAGCTGAAACAACTGCGCTTACGCCATCTGCGGTCTTGATAAGTCCAAAGACTGCCCATGGTTGACGAGCGGTTTCGGTAAAGATCCAACCAAATGAGTTTGCTGCAAGTGGGATGAATGGCAAGGAAACCATTGC
>CAIVDO010000100.1 GCA_903904665.1 uncultured Actinomycetes bacterium | reverse complement strand
GAGTGGCAAATTGTTTCGTTTTCTAATCGAACTGACGAAGGGTTGCTAGGACATTACCTCTTGCAGTTAGAGCCGTACTCACTAACCTATCCAAAGAATTTGTGATGGCTTTGGCCTCTTTATTGATAGTGCCCTCAATATCTAAATGACCGATAACTTCATTGAGCGCTCTAGCGAATTGCCCTGAATCTAGCGTCTTGCTTGTCGCACTGTTTTTCACCAGATGCCTGGCATATACATATGCAGCATACAAAGCCGTCTCTGATTCATGGTCGCAGGCGACAATTATTCGATTGCCAGGGAAGAACTTGATTGCCCGACCTTGGGTTGGTGCTTGATCGATGGAAGCGAAAACAAGTATGCCTACATCCACGCCTCTATTGGCTTTGTTGTAGTCGATTTCCCTAAGGGCTTCTTTCTCCGAAATTTTCGAGTCCTTTGCCTCAACTACAAATGAGACAGGAATTGCGTTTTCTAGAGTCTCCCCCAGGGTAACTTTGAAATCGCCAGATTTACCTTTACCCGTTGATGACAAAAGACCGTTTGCGTCCGTTGATAAATCAGAAACTAAGTCATGTCCGGCAAACCTCTCTAGGGCCGCACCAACATAAGCCTGGTGTGAAAGTCCTTTGGTAGTGGACTTATCGAAAACCTTTTTGATGTAACCAAGACTTCTTAGACCTTCATCGAGACTAGCCTTGTTTTCCTTGAGTTCACTAGAAATTTGTAAGGCTATTTCTTCCTTGATTTTTACAAGTCCCAATTCCATCTGATTTTTGAATGAATCAACCTTCAGTGGATCTAGATAGGAGGTGAGACTAGACACGAATTCTTCTGTTTTTTCCTGTATTAATCGTGGGAAATTTTCACTTGCCTCATGGCTAACGACTTTCGCAAAGCCGTCGGCTGCAAGTTCCAAATTCCGGATCAAAGAATCAGAAACCACTGAATCCAAAGCTAAGGCGCCAATTTCTAGCATCTGTACCAGTGTGATTTCTGGAGCAATATTTCTTAGACATCCGTCGATAATCCTCTGTGCAGGGTTTCCACAGATTCTCAGGCTGTCCACGATGACAACATCTGTGCCCACTTGGACGTTTCCAACCGTTACTGACTCGCTCATTGCAGTCCTCACTTCTTGCCTCCCGATTTTTTCCCACTGATTCTTACGACTGGCTGAAGCTTCTTGCCTGTTATTGAGTAGTAAATTGTCAGAGAAATACGCAGCATCATTTCAAAATTTGGTGCTTCGATTGTAAAACTCTCGGAGTTATTTTCTTGAAACAATCTGTCTTTGATATTTATATGGACTCTTGAGATTATTTCAGGATGATCCTTTAGGCATTCACTTGGACGAGTGAATGTGAACCATTCGGCAACCCCCATAGCGCCTTTGTCGACAGGAGATATTGATATCTCGTGGTCCAAAGTCAACGGCACTCGCAACACTGGTAATTTGATGCTCTTGTTAACATGAGGGTGAATTCCCAATTCCCTAGCTTGGTGAAGGATCACTTGAGTGTCCATCTGTAACGCAACGTCAGGAAACAAGCGGCGGAGATCTAGATCTGTGTTCTTAGGCAGCTTGGACATAGTTCACCGCCACTTCAAAACGGTCTGCCTTTGATGTGATGTGAAATGCATGGCATCGGTTGCAGAAGTAATATCGCTTCTCTTGACGCTTCGCGATTTCGCCCTCGGCTTCAATAGACATTCTTTTTGTTCGAATAACGAATAGTGCATGTTTAACTTCTTCAAGGTCTCTAAATAGCGCCTTGCCGCAGTGGCCAACTCCCTGTCCTCTCTTGCGCGTGTGGGAATCCGTCTCGTAAACGTCAATGCCAGACTTCAAAGCTGCATTCTGAATAATCTGTATTTCTTCATCTAAATAGATACTTCTGATGTTCTTTGTATTTCTCATGACCTGTCCCTTTGGTAGTTTGTAGTTCCACTTCAGGTGAAGTGGCATAGTTGAGAGATTAGAGTAGAATTTAGTAGATGTCAAGAAATACAAGAAACGGCCATTCCTCCTGCGTGTCGTTTTGAGGCTTCCTAGCTTCAAATTACGCTCAAAATAGGGGTCTGTGCTTAAAATTCGCATCTGAGAGCGAAAATTTCTTAGGAGAACTGAGGTTCAGGTTTGCATTTTATAGTATATTTGAGTTATAGTCATCAAAACTACTAAAGAACGGATCTCGTGAACCCTCCAATCATCAATCTCCCTGTAAATGGAGCAGCTCTGGTCAAGTACCTAGAAGAGGTAAATGACTATGAGTCGTCCAAGGCCGGGGAATACATCAAGGCTGAAATGGCCGGCCTACTGAAGACAACGATCCACGCTTGGTTCAAAGTGTCGCCCCCAGAACTGGATAGAGCGCTACTACGAAAGATTTCAAATTCTGTACTGGCTGCTGGAAATGCGGGTTTAGACCGGACTATTGAAGCCCTGGGCCAACTTCGCTTCGAAGGCGTTCCTCTTACATCACCTCGAACACCGATGGGCGCTGCAGTCGAACTGCGTGAAGTAGTGCGTGACTACAGGGCTGCGAAGAACTGGCTCTTCAATCAATCTAAATGCGTGAACTCGATTATTAAAACACCTCAATTCTTCGGGAGTAGGAATCCGGACTGGCAGGAACTCGCTGATAGGAAAATTG
>CAIVDO010000099.1 GCA_903904665.1 uncultured Actinomycetes bacterium | reverse complement strand
TATCATCGCCGATATGAGCCAGGCCATCCACATACTCTCGAGAGAGTCCACCTCCTTATCTGAGCAGGCCTATAGCCGTATTCGTTCGATGATCATCACCTTAGAGCTTGAACCAGGATCGCTGATCAGCGAAAGCGCATTGATGAGCAGATTAAAAATGGGGCGAACACCGATTCGCGAAGCTTTGCGCTCGCTAGCAAATGAGAAATTAGTAGAAGTTTATCCACGCCGCGGAATGTTTGTTTCACGTGTTGATGTTGCCAATCTTTCACAGCTCTCTGAAACCCGCGCAGTTCTTGAAATCAAAGCTGCGCAATTAGCTGCAACACGCTCAACTGCAGCAGATCAAGAGATTACCAAGAGCTTGATCAAGGAGATTGGTGGCATTAAAGGTGATTTAGATATGCCAACGTTGATCGGTTTAGATCAGCGCATTCACCATCATATTTATCAATGCACCCACAATGAGTTTTTAGCAGCTGCCCTAGATAACTACTACGCACATGCCCTGCGAATTTGGTTCTTAGCCTTAGATCGCGTCGAACATTTAGCCGATGCGATTATCGAACATCGAGCATTGCTTGAGGCGATTGCAAGCAATGATCCAAAGGCAGCGTCCAAGGCGATGAAAGAGCATGTCGAAGGTTTTGAATCTGAAATTCGTAAATCTTTATAACTACCACCAACAAAGAAAAAGGAAATAAAGCTATGAGTAAGTTACCTGCAAAGGCAAAGTGCGTTGTCATTGGCGCTGGAATCGTTGGCAATGGAATGGTCTATCACCTAGCCAAATTGGGATGGACTGACATTGTGCAGATCGATAAGGGACCGCTTCCAAATCCTGGTGGATCAACGGGCCATGCATCTAACTTCATTTTCCCTGTCGATCATTCAAAAGAGATGACCGCAATTACCGCCGAGAGCATGCGCCAATACAAAGAGTTTGGCACATTCACTGAAACTGGTGGAATCGAAGTTGCCCGTACACAAGAGCGCATGCAAGAACTTGCGCGACGTATTACTTCAGGTAAGTCATGGGGAATTGATGGTGGTCAAATCCTTACACCTGCCGAAGTAAAAAAGCTTGTGCCATATATCGATGAAACCGTGATTGTGGGCGGTTATTACCAGCCAACAGTGGGCGTCGTTGACTCACTTCGTACCGGAACAATCATGCGCGAAAAAGCGCAAGAGATGGGCGCGCTGCAATCATTTGCAAATATCGAAGTTCAAGATATCACCGTTGAAAACGGCGAAGTAAAGGCCGTTGTTACCGATCAAGGAACAATCGAAGCCGAATACGTAGTTATTGCAACTGGGTGTTGGTCACCAAAGCTTGCAGCAATGGCAGGTGCGCATATTCCATTGACACCAGCGGTTCACCAGATGAAGGACATCGGACCAGTTCCATTCTTTAAAGACACTAAGGGCGATATTGAATGGCCAATCGTTCGTGACATGGATGTATTTATGTACGAACGTCAGCACGGAACTGGCCTTGAGATCGGTTCATATGCTCACCGCCCAATTCTTTACACTCCTGAAGATTTGCCATCAAATGCAACCGCTGCTTTGTCACCAACTGAGTTTGCATTTACACAGGCAGACTTTGATATCCAAGATGAGCATGCTTACGAATTAATGCCATCAATTGTTGGCGATGAAAACGTTCGTGAAAAATATGCAATTAATGGAATCCTTTCTTACACACCAGATGGAATGCCAATCCTTGGCGAAACTCCAGAGGTTAAGAACTTGTGGTCAGTTGCAGCTGTCTGGATCAAGGAAGGTCCAGGGACTGCAAAATCTGTTGCCGAATGGATGGTCCTTGGAGATTCACATATCGATTTGCACGCATCTAACATCGCGCGCTTTCATGAGCACCACAAAGAAGAAAAGCATATTAAGTCTCGTGTAGCAGAGTCATTTAATAAGACCTATGGAATCGTTCACCCAAATGAGCAGTACGAATCAAACCGTAAGGTGCGCCTGTCTCCTTACTATGATCGTGAAGCTGGCCTTGGCGCCGTCTTCTATGAAACTGCCGGATGGGAACGTCCATTTTGGTATGAGTGCAACAAGGATTTGGTTGCAAAGTTTGGGGACAAAGTTATGCCACGTGCTGCTGAATGGGAATCACGTTGGTGGTCACCAATTATCAATGCAGAGCACTTACAAATGCGCGAAACTGCAGGCATCGTAGATTTAACTGCCTTTGCTTACTTTGATATCACTGGTCCATCAGCTTTAGCGGTGGTACAAAAGGCTGCACTTCGCCAGATGGATGTTGCCATTGGCCGCGTTGTTTACACACCTGTACTTGGACCTAATGGTGGGTTTAAATCAGATTTAACAATCATGCGACTTGATACCGATCATTTCCGTGTTGTTACTGGTGGTGCACACGGTATGGCCGATAAGAAATGGTTTGCAGATCTCGTGCCAAGCGATGGCTCTGCAACAATTAACGATATTACTTCTGATTACACAACTCTTGGCGTGTGGGGCCCTAACGCCCGCGCAATTGTTCAGGCTGTTACATCAGAGGATATGAGCCATGAAGCTTTCAAGTTCAGTACATGTAGAGAGATTGATATTAAGGGCGTAAAGGTTTTAGCATCTCGTATCTCCTACGTTGGCGATCTTGGCTGGGAGTTCTATGTTCCTATGGCCGATGGTCCAGCGTTGTGGGATGCGTTATGGGAAGCGGGAAAGAGTCATGGATTGATTCCAGTTGGAATCGGTGTCTATGGAACTACTGGCCGCCTAGAAAAATGCTACCGAGCATATGGTCCAGAGCTTGAAACTGAATACACCGTGGTTGAAGCAGGAATGCAAACACCAAAGCTCAAGGAGGCAGATTTCGTAGGAAAAGAAGCGCACGTAAAGCATCGCGCTGAAAAGCCTGTTGCAATGCTGTGTACTTTATTTGTAGATGATCACACATCATCTACCGGCGTTAAGCGCTACATGATGGGTAACGAACCGATTCTTACAGTTGATAAGAAAGCAATCACTGATGCACATGGACGTCGTTCATATGTAACAAGTGCTGGTTCTGCGCCATCTCTTGGTAAGCACATTTTAATGTCTTACCTTCCAACTGATTTAGCAGTTGCCGGAAACAAGTTCATCGTTGAATATCTCGGTGAGCACTATCCATGTTCAGTTGCTGAAGTTGGTTCTACACCTGTATTTGACCCATCAAATGAACGGATTCTTGGCTAATGGATGTACTTGTCTGCTTAAAGCGCGTTCCACTTGCAGGTGGAACTTTGATTCTGACCCCAGATTCACGTGATATTGAAACCAAGCATTTAGGTTTTGGTATTAGCCCTCATGAGGAAAACGCTGTTGAAGCCGGAGTTCAACTAGTTGAACAAATGGGTGGGACCCTCACTCTTCTTACCCTTGGGCCAAGTGATGCCGAAGAGCAACTGCGTTCACAGCTTGCAATCGGTGCTACGCGCGCTGTTTTGCTTGAAACTGATGGACAAGAGTGGGATCCACAAGGAACAGCTGGCGCACTTGTCGATGCAATTAATGCTGAAGAGACAAAGTTTGACCTGATCATCTTTGGCGCCGAGTCTGCAGATAGTGCTGGATATCAGATTCACATCCGTGTTGCCCATGCGTTGAATCGTCCAATCATCACCAACGTTAAATCGATGAAAGTTGAAAATGGCGTTGCCGTGTGTGATCGTGTGGTTGCAACCGGGCGCGAACATTATGAAGTTGCACTTCCTGCAATTATCACTGTGCGCGATGGTTTAAATATTCCGCGCTATCCATCAGTGCCTGGTCGTATGCAAGCACGTAAGAAGCCAGTGGATATGAAAAAAGCAGAGGCGCGAGTTCCAAAGCTTGAAAAAGTTAATTTGGCACTCGCTCCTTCAAAATCTAAAGGTGCTGAGATTTTAGGCAAAGGCGTTGAAGGCGTAGATGCTCTGGTTGAAGTTCTCAAAAAGATTGGAACTTTCTAATGATTCTTGTACTTGTAGATCACGATCGTGGCGAATTAGATCCACTATCTCTTCGCGCACTCACTGCCGCGCGTAAATTAGGCCAAGATGTAGAGGCCGTTGTTATCGGCAAAGAAGCTGGCGCATTAGCTGGCATAGTTGGCGAATACGGCGCGAAGGTTTTACACGTTGCATCTCATGCCAACATCACTGATTACACACCGATGGCATCGGGCCGTGCGCTCAAGGATTTAGTTGAAAAGCTAAAGCCAGCTGCCGTTCTAGCTGCCGGAACCCCACGTGGAAATGAACAGTTAGCGCATTTAGCTGCATTTCTTGATCTTCCTATGGCCGCTGAATGCTCTGAAATCACTTTGGGTTCACCGCATCATGTACTGCGTGCACGATGGGCCGGTAACTTAATCGAATCTGCAAATGTACACGCAGATCTATTGATCGCTACGGTTCTTGCATTTTCAACTGAACCAGAATCTGCCAATGGCGGGGCTGCAACAGTTGCAGAGTTTGAACCATCACTACAACCAGCTGACTATGCCGTCAAAGTCCTAAGTCGCGATGCCGGTGAATCAAAGGGTGGCGTAACACTTACAGATGCCAAAGTAATTGTTTCTGGCGGACGGGGAGTTGGCGGACCTGATGGATTTGGTCAGATCGAAGAGCTTGCAGCTTTACTCGGTGGCACCGTTGGCTGTTCACGTGTTGTTACAAGTTCGGGCTGGCGTCCACATGCAGAGCAAGTAGGACAGACCGGTACAAAAGTTGCTCCAGATCTATATATCGCAGCGGGTATTTCAGGTGCAATGCAACATATCGCTGGAATGAAAAACTCTAAAACAATCGTTGTTATTAATACAGATCCAGAGGCTCCAATTCTCGGTTATGCAGATTACGCAATTATCGGTGACCTGCACCAAGTTATACCTGCGCTCACAAGCGCCATACGTCAGGCAAAGGGATAAAAAATGTCAGATATCGAAATCGCACAAGCTGCAACCATGAAGCCAGTCACCGAAATCGGTGCAAGCTTAGGAATTGATGCAGAACATTTAGAGGCCTATGGAAAATATAAGGCAAAGGTAAATCTAAAATACCTCACCGCACTTCCAAAGCGCGATAACTCTAAGTTGATTTTGGTAACGGCAATTAGCCCAACGCCTGCAGGAGAAGGAAAGACAACAACAACTGTTGGTCTTGGTGATGCACTACGCCATATCGGTAAAAACGCGATGATTGCACTTCGCGAACCATCTCTTGGTCCAGTCTTTGGTATGAAAGGTGGAGCAGCAGGTGGCGGTTACGCCCAAGTTGTTCCGATGGAAGATATCAACCTGCACTTTACGGGCGATTTCAATGCAATTGCCCTTGCAAACAACTTACTTGCAGCGCTAGTTGATAACCACATCCACCATGGCAATGAGCTAGCTATCGATATTCGCCGCGTCACATGGAAGCGCGTAATCGATATGAACGATCGTGCTTTGCGCGAAATCATTCAATCTATCGGTGGCGTTGGCAATGGTTATCCTCGCAGCGATGGTTTCGACATCGTGGTGGCCTCTGAAATTATGGCTATCTTCTGTCTTGCAACATCAATTGAAGATTTGAAGGAAAAGATCGGCAAGATTGTTGTTGGCTATAAGCGTGACAAGACCCCAGTTCTAGCCTCTGAGCTCAATGCACAAGGTGCGATGACAGTTATTTTGAAAGATGCTTTCCAACCTAACTTGGTACAGACTCTAGAAAATACTCCAGCATTTATCCATGGTGGACCATTTGCCAATATTGCACATGGTTGCAACTCAGTTGTTGCCACAACATCTGCAATGAAGTTGGCCGATTATGTTGTTACCGAAGCTGGCTTTGGCGCAGATCTTGGTGCTGAAAAGTTCATCGATATCAAATGCCGCAAATCAGGAATTCGCCCATCAGCTTGTGTACTTGTTGCAACGATTCGCGCTATTAAGTATCACGGCGGGGCAGATCTAAAGACAATTACTGATGAAAACTTGCCAGCGTTAGAAGCTGGACTAGTTAACCTAGAGCGCCATATTCACAACATCACTAAGGTTTACAACCTTCCACTTGTTGTTTCAATCAACAACTTCACAAGTGATACTGCAGCAGAGGTTGAACTTCTGCGTTCACGTGTTGAGGCCCTTGGAGTCAAGATCGTTCTTGCAACGCACTGGGCAGATGGTGGAGCAGGTGCTGCTGATTTAGCACATGCTGTCGTTGAACTGTGCGAGAAGCCACAAGCTATGACATTTGTTTATGAAGATAGCGATTCATTGTGGGAGAAAATAAATAAGGTTGCCACCAAGATTTATGGGGCGAAAGAAGTGACTGCCGATGCAAAGGTGCGTCTAAAGCTCAAAGAGCTTGAAGCCTCTGGCTATGGGCATTTCCCAATCTGTGTAGCAAAAACGCAGTATTCCTTTAGTACCGATGCAGCTTTGCGCGGTGCGCCAAGTGGACATTCAATCAATATCCGCGAGGTCAAACTCTCTGCCGGCGCTGAATTTATCGTGATGATCTGCGGAGAAATCATGACAATGCCTGGTCTGCCTAAAGTTCCAGCTGCAGAGCGCATCGATTACATCGATGGAAAGGTTGTCGGACTCTTTTAATGAAATATTCGACATGGTCACTCGATGCAGCGTTAGCTGTTCTTGCGACCCTGCGCGAAGAAAAAGGCCCCGTGCTCATGGCGCTACAAGCCCTTCAGAGAGAGTTTGGATATGTTCATAAAGAAGATGTGACGCTAATTGCAAACTTCTTTAATAAATCCAGAGCCGAAGTCCATGGAGTTTTAACTTTTTATCACGATCTACTTACGCAACCTCCAACTGATAATCAAATATCGCTCTGTGTCGCAGAGGCATGCCAAGCGGTGGGATCACGAGAGCTAGAGAAAGAAGTTAAAGCTAAATTTGGCGATGAGGTCCACGATGGCTATTGCTATGGCAACTGCGCATTAGGTCCATGCGCCATGGTTAATGGCGCGATCATTGGCCGTGCAACTCTTGATTCGATTGCAAAGGCCCGCTCATGAAGATATTTGTTCCCGGCGATAGCGCTGCGATCTCTGTCGGCGCAGATGAAGTAGCTGCAGCGATTGCTAGCAAAGTAAAGAATGCAACAATCATTCGCAATGGTTCGCGTGGCGCACTTTGGCTAGAACCAATGGTGGAGGTCGAAACCGATAAGGGCCGTGTTGCTTACGGTCCAGTTAGCGTTGCCGATATTGATTCACTCATTGCCGCTGATTTTATCAATGGTGGTCAGCACGCATTATCGCTCGGTCTAACTGATGCACTTGATTGGCTAGCAAGTCAAGATCGTGTAACTTTCAAACGCGTTGGAATAATCGATCCGCTATCGATTGCAGATTACGAATTACATGGGGGATTAGTCGGTTTGCGCCGTGCAATCACTATGAATTCTGGCGCAATCATCGAAGAAGTTACTGATTCAGGTGTACGTGGGCGTGGTGGAGCAGGCTTTCCTGCCGGTATTAAATGGAAGACCGTTGCAGGTGCCTCAAGTGATCAAAAATATATCTGTTGTAACGCCGATGAAGGTGACAGTGGAACTTTTGCCGATCGCATGCTTATTGAAGGCGATCCATTTACCCTTATTGAAGGCATGACTATTGCTGCAATAGCCGTTGGTGCAACCCAGGGAATTATCTATCTGCGCTCTGAATATCCATATGCAATTAAAACTTTGCAGAAAGCAATTGATATCGCCCATGCTTTTGGTTGGTTAGGCAGCTCGGTTCTTGGTAGCGCTTTCGCTTTTGATCTTAAAGTGCGCGTGGGTGCTGGTTCTTATGTCTGCGGTGAAGAAACGGCGATGCTAGAAAGTATCGAAGGTAAACGTGGAGTTGTTCGTGCAAAGCCACCACTTCCAGCCCTTGAAGGCCTATTTGGAAAGCCAACAGTTATTAACAATGTATTAACTCTTTCAACGATTCCTGCAGTAATGGCCGATGGCGCTAGTGCCTATAAAGCACGTGGTGTTGGTCGCTCACTCGGTACTCAAGTATTTCAATTAGCGGGCAATATTAAACGTGGTGGAATTGTAGAAAAACCATTTGGAATTTCAATTGAGGAAGTTGTTAATGGTTACGGCGGTGGAACTCTTAGCGGTGCACCAATTCGCGCAGTTCAAATAGGTGGCCCACTGGGTGCATATTTTGGAACGGAAAAATTTGCAACATCCCTAGATTATGAATCAATGCTGGCAGCAGGTGGAATGTTAGGTCACGGAGGAATCGTTGTATTTGATTCATCCGTTGATTTGGCTGCGCAAGCACGTTTTGCAATGTCATTTTGCGCTCTTGAATCCTGCGGTAAGTGCACGCCTTGCCGCGTTGGATCAACGCGCGGCGTTGAAACTATCGATTTAATAATCCAAGGCGTGAAGGTCGATGAAAATAAGAAGCTATTACTCGATCTTTGCGAAGTAATGAGCGATGGTTCGCTGTGTGCCATGGGCGCTTTAACGCCAATGCCAGTAAAAAGTGCGATGATTAACTTCCCCGAAGATTTCACTGGAGAGGTGAGTCGACGATGACGATGATTCACGAGCATGATTTCGGCACGCCTGCTAGTAATAAGAGCGAGCAAGTAAGCCTTGAGATCGATGGCCAGTCAGTAACTGTTCCCGCAGATACTTCGATCATGCGTGCGGCATTAATCGCTGGAATTGATATTCCTAAGCTTTGTTCGACGGATCGTCTAAAAGCATTTGGTTCATGCCGCTTATGTGTGATTCAAATCGATGGCCGAAACGGTACACCTTCTTCATGCACCACTCCTGTTGCAGATGGCATGAAAGTTGTAACGCATTCTGAAAAATTAGATCGTCTGCGCAAAGGCGTAATGGAGCTGTATTTATCTGACCACCCTGCCGAATGCGCAACGGGGGATGAGTGCGAAGTACATGGTGTTGCAAAGAAAATTGGTATCACCGAAAGCCGCTATAGCGCAGTTAAGACACATTTAGATTTGAAGAAAGATGAGTCAAATCCTTATTTCACTTTTGATTCAACTGAGTGCATCGTTTGTAATCGCTGCGTGCGTGCATGTGATGAAGTCCAAGGAACATTTGCTTTAACAATTGAAAACCGTGGCTTTGAAGCACGTGTGTCTTCATCAGGTACATCTTTTATTGACAGTGAATGCGTTTCATGTGGCGCTTGTGTGCAGGCATGTCCAACAGGAGCACTTACTGAAAAAACTTTACTGACAATCGGTGCGCCAACTTCCTCTGTTGTTACAACCTGCGCTTACTGTGGCGTGGGATGTTCCTTCAAAGCCGAGATGCGCGGAGATCAACTAGTGCGCATGGTGCCATTTAAAGAAGGTGGCGCAAATGAAGGCCACTCATGCGTTAAGGGTCGCTTTGCTTATGGATACGCCACGCACAGCGATCGCATAACAAAGCCGATGATTCGTAGCGCAATTAGCGATGCCTGGAAGGAAGTTTCTTGGGAAGAAGCGATCTCTTTTGCAGCAACAGGGTTAAAGAAGATTCAAGCCGAGTCTGGTCGCAATGCCATTGGTGGAATCACTTCATCACGCTGTACAAATGAAGAGGTTTTCGTCGTTCAAAAGATGATTCGTGCAGCTTTTGCCAATAACAATGTCGATACATGTGCGCGCGTATGTCACTCACCAACAGGTTACGGCTTAGGTCAGGCCTTTGGAACATCTGCTGGAACACAGGATTTTGAATCAGTTGAGCACAGCGATGTCATTATGTTGATCGGTGCTAATCCAACTTCGGCCCACCCAGTATTTGCATCTCGTATGAAGCAGGCGATTCGCAAGGGCGCACAGCTGATAGTTATTGATCCACGTGTTATCCCACTTGTTAGAACTCCAGGAATCCGCGCAGCTCACCACTTGCAGTTAATGCCAGGCACAAACGTTGCAGTAATCAACGCACTTGCACATGTCATCGTCACCGAAGGTTTAGCAAAGCGTGACTTTATTAATTCACGGTGTGAAGAGAAATCCTTTAAAGAGTGGGAAGCATTTATTTCTTTGCCAGAAAATTCTCCAGAGGCTTTAGAAGCTTCTTCACGTGTACCGGCCGATGAAATCCGTAAAGCTGCCCGATTATTTGCATCTGCAGGCAATGGCTCAATTTATTACGGCCTTGGCGTAACCGAACATAGTCAAGGTTCAACAATGGTTATGGGTATCGCAAACCTTGCAATGGTTACCGGAAATATCGGTCGTAAAGGTGTTGGTGTTAATCCTTTGCGTGGTCAAAACAATGTGCAGGGTTCTTGCGATATGGGTTCTTTCCCACATGAACTACCTGGCTATCGCCATATTTCTAATCCAGATACCCGCAAAATCTTTAATGACAAGTGGGGCATAACGCTAGATGCAGAGCCTGGGATGCGCATTCCAAATATGTTTGATGCTGCCCTTGCCGGTGATTACCGCGGTATCTATATTCAAGGTGAAGACATTGCTCAATCCGATCCCAATACTTCTCATGTTCATGCCGCACTCCGCGCAATGGATATGGTGATTGTTCAGGATTTGTTCCTTAATGAGAGTTCAAAATTTGCCCATGTCTTCTTGCCGGGCACTTCCTTCCTTGAAAAAGATGGCACATTCACCAATGCCGAGCGCCGCATCAACCGAGTTCGCCCAGTAATGAAATCACCAACGGGCAAGAGTGAGTATGAAGTTACATGTGATTTAGCAACGGCAATGGGTTATCCAATGTCCTATAACAGCGGCGCAGAAATCATGGATGAGATTGCCGCGACTACTCCAACTTTTGCCGGTGTTTCTTTTAAAAAGCTCGATGAAATTGGCAGCTTGCAATGGCCATGTAATGAAGCCAATCCCGATGGAACACCGATGATGCACGTTGAAAGCTTTATGCGCGGTTTAGGTCAATTTATGCGTACTCCTTACGTTGCCACTGATGAGAAAGCCACACGTAAATTCCCATTGTTACTCACAACTGGACGCGTATTGAGTCAGTACAACGTTGGCGCCCAAACCCGCAGAACGGCTAATAATCTCTGGCATAAGGAAGATATTTTGGATCTGCATGAATCAGATGCGCAGTTGCGTGGAATTGCAGATGGTTCTTGGGTCAAACTTTCATCACGCGTGGGCGAAACAATTATGCGCGCACGCATTACCGATGAAGTTCCCGCTGGAGTTGTTTACACAACTTTCCACTTCCCCGAAAGTGGCGCAAATGTCATCACCACTGATTTTTCAGATTGGGCTACCAACTGTCCTGAATATAAGGTTACAGCCGTTGAGATAGCACCAAGTGCAAAAGGACCCGGAGCGATGGTTGAAACCCATATCGATGGTGATGTCCAACTGGCCTCAATTATTCGTATGGCTAATCAAATCGCTGCAAATATTCCAGCAACCGATGCACCAGAGATCAAAGTTGCGCACCATATTGTGCAGTTCTGGACACCGGTGATGATCCAACGTTTGCACAATGATGTTGATAAGGTTTTGTTATCACCAGTTGTTCTCAAAGCAATTGAGGTAATGCTAGTTACTAAGTAGCTCTTTAACTTGCGCAGATAGTTGGCCATAACCAACTTCTTGGATCTCAAGAGGCAAGCCAATACTGGTAGCGGCCTTTTGCGCTAACTCTGCAAGCTCCTCATTTGGTTGCTGGGCTAACCAAATTACCCGTGAATAGTTCTTGAAATAGTCATCACGAAGTTCAGGTCGCTTATCTAGACCCAACTCCACCATGACGCTGCGGTGAAAGGATTTAACGAGAAAATCAGTTAGAAAGTAAGTTCCCGCATCAGATTCCATGATTGCTTCGATTTTCTTACTTCCAGCAAAGATGTCATAGCAGTGATTGCCGCCTAAACGCTTCACTCCATGTGTGGCGATAACAGCATCGAGAGCTCCATATGTTCCGCAATCGGCATATGCCACTGCACATTTTTCATGTTTATCTTTGATCTCATTTAATAATGCATCAACTTCGCCCGCAATTTTCTCAGGGCGATTATGTAGCAGCGGAGGCAATGGATAGATAGTGATATCGAGATGTTCTTGAGCGGTGATATCGGCGATATGTGTGGCCAAGGCCCCGCAAGCAACAACTCCTACGTTCATGCAGGAAAAGCTAGACGTTCAACAAACTTGTCGTTGAAATCTGGTCGATCTGATAGCTCGATGTAGTCGATCTCATCTAACAACGCCTGTGCGCCATGGCGCTCTTGAGCAGAAAGCAAAACCATCTTTGCGCCTTCTCCAGCAACGTTACCTGCAGACATAATCCGCATTACCGAAAGCTTTGGCACTAAACCGATTTTGATTGCCGATGAAGGGGATAAGTAAGAGCCAAATGATCCCGCTAACAAAACTTGCGCGATCTCAGATTCTTTAACACCAAACTCTTCGAGTAATAAGGCCCAACCAGTTGCGATTGCAGCTTTAGCAAATTGGAGTTCACGCACATCGCGCTGAGTTAAAAATACACAATCAGATAGATCGCCTACTTCTTTACTCCAGGTAAGAACGAAAACACGTTCGCCTTCACGGGTAACTAAGCGACTAGCAAGCTTGGGTGCAATTGTTAATGCGCTTTCATCACTTACAAACTTGCCGGAATGATCCAAAAGCCCAACTTCCACAAGGGATGCACAGGCATCAACTAGACCTGAGCCACAGATTCCAATAGCCGCAGCATCATCGATTGTTCCGATTTCAAACTCGCCATCAACAATCTTTATCGTTTCAATCGCTCCAGATGCTGCACGCACACCACATTTAATACTTGCAGCTTCAAAGGCCGGACCTGCTGGAGCGGCCGTTGCAACGATCTTTTCGCCATCACCTAAAACGATTTCACAGTTTGTGCCAACATCAATGAAGAGACGAAGTCGCTTATCGCGATCCATTCCTGAAGCAAGGGCTCCAGCGATAATGTCACCACCCACATATGCACCCAATGAAGGCAAGATAACTGCCTTAGCTAATGGATGAACATCGATACCGATCTCTTTGACATCGATATTGGGATAATCAGCACTTGCCATAATAAATGGAGCAACTCCCAGTGGCTCTGGATCAATTCCCAGTAACAACTGAGTCATAGTGGCATTGCCGGCGATAGCTAACTCATAAACATGATGAGGATTAACGCCAGCTTCAACGAGGACTTCTTGGGTCAGTTGATTGAGGGTTTCTTGGGCTAAGCCAGAGAGTTTTGCAAGTGCATCAGGATCTAACATCGTTGCACTAATACGGGTAATAACATCGGCGCCAAATGGCTGCTGCTTATTGAGCATTGATTTAACGGCAACTGGAGTTCCGGTATTTAAATCCAGAAGAGTTGCAACAACAGTTGTTGTGCCTAAATCATATGCAATTCCATAGCGCACATCGGTTGTATCGCCAGCTTCGATTCCTAGAAAATCTTGATCAACAAAGACTGCAGTTACTTTGTAATTGGCTGCACGCAAGATACGGGGGAGTTCGCGCATTGAAGCAAGACTGGCAGTTGCAACAATGTCATCTACAGCATCAAAAACACGGACGATATCGGTGCGCTGATCAGATAAAGAAGGTTCTTCTAACTCGATATAGCGCTTTTGAACCGCGGGACGCAAAATAACTTGGCGGCCAACACCCACAGTTGCTGCCTTTGGTCGAGTAGTTAACGCTGGAACATCAACTGAAATATCTTTTGCTGTGCGCACCAAACACGCCAAGCGCCAACCATCTTTGATTTCACTCTCAGTGAAAGCGCGAAAATCTAACTTAGAGGGCTCAACATCACCATCGGTTACTTTGATGCGACATTTCTTGCATGTTCCATAACCACCACATGTTGAATCAATTGCAATTCCATTCCACGAGGCTGCATCAAATGCACTAACGCCAGTTGGAACGGTAATAGTTTTCTGTGATGCAACAGATCCATCTTTTTCTAGGGATGTGAAGGCAAGTTTGACTCGCCCGGTACCGTCATGAGTTGGTATCAGGGATGGGTCTAACTCTTTTTTGCTAATGCGTTAGTTCCCTTCAGCAGCAGCAGCAGCCTTGGCTGCCTCCATTGCGCGATAGCGCATGATCCAGTTTGTGCCCCAAGGATCTAGACCAAGGAGTAGATCTGCAGCGCGCACAGATTCAACGATTGCAGGAGTACGTGCATCCATAACCGCACTTGTTAATCCCATTGCCATTGCTGCAGGCAAGAAAGCGGCGTTGAGTGCGTGACGATGTGGCAGCCCAAATGAGATATTTGAAGCTCCCAAAGTCATGTTGAGTTGGTACTTTTCGCGGATTAAATAGATGGTTTCTAGCGTGTGCTTTACCGCTTCAGGATCTGCGCCTACGGTCATTGCAAGAGGATCGATAACTAGATCTTCAAGTGGGATTCCATATTTTTCAACGGTGCGAACGATTTTTTCTACAATAATCATGCGCTCGGCAGCTGTTGCTGGAATTCCAGTTTCATCATTAGGTAGCGCAATGATTGCTGCGCCATGTTTTTTGATAAGTGGCAGAACTAGATCCATACGATCATCTTCGCCAGTTACGCTATTAACGAGTGCTTTACCTTGGTATGTCTCAAGGCCAGATTGCAGAGCTTCGATGACTGAAGAGTCGATGCAGATTGGCAGATCAGTTATTGATTGAACCAAAGTTATTGCCTTAGCAATTAGGGCTGGTTCATCAGTTAGTGGCACACCCATATTTACATCTAGAACATCTGCTCCACCGGCAACTTGGGCAGCTACATCTTTTTCAATGGCAGATAAATCTCCAGCACGTAATTGTTCCTGAAACTTCTTACGTCCCGTTGGATTAATTCGCTCACCAATTATGCAAAAAGGTTGATCGTGACCGATAGTGACGGTTTTGCCTGGAGTAGTGAGAATCGTGTGCATCGCGTGGCTCCTAGTTAGTTTCTTGGCTTAAGTCCGAGGTCGTTCATGAAGTTATTGAGAGAATCATCATGTCGAAAATCAGTAACATGAAGCCCACGAACACCAGGAAGCGACAGTGCATGCTGGGCTAGCTCGAGGGTCAAATCGTAGGCCTCTTTGGCCTGATCGGTTGCACTAGCAACGCGGGCGAAGGTGTCTTTAGGCACATCGATGCCGGCCACCTTCTCATTCATGAAGCCAAGGGCCTTAGATCCTTTGAGTAAGACAACCGTTGGGATTAACTTTAAATCCGGTGCGATCTTTGCAACTCCTTTGCAAAAAGCCTCAAGTCGATCAGGGTGGTAGCAGATCTGTAGTTGTAAGAATGAAGCCCCGGCCCGATGCTTCTTCAGGGCCCGCTCGATTCGATAATCAAATGGGGGAGCAGCAGCGTTTTCAACTGCGCCAATATAAAAATTAGGTGCCGGGTTGATCTTTCGCCCCGATAAGTACTTGCCTGTCATCATAATTCTGGTGATATTGATGGCTTGGGTGCTATCGATATCAAAGACTCTGCGGGCCTCTGGTTCATCGCCAGCGGTTACATCATCACCAGTGAGCAGAGAGATATTTTCAATTCCATGCAGAGCCCCACCCATTAAATCTGATTGAATCGCAAGACGGTTTTTATCTCGACAGACAATCTGCATGATTGGTTCTAGACCATGCATCTGCATCGCAATGGCAGTAGTTGTATTGGATGTATGAGCATGGGCAGCAGGATTATCTGTTGCATTAACCGCATCAAACCAAGGAGCCAAACGTGCAGCATCACGGGCAACTGATGCCATACCGCCACCATCAATAGATGGAAATTCAGCGGTAAAAACTCGATCGCTGCTATTTTCTAATTTTTCGCGCAGTAGTGACATTAGTGCGCACCATCCTGAATTGACCAACCTGCAGGTGTTTGCTGATCGCGCTTTGTAATCAAGTTAATCCACGATGAAGATCCTTGAAGGCGCATATCTACGGGAGGTCGAAGTTCATTGAAATGTTCTTTCCATACCGCTGGCATTGGTAGAGACTCTTTGCGATCGTATGCTTTAGCCCAAACACACTGCATATCTGGAATAACTTCACAGTTACCGTTTTCACGAACTCCACCGCAAGGACCATTACGTAGCGTCTTTGGACATGTCATAGGACAAGTCATTCCCGTTGAGTGCAGAACGCATTGTCCGCACATACGACAGTCCCATACGGGTTTTTTAATCGCATGTTCAACGAAGGGAAGGAGCTTTTTTAGCATTGTTTATTCCTTATGCAGAAACCGCAGCGCGCTTCTTAGCGATGAGATCCTTAGCTATACGCACAGCAGTAGATGCATCAGCTGCAAAGCCATCGGCACCAACTACATCGGCATATTCCTGAGTAACAGGTGCGCCACCAACCATGATGATTACCTGGTCACGAAGACCAGCCTTTGTAATTTCATGGATGTTGACTTTAAACATCGGCATCGTTGTTGTTAAGAACGCTGACATACCGACGATATCTGGCTTGTGTTCTTGAATCGCTGCAACGAACTTCTCTGGTGGCACTTGTACGCCTAGATCAATTACGTTAAAACCAGCGCCTTCGAGCATGATATTTACAAGGTTTTTGCCGATATCGTGCACATCGCCCTTTACTGTTCCCATCAAAAATGTTCCAACTGTTTCAGCGCCAGTTTCAGCTAGCAATGGGCGAAGCACATTGAGCGCACCCGACATGGCCTTACCTGAAATAAGCATCTCTGGAACAAAGAAATCTCCGCGCTCAAAACGTGCACCAACTTCTTCCAATGCTGGAATCAGTGCATCAAAGAGAATGGCGCTTGGCGTCATTCCATCGGCGATGCCTTGGTTGGTCAGTTCAAGAACTGCTGGAGCGTTACCGACAAGGGTCTCGTCAAAGAGAGCTTTGATGATCTCGTCATGTGTCATGCCGCACCTATCTTTCCATCGTGGTTTGCTTGAAGGGTTGCTACCTCATCAATGATCATGTCACCGATCTTGAAGAGATCTTTCTGAGTCAATCGTGTGGATGGACCAGAAACTGAAATTGCACCAACTACGCGACCATCATGTTCGCGGATAGGTGCTGCGACTGCGACTAAACCCTCTTCGAGTTCGTCAATAATTAATGCATAACCTTTTTTGCGCACAACCTCTAACTCTTCAAGAAGTTTGGTGCGAGAAGTAATTGTCTTAGATGTGCGCTTTTCAAGACGACCTGCAGGAATAGCAACGGCTGCATAGGCAAGTAAGACTTTTCCAAGAGCTGAGGCGTGATACGGAACTGATTTACCCACCCAGTTGGTTGCAGATAATAGATACTGCCCATCTACTTGATCAATTAATTTCAGATCGCCATTTCCAGATACAGCTAAGTTAGCTGTTTCACCGGTGCGATTTGCCAGAACTTCTAAAATTGAATGCATGCGTGCGACAAGAATGGAGTCATGGTTTTGTCCGCGGGCAAATTGAGTTAGTACTGAGCCTGCGACAAAAGCACCGTTGCGATCACGTAGCAATAATCCCTGGCGCTCGAGCGCACTTAAAATCCGTGAAGCGGTGCTCTTAGGTAAATCATAAATTCGTGCAAGCTCGGTTAGAACGGGGGGAGTATCTGATTCTAAAATGTGAATCAAGAGTGCAGATGCGCGATCGATTGCCTGCGTTCCGCTATGCAGTTCGCTCATTTCGCACCTCCTCAGAAGGTTTCATTATATGGAACCATAGTTCCATAACTAAAGAGTATTCTCGTGCGTGTTCGGGGTCAATAGCGCCACCACGCTATTAACATCGAACCACTACTACAGGTAAGGAATTAACCGTGAGCTTTATTAACAAGATGCCGCGTTATGAAATCCTAAGCGAAGAGTCGATGGCGACACTGACCCTTGGCTGGAAACGAATTGTCTCTGAAATCGGAATTGAGTTCATGAGTCCTTGGGCGCTAGATCTGTTGCGCGAAGCCGGACAAACTGTAGAGGGCGATAACGTTAAATTTGATCCAGAGTGGATCTTGAAGCAGGTTGCAAAGGCGCCAAGTCAGTTTAATCTTCGTGCGCGCAACCCAAAGAACAATGTTCAAATCGGCGCAGACTCAATGGTCTTCGGTGGCGTGTATGGCCCACCATTCGTACGTCAAGGCGATGTGCGCCGCGATGCAACCTTTAGTGATTACGAGAATTTTTGTAAGTTAGCTCAAAGTTATGATGCCCTCGATAGCGTTGGTGGCGTTGTCTGCGAACCTAATGATTTATCTCTTGATTCACGCCACCTAGATATGGCATATGCGGCAGCAACTTTGACCGATAAGTTCTTTATGGGCAACGTGGTAACGGCTGAAAATGCCCGCGATGTTATTTCAATGGCAGAGATTATTCATGGCGGTCGCAAAGCCATTGAAGATACTCCAGCGCTAATCTCATTGATTAACTGCAACTCTCCACTGCGCTGGGACGATCGCATGCTTGATTCATTGCGTGAATACGTTCTTGCGGGTCAGCCAGTTGTTGTAACACCGTTTTTATTAATGGGTGCAATGAGCCCAGTAACAATTCCAGCAACTTTGGCGCAGCAGATTGCTGAAGCGCTATCTGGCATTGCACTTGCGCAATTAATTCGTCCAGGATGCCCAATCGTCTTTGGTTCATTTCTTTCAAATATCGATATGCAATCAGGTTCACCTCAGTTTGGTACCCCTGAATCAGGTATTGGCCTGCTCTGTACTGGCCAGATCGCACGCAGCTTCAACCTTCCCTTCCGTGGCGGCGGCGGCCTGAACTCATCACAGACTGTTGATGCGCAATCTGCGTATCAAACAATGATGACGATGATGCCAACGTTTTTATCTGGAACTAACTGGGTTATGCATACTGCAGGTTGGCTCGAGGGCGGACTTGTTTCTTGCTATGAAAAATTCATCGTTGATATTGAAATCTTGCAATCTTTGATGACTGAGTTCACTCCACTTGAGTTCAATATTGACTCTCTGGCATTTGATGCACACGTCGAAGTTGGCCATGGTGGTCACTTCCTTGGAGCTGCCCACACTATGGAGCGCTTTCGTGACTGCTTCTACCGACCATTTTTAACAAATAGCGATAACTACGAACGTTGGACTCGTCTGGGTTCAAAGGACACAAAGGATCGCGCTGCAGAGATCTACATGAAGAAACTTGAAGAGTATGTGGCGCCAGAGATGGATCCACGCATGAAGCAGGAGCTCGATGAGTTTGTGGCAAAGCGCAAGAGCCAACTAGATTAAGTAAATGGCCGCAACGCTCTATATCGATGGTGCTTGGAGACAGGCATCTGATGGCGGCGCACACGATGTCCATAGCCCACACGATCAACGTGTAGTTGCTTCGGTTTCGCAGGCTACGCAAGAAGATGTTCTTGATGCCATTACGGCAGCCCGTACCTCTTTTGATTCTGGGGTTTTTGCATCATGGAGCTTTGCCCAGCGCAGCGCACTAGTTGCAAAGATCGCTGATTTATTAGAGCGAGATTTAAAGGCAGTAGCTAAAAAAGAAAGTGATGATACGGGCAAGAGAATTATTGAAGCCGAGTACGACATTGCCGATGTAATCGCAACATTTCGCCATTTTGCAGCTCTAGGACTTAAACAACATGATCGCCAAGTAGATGTGGGTCTTGCCCATATTAATAGCCGAATAGTTCATGAACCCCTTGGTGTCTGCTCACTTATTGGCCCCTGGAACTACCCGTTATTGCAGATTGCTTGGAAAGTAGCACCAGCTTTAGTTGCAGGTTGTTCATTTGTTGTTAAGCCATCTGAATTAACACCACAAAGTGCAATTGCGCTGATGCACGCGATTGAAGAAGCGGGCACACCAAAAGGTGTTGCAAATTTAGTTCTTGGCCCAGGCTCTGTAGTTGGTCATCACTTAATCTCTGATCCTCGCGTGGACATGGTCTCTTTCACTGGTGGATTAAATACAGGACAAACAATCATGAAGGCAGCTGTTTCAACGGTGAAACGTTTAGCCCTTGAGCTCGGTGGAAAGAATCCACATATTATCTTTGCCGATTCTGATGTTGATGCAGCGATCGATAACGCTGTAACCGCAGCATTTTTGCACTCAGGCCAAGTATGTTCTGCCGGAACTCGTCTAATTGTTGAACGCTCAATTCATGATCGCGTTGTTAATGAAATTGTTCGCCGCGCCGGCAAGATTCGCCTTGGAGGACCTGAGGATTTAAGCGCCGAAACCGGTCCACTAATTAGCAAGTCCCACCTTGAAAGCGTCGCTAGCTATGTTGAAAAAGGTATGAGCGAGGGTGCCAAATTATTAGTTGGTGGAAAGCGCAGTGATAAAGCAGAACATGCCAATGGTTGGTATTTCCTGCCCACTGTTTTAGATAATTGCGATACAAAAATGTTCTGCGTTCAAGAAGAATCTTTTGGACCAGTAATGACCGTAGAAGTATTTGATACTGAAAAAGAAGCGGTTGCAATTGGAAATGACACCCCCTTTGGTTTATCAGGTGGCGTATGGTCTAAAGATGAAGCAAAAGCTGCCCGAGTTGCCAGCGCACTTCGCCATGGAACTATCTGGGTCAATGACTTTGGGCCATATCGACCAGGCGCCGAATGGGGCGGATACAAGCAATCTGGCATTGGCCGTGAATTAGGTGAGCATGGCTTGGGCGAATACCTTGAAATCAAACACATTTGGACTAACAATGCTCCTAGTAAATCTGGTTGGTTTTCAGATGATGAACGGGGAGATTAAGTAAATGGTTTCTGGTGCGCCCATGATTTCTGTTAACAATCTCTGGAAAGTCTTTGGCGCAAATGCCGACAAGGTAGTTGGTTCACCACTTGTAGATTTATCGCGTTCAGAGCTTCGAGCACAAACCGGTAACACAATCGCGGTGCGTGATGTCTCCTTTGATGTAGCCCCAGGTGAAGTTTTCGTTGTAATGGGTCTTTCTGGCTCTGGTAAATCAACGCTTGTGCGATGCATGACTCGATTGATTGAACCAACCCAGGGAACACTAACTTTTGAAGGCGAAGATATTTTAAAAGTAGACAATGCAAGATTGCGTGAACTTCGCAAGACTAGATTTTCAATGGTTTTCCAGCATTTTGGTTTATTGCCACATCGTAAAGTCATCGACAACATCGCGTACTCTCTCGAAATAAATGGAATCAATAAGGCGCAACGTCATGCCCGAGCAAATGAAGTTATTGAATTGGTTGGTCTATCTGGTTACGCACAGGCATATCCAGAACAGTTATCAGGCGGCATGCAACAACGTGTTGGCTTAGCCCGAGCCCTTGCCGTTGATCCACAAGTTCTTTTCTTAGATGAACCATTTTCAGCTCTAGATCCACTTATTCGCCGCGATATGCAGCAAGAAGTTATTCGCCTGCACCACGAACTTGGTAAGACAATGGTCTTTATTACCCACGATCTATCAGAGGCGGTAAAGGTCGGAGACCGTATTGCCATCATGCGTGATGGCGCAGTTGTTCAGACTGGTACGCCTGAGGAGTTAGTTGCTAACCCTGCCGATGATTACGTCGAAAACTTTGTCCGCGATATAGCTAAGTCACATGTATTAACGCTTAAGTATTTGGCACGTCCTGTGCGAAGTGATGAAGCTACTGATGGCCCAGAACTGCCAGCCAACACCATTATTCGTGATGCCGCACAGGTTATTTTGCAGAGCCATAAACCAGTACGGGTCAATGACAATGGCAAGGCTTTAGGGGTTGTCTCTAGCGAGGATGTTTTGCGGTTAATTTCTGGTGTTGCATAATGCATCGCTTTAAGAAATCTCATTTACTGCTGGGCGGAACTATTATTTGGTTGTTTCTATCCCGCGTGCTTCAAGGACATTCAACTCTTGAACTTCCAACTTCAGATAACACCGCAGTAACAACGGCCTTTGGCGATGCTGCCGCATCGATTCGCGGTAACCGTACAAAGAGTGCGGCATTTATCTATTTCTTTAATCCAATTCGCACAGCTATCAATGGCTTCGTTGAAGCCATTCGCACTGTGATCTCTGTTCCACGAAATAACTCAGTCATTCCACTTATTGGATGGTTTGGCGTTGTTGCAATCGTTGCCTTCACGGTTTATGCAACAAGTCGATTGCGAACAGCGCTGCTGGCAACTTCACTACTTTTGGCATGCGGAGCACTTGGAATGTGGCAGTTCACGATGGATACATTTGCAATGACTTTTGCATCAGTGCTTCTATCTTTAGCGATAGGTATTCCTTTAGGTATTTGGGCGGGATTATCTGATCGGGTACTTAAAATATTGACCCCATTTTTAGATTTGGCACAGATTTTACCGACCCTTGTTTATTTGGCGCCTTTGGCACTTTTCTTTCTGATCGGTTCAGCTTCGGCAACTATTGCAACGATGGTTTACAGCATCCCGATTGCAATTCGAATCACTTCTCACGCCATCCGCAATATCAATCAATCGCCCATCGAAGCGGCGGTATCTATGGGTTCAAATGCCAAGCAGACCCTGATCAAAGTTCAATTACCTATGGCAAAGCAGATGATTGTGTTGGGCATCAACCAAACGGTTATGGCCGCTCTCTCGTTTGTCGTTATTGCAGCTCTTATTGGAGCGCCAGGATTAGGTAAGCCAGTTGTTGACGCGTTGATCATTCGAAACGTTGGCCAAGGTTTTGTAGCTGGCTTTGCCGTTGTCTTTGTAGCTATTTTGCTCGATCGCAGCACGAGTGCAGCTGCAAAGGCTCAGGAATCCTTTATTCCACCGACCCCTAAGACAATTCG
>CAIVDO010000098.1 GCA_903904665.1 uncultured Actinomycetes bacterium | reverse complement strand
TCAAGCTTGAGACCAACTTCTTCAGAGATCACAGTTGCGCCAGTCAAGATCGCAATATCTTGAAGCATTGCCTTACGGCGATCTCCAAAGCCAGGCGCCTTAACAGCAACAGAGCGGAATGTTCCGCGAATCTTGTTCACTACCAATGTTGCAAGTGCTTCGCCCTCAACATCTTCAGCAAGAATCAGAAGCGGTTTACCTGATTGCATGACCTTCTCAAGGATAGGCACGAGATCTTTAATGTTTGTGATCTTGCCACTTGAGATCAAAATGTAAGCATCCTCAAGGACTGCCTCCATGCGATCTGAATCTGTTGTGAAGTAAGGAGAGATGTAACCCTTATCAAAGCGCATACCCTCTGTTAGCTCGAGTTCGAGACCAAAAGTATTTGACTCTTCAACAGTGATAACGCCTTCTTTGCCAACCTTATCCATCGCTTCGGCGATCATCTCGCCGATAGTTGCATCTGCTGCAGAGATAGATGCTGTGGCTGCGATCTGTTCCTTTGAATCAACGGCCTTTGCCATAGACAAAAGCTCGGCAACGATTTCAGTAACAGCTTTTTCCATACCGCGCTTGAGCGCCATTGGATTTGATCCGGCAGCTACGTTACGTAGTCCTTCGCGCACAAGTGCTTGTGCCAATACTGTTGCAGTAGTTGTTCCATCGCCTGCGACATCATCTGTCTTCTTGGCAACTTCCTTAACTAGCTCTGCGCCGATTTTTTCCCAAGGATCATCAAGATCGATTTCCTTAGCGATGGAAACACCATCGTTAGTAATTGTTGGGGCGCCCCACTTCTTTTCTAGAACCACGTTACGACCACGGGGTCCAAGGGTTACTTTGACCGCATCGGCCAAGATATTCATTCCGCGCTCTAATCCGCGGCGGGCTTCTTCATTAAAGGCAATCTGCTTTGCCATGAGTTGTGCTCGCTTTCATGTAATCGTTCGTTTGTGGGGGCTTTATCACTCGCACCCCGAGAGTGCTAACGCCAAATCTACGGGAGTTATTTCCCAGGCGCAAAACGAGAGCGATAGAGCGCCCAGGCGGCGATCAAGGCCAGGGCAAGAAGGGCCTCAAGGGTGTGGAGCGTGTGTAGGTGCCAGAAACCATGATCTTCTTCGATTCCAGCCGGGGCTAATGCCGCTGGCGGCTGCCCGTTGGAGATGGCGAAGTGGTAACTGCCAGAGACGGCGTGGCCATCAGTTGAAACGACGCGATATCGAACGGTGTAGTCACCTGCAACAGCGCCATCTTGATTGAGCGCTACTGAGATCACAGACCCATCAACTTTCACATCACCGAGCGTTACTGATTCTAAATTGGGATTGATGACTTCGAGCGTATTTGTCTTCTTAGAGCCTAAAACAATAAGAGGTGAGTTAAATCCAATTACAACCTGTTCGGGAAGGGTATCTATCGTTGATTGGTATTGAGGTGATGTCGAAACAACGCTGACATGGGCGTTGGCTGAGGGTTGAAAGATTGAAATCACCGTAAATACAATCAGAAGTGCGAACACTCTTTGCATCTTCCTCACCTGAAGTATCCTACCTGAATGAAGCTCGTGCGAACAGTGATCGCATATTGCGCTTTGTTGGCTAGCGTTCTTATAAGCCATGCAATTGGCGGTGGCAGATTTATATCAACGCCGTCAATCATCACTTTTTCAATTTTGATTGTTGGAGCCTTAAGTATTTCAATCCCAGAAAAACTTGAGGGGCCCCGTTTAGCCCTTCTAGTTCTCGTCTCTCAAATTTTGGGTCACTTTATCTTTGGTGGTGGCGCAGTAGATACTTCTATGGGCACTTCACACATCATCGGGGCGTTACTTGGTTACCGATTAGTTCTAAGTTGTGATCAACTTATTTATGGGCTTGAAAACTTAGTTCGTCGAATCTTCATCCCGTTAACTATCGAAAAAACCGTTATCTCAGATTTCTCATTTAGCCTTTCTTTCAATCCACACATCACACGTATCAAAGAGTTTCTCCTCGCAGCTAATTATCTACTGCGCGCTCCACCTCGTTACATAGTCAATTAAGTAGAGCAGTTAACCATCGGGGTTAACTGCCGCATTGAACTATTTAACGAAAGAGGAGCTATGAATTTTAAGAAATCTATTTCAATTGCTGTAGTAATACTCTCGGTCTTTGCCCTGACATCATGCTCAAAAGCAGCCGAAGGCCCCTTTATGATTGTGACAGAGCCTGTGGTGCGCGCCGTTGATCCAATGTCACCGGTCAATCCAATATCTGGAAAAGCTATGACTGGCTCTTTTATGACGATCATGAATCACTCAAGTGAAGATGTGACACTTATTGGTGGATCTAGCCCAGTTGCAGGAATCGTTGAAATCCATGAAGTCGTAAATGGAGAGATGGTTGCAATGGCAGATGGATTAGTTATTCCAGCAAATGGCCAGGTTGAACTACGCATGGGTGGTTATCACGTCATGCTGCTTGAACTAAATAAAAACCTTGTAGCCGGCGATGAAGTCGAGGTAACACTTGAATTTAGCAATGGTGAGAAAACAACTTACACAGCCCCTGTTAAGGAAATCGCTATGGATGATGAAAAGTATGGCGCTAAGGGCGGCATGTAAATCATGAGTAAACGCAAGCAACTTCTTGCCGTTGTTGTCGCCGGTGGCATCTTTGCCGCCGGCGGCTTCAGCGCCCTTGAACTCCAAGCTACTCCTGAGTTTGGAAGAGTTATTGAACCGTTCTATGGAAAACACCAAGGTGGAATCGAAGTTGCTCGTCAAGCAAATTTAACTTTTCTAGCCCTAGATATTAAAGAAGGGATTGATAAAAAAGCTGTCGGCCGGATGATGCGAGTACTAACTGCCGATGCAGCTCTTCTCACACAAGGCCAGGGTATTATTGGTGATTCCCAGTTTGAAATGGCAGAAAATCCTGCCCGCTTAACTATTACTTTTGGCTTTGGTTATAGCCTCTTTGAAAAAATCGGTGCAGCAGATTCCTGGCCAATTTCTCAAAAAGTGATTCCTGCATACTTGATTGATAAATTAGAAAAGCAATGGAACGATGGTGATCTACTAATTCAAGCTGCTGGTGATGATCCAATATCGCTATTTCACGCAATCCATGAACTAGCCCGTGATGCCTCACCCTTTGCAACTATCCGCTGGCAACAACGTGGCTTTTCAAATGCTGCTGGTGTAAACATTGGAAACAATCCACGAAGTCTTTTTGGACAAGTCGATGGCACGGCTAACGCTGCAATTGGAACCCCCGAGTTTGATGGGCGCACCTGGAGCACATCACCAAGTAATTTTGTAGGTGGAAGCACCATGGTTATTCGCCGAATTCGATTTAACTTTGGAACATGGGACAGGCTTTCAACAAATAAGAAAGATGCAGCCCTTGGCCGGAAATTAAAAGATGGCTCCCCTGTATCAGGTGGGGATCTAACAACACCTTTGAATTTAGATTCCAAGAAAAGCGATGGCAGTTACGAGGTGGCAGATGATGCACATGTGCGAATTGCATTTACAGATAAGAATCGTGGGATTACACGACGTGGAGCAAACTACGACGACAACTACCTTGCCGATGGAACACATGATGCTGGCTTAATCTTCACTTCATTTCAGGCAGAGCTAAAACGCTTCCTAGATATTCAGGCAGCTCTTGCGATGGTGGATTCACTTAATAAATGGACTACGCCCGTGGGCTCGGCGCTCTTCATCATCGCGCCAGGGGTAGAAAAAGGAGATTGGGTCGGAAGCTCGCTTCTGAGTTAGCGGGCGATGCGGGTGTTCATGCGGGCTTCGCGCAGGCGGCGAAGGCGCTTTACGAGCATGGGCGATGCAGCAAGAGCATCATCACGATCGATCAAATCATTGAGTAGCTGGTAATAACGGGCAGCGCTAAGGTCGAAAAGCTCCTTGATCGCTGCCTCTTTGGCGCCGGCATAACGCCACCAGCTGCCTTCAAAATCCAGGATTCGTACTTCAAGGTCGCTCAAGGCAGAGGGAGCTACAGATTCTTCTTGTGCAGACATGGGTAAAAGCGTATCGGGTGAGCGGTGAAAACTGTGGGATTTAATGCCAGTTAAAGGGTGGAAAGAATCATTTCAATATCGCCGACCTTGGTCCATGGATTCACGATGGCAAATCGCAAAATCGGCTGGCCGTGATGCGAAGAAGGTGGAATGAAACCGATCTGGTCGGCTAATAATTTATCAGACCATTGTTGATAATCACTTACAGCCCAACCTTTGCGAATAAATGCAACGATAGAAAGTTCTGGATCACACATTAACTCTAAATCTGGATGCGCACGTACTAATTCAGCGGCCTGTCTTGCAACAGTGAGTGAATGCTCCATCGCTTCGGTATATGCATCGGTGCCGTGAGCGGCAAGTGAGAACCAAAATGGCAGACCACGTGTGCGGCGCGTTAATTGAATCGCATAATCAGATGGCGACCATGCACCATCTTTTAATGTATCTAAATATGATGCGTGCTGTGAATGAACTTGGCGTGCCAGTTCGGGTTCGCGATAAATAAGTGCGCATGCATCGTATGGAGCAAATAGCCATTTGTGTGGATCAACGATTAAAGAATCGGCAGCTTCTACCCCATCAAAATGTGATCGTACTGATGGCGCACATAGCGCTGCCAAACCATAAGCACCATCTACATGAAACCAAATCCCGCGATCATGGGCTGCGGTTCCGATTCCTTTTAAGTCATCGATGATTCCAAGATTGGTTGT
>CAIVDO010000097.1 GCA_903904665.1 uncultured Actinomycetes bacterium | reverse complement strand
TTTCAAAGCAAGTGCATGGCCATCGCCAGTGCCTTCCCATGAGTTAGAAGTAATCTTGAAAGTCTTACCAACACCACCGGTGGCAATAATAACTGCAGGTGCTTCAAATAAAACTTCTGCTCCGGTTTCGCGCCAGTAACCATAGGCACCAGATACTTTTCCATTTTCTTTTAAGATATCTGTAATCGTTAACTCAGCAAAAACCTTAATGTGAGATTCCATATCGCCAAAGTCGCGACCATCTTGTTGTTGTAGCGCAACGATGCGTTGCTGCATGGTACGAATTAATTCAAGACCAGTTCGATCTCCAACGTGTGCAAGGCGTGGATATTCATGTCCACCAAAATTGCGTTGTGAAATCTTTCCTTCTTTAGTGCGATCAAAGAGAGCGCCCCATACTTCTAGCTCCCAAATACGATCTGGTGCTTCTTTGGCGTGTAATTCAGCCATTCGGTAGTGGTTAAGGAACTTACCGCCGCGCATAGTGTCGCGAAAGTGAACCATCCAGTTGTCGTTGTCGTTGACGTTACCCATGGATGCAGCTGCGCCACCTTCGGCCATCACTGTGTGGGCTTTGCCAAATAATGACTTACAGATAATCGCTACACGTAGTCCTGCTTCGCGCGCTTCAACAGCAGCGCGTAAACCTGCTCCGCCTGCTCCGATAACGAGGACGTCGTAATTATGGCGTTCGATAGTCATAGTCGATTCCCCTTAGAAGAAGTAGAAATTTGTCCAGGCGCCAGTTGCAACTTGGCGAACATATATGTCGGCAAAGGCAACTGCTGCAAGTGAATACCACGCAAATTGTTGGTGCTTGTGATTGAGAATTGATACCCACGTCCAGAGTTTGTAACGGACTGGATGCTTAGAGAAATGCTTGAGTCGTCCACCAAGAGTGTGTCGACATGTGTGACATGACAATGAGTAGAACCACAAAAGTGATGAGCTAACAAGTAGCACGAGTGAACCAACACTCATGTGACCCCATTGGCCTTGATCGTTTTTGAAGGAGATTATTGCGTCATAGGTTAAGAAAACATTGAAAACTAAACCAGCGTAGAAGAACCAGCGGTGGGCGTTTTGCAAGATAAGAGGTGCTCGAGTTTCGCCGGTGTATTTCTCATGAGGCTCTGCAACTGCGCATGCTGGAGGTGATAACCAAAAAGCGCGGTAGTAAGCCTTGCGGTAGTAATAACACGTCATACGGAAACCAAGTGGGAAGATCAAAATAATCAACGCTGGAGAAAACGCGAAGTTAAGAATCTCTGCGCTCACTGGTGTGAAACCAAGAATCGTTGAACCTTCAACACATGCCTCTGATAAACATGGTGAATAGAAAGGTGAGATCAGTGGTTCGGTAAAGTAATTAGCGCCTTCAAAGGCACGAAAAGTTGAGTAGATAACAAAAGAGAAGAGAACGCTAAAAGTGATTAATGGTTGTAACCACCATTTGTCTGTGCGCAGAGTGCGCTCTTTAATCTTTGCTCTCGTTGGTGAAAACACACCTGCCATGCGCTGGGCTCCTCTTGAGAAATTAAAACACTGGGAGTAAGTGTCCTCTCCGAGTGAAATTTCGGCTAGGACCAAGCAGGCGTAGTGGCTATGAACTCAGCCACAGGCGTAAAGAAAACTGGCGGAGGGCGTGGGATTTGAACCCACGAAACTTTCGTTTGCCGGTTTTCAAGACCGGTGCACTCGGCCGCTATGCGAGCCCTCCGTGGGAGAGATTACCTGAATATGGCCCGAGTCTAAAATCGGCTAGAAATTAAGCGGGAAGTTCTAACAATTTCTCAATAATTATTGCCACGCCATCTTGATGGTGCGACGGAGCTACATCCTTTGAATATTTACTACCGTCGGGGTGACCATCGGCCATTGCATATGAACGTCCGCACCAGGCAAGCATTGGAAAATCATTTGGGTTATCGCCAAATGAAACACAGTCTGCGGCTTCGATTCCTAAACGTCCGGCCACCTTTGCAAGTGTTGTTCCCTTGGAAATACCTAATGCAGATATCTCTAGGAGAGATTCATTGGCGTTGGAGTGTGTCACTGTTACTAAACCATCAAGTTCGCGAAGTGCAACTTCTAACATTTCATCTGAGGTAAATTCTCCACCGCTGCATCGGGCTAACATTTTAAAAATCGGTCCTTTTGCTGCATCTTCAATTCTTTCAACGCCAACATTATCAAGACCAATATCCCATCGCGGTACATATGATTTTTCGCGATGGTAATAGTCATGTGTTTCGATCGCAAATGAAATAGGTGGCATAGCTGCGCGCATTCTTCGGGCAACTTCGATTTGAACTTCCTTTGAAATCATCCACTCTTCAGTGACTTCACGGTTTTGTAAGTCATAGAGCATCGCACCGTTTCCACAAATTGCTCCACCGAAACCAAATGCTTCACGAATCTCATTCATCCATCGTGGTGGTCGACCAGTTACAAAGTAGATATGCACGCCCATATCTTTTGCTTTAGTAAATGCATCGATTGTGCGTTGAGTAATAGTTCCATCGTGGTGAACGATTGTTCCATCTAGATCTGTTGCAATTAATTTAGGGCGTTTGCTCACACCAACTCAAATCGCTCTTTACCAAGAAATGGTTGCAGGGCTTTAGGAATATTGACTGTTCCATCAGCATTTTGGTGGTTCTCTAGAATTGCAACGATCATGCGAGGGATGGCAACAAGAGTTCCATTTAGTGTTGCCACCGCTTTTGTGCCATCTGCATCCTTGTAACGGATATTTAGGCGACGAGCTTGAAACTCTGTGCAGTTAGAAGTACTTGTAACTTCGCGATAAGCATTTTGTGTTGGGACCCAGGCTTCACAGTCGAATTTGCGGTTAGCACTTGAGCCAAGATCTCCTGATGCCACATCGATGACACGGTAAGGAATCTCCATTGCATTAAGGAAGTCTTTCTCCCACTGCAAAATACGGGCATGCTCTTCTTTGGCCTGATCTGGATGGCAGAAAGAAAACATTTCAACTTTATCAAACTGGTGAACTCGGATAATTCCACGCGTATCTTTTCCATAAGTTCCTGCTTCGCGGCGAAAACAAGATGAATACCCGGCATAGCGCATTGGAAGTTTGTCACCTGATAGAACTTCATCCATATGCATTGCCGCAAGTGGAACTTCAGATGTTCCTACTAAATAGACATCATCTTTTTCGATGCGATAAACATTCTCTGCAGCTTGGCCAAGAAAACCTGTGCCTTCCATTGCAGCTGGATTAACTAGTACAGGTGGAATTACTGGAACGAATCCAGCTTTTACTGCAGATGAAATCGCATAGTTAACTAAGGCAAATTCAAGCAATGCACCTGACCCCGTTAAGTAATAAGAGCGAGAGCCTGCAACCTTTGCACCGCGCTCTGTATCAATTGCTCCAAGTAGTTTGCCAAGTTCAACATGGTCTTTAGGTTCGAAATCAAATACACGTGGTGTTCCAACATGTTCTAGCGTTACGAAATCTGCTTCGCTACCAATTGGGGCATCTGGATCAAGAATGTTAGAGAGCTGCATAACTAACTGCTTTGTGTGTTCTTCGGCTTCAGCGCGCTTGCTATCTGCCTCTTTTACTTTGCCCGCTAACTCTTTAGCGTTTTCAAGGAGTGCGGTTTTTGCATCGCCTTTTGCCGCGCCTACTGATTTAGATAATACGTTTTGTTCTGCACGTAGTTTTTCAAACTTTTCTATCGCTTCGCGACGAATTTCATCTGAAGCAATAATCTGGTCGACAACTGATACATCTTCACCGCGACCCTTTTGAGATGCTTTAACTACATCTGGGTTATCGCGGATAAATTTAAGGTCAATCATTTACCGGCCTTTTCTCGTGGATATGAACCAAGGAAGCGAATATCTTGACAGATAGCTCGCAGCGCTTCGACTGTCTCCTTAACTGGAGCATCGTTAACGTGGCCCTCGGCATCAATAATGAAATGGTAATGGCCAAGCTCTAGACCGGTTGGACGTGACTGAATAAAAGTTAAGTTAACGTCGCGCTTAGCGAACTCAGTCAAGATATCTAGCAGGGCGCCCGCGTGATCGATTCCGATAAAGACGGCTAGTGATGTGCGATCAAAACCTGTTGCCTTGGGTGGAGTTGCTGGTTTAGAAACCAAAACGAAGCGAGTAACAGCCCCAACAATGTCGCCGATGTTATCTGCGATAACGCTAAGTCCGTAATGGGCCGCAGCTACTGGTGCTGCGATCGCTGCATCAAATTCTCCGCGACCAATTGCTTCGGCCGCTGCTGCAGTGGAAGCTGTAGCGATTAACTCTGCATCTGGATAGTGCTTAGCGATATATGCGCGGCACTGGGCTTCGGCATGTGGGTGTGTTGCAATGCGGCGGATTTCTACAGTGTCGCGCTTTGTCATTAATGCAAAAGAAACTGGCAAAGTAACTTCACCAACGATAGAAAGTGGTGTACCTGTTGCTAACTCATCAAGTGTTCGGGCAACAACGCCTTCAACTGAGTTTTCGATTGGGACTAAAGCAAAATGTGCTTTGCCCACGCGGACCGCATCAAGAGCTGCAGTGACATTGGCGTATGGAATAAGTGAATCATTGGAGGAAGTAATCTTTTTTAAAGCCGCTTCGGTGAATGTTCCTTTTGGACCTAAATACGCATATGTGCTCACTGACTAATGATACCCGAGCACCTTGCGTGCATATGACGGGTTATTTGTAATAAGGACCTCAACTCCGTTTTCTAAGCAAAATCGCATATCGTCGCCATCATCAACGGTCCAGACATATAAAGCCTTGATGTCATGGGTCAACTCTGGATTTGAGCGTAGATATCCAACGCTTGGACCAAGAATCGCTGCCGATGTGAATCTGCGCATCATGTAATTGAATCTATCTTCTAAAAGAGCCACGGTTTTTTGTTGTGGGTTGATCTTTCTAATATTTTCTATAGCTAGCCAGGAAAATGACATCAATACAACTTCAGTAACTAACTCTTCTTGTTCAAGAAGTTCTAGAACTTTCTTTTCAACCAAACTTCCTTGTGGCACCGGGTGTTTGGTTTCAATTGCTAACTCTTTCTTGTTATCTCGTGCAAGTTCTAATAAATCTTCCAGCAAAATTGCTTGCGGATAGTGCGCTTTAATTTCTGGATATGTCATCTCGGCAATTCGGCCCGCGTAACCTGCGGTGCGCTTCATATCTGCGTCATGCCAGAGTAATAACTGGTTGTCCTTAGTCAGGCGAACATCGCACTCCATGCCATCGGCGCCTTGATCAACGGCGGCTTTGTAGGCATCCATGGTCATCTCTGGGAAATCTATCGAGGCTCCACGGTGGGCATAAATTTTCATGATTAAAGATTAACAGGGGTTAGGCTTATGCCCATGAGCGCGATTTATTTTCAGAGCAGTGCGCGCTCGGCCGACGGTTTACATCGCAGTGGCAATGAAGACTCTGCATTAGTTTCTGGCCGCCTCATCGCTGTTGCTGATGGCATGGGTGGGCATGCTGGTGGAGAAGTTGCATCCCGTATTGCAATTAAAGCCCTTGAAAAACTAAGCCCTGTATTAACTAGTTTTGAAATTGATTCAGATTCAGTTGAAGATCTCCTACTCAACTCACTATTTACAATTGATACTCAAATTGGTGAGTATGCCGAGGAAGCAATCGAAGTGCGCGGAATGGGAACAACTCTTACCGCTCTATTAGTTGTTGGTTCAAACGTTGCTTTGTTACACGTTGGTGATTCGCGTTGTTATCGCTTGCGCGGAAATACTTTCGAGCAGTTAAGTAATGATCACACCGTAATTCAGGAACTACTTGATCAAGGAGCAATTTCAGAATCAGAGGTTGCTGATCACCCTCAGCGCTCTGTTTTGACTCAAGCGTTGATGGGTCAGGGCACGGTTACTCCAGTTTTACAGATTTATGAAGCAAAGGAAAAAGATCGCTATTTATTATGTAGTGATGGTTTATCAAGTGTTTTAACGCAAAAAGAGATTAAGAGTTTGTTAAAGAAATCAGATAAAGCCGAAGCAGTTAAAGCGTTGATTGATGCCACTTATATCAATGATGCACCAGATAATGTCACCGTTATTGTTGCTGACATTACTGGCGATGAAATTACTACACACCAACTGTTGGGGGCGGCGCAATGATTAACTCGCTCTTAGGTGCTCGCTACAAACTCGGTGAAATGATTGGCACGGGCGGCATGGCCGATGTCTATGTTGCCGAAGATACTCGCCTTGCCCGCCAAGTAGCGGTGAAAGTTTTGCGTAGTGATTTAGCGCGTGATCCATCTTTCGTGGCCCGCTTTAGAAAAGAGGCGTTGGCTGCTGCTGGTTTAAATCATCCTGGAATCGTTGCTGTTTATGACTCCGGTGAAGAACCTGCGCCATACATAGTTATGGAGCTTGTTTCTGGACACACATTGCGCGATTTAATTCATAAGGGTGAACGCGTACCACTCAAGCGCGCCCTTGAGATCGGTGAAGGTATTTTGGCCGCTCTTGAATATTCACATGAGCGAGGAATTGTTCACCGCGATATTAAACCTGCCAACATCATGATTACAGATCATGGCGATGTAAAGGTCATGGATTTTGGTATCGCTCGCGCATTGGCCGATCTTGGTGCAACGTTAACTAGCACATGGAACATTGTCGGTACTGCTCAATACTTATCTCCAGAACAAGCGTTGGGTGAGGTTGCAGATCTACGCAGTGATATTTACTCCACGGGATGCTTGTTGTATGAAGTATTAACTGGCAAACCACCATTTACCGGTGACACACCTGTTTCTATTGCATATCAACACGTATCGGGAGTTCTGGTTGCCCCAAGTAAAATTCAACCTGAACTACCTGAAGGTGTTGATGTCTTGCTTGCAGTTGCATTGGCAAAGAAACCTGAAGATCGCTATCAATCTGCAGGGTTGATGCTCGATGATTTATTTAAAATTGGAACTGGCCAAGCTCTTACAACAACGATTCCTAAAGTGAAAGTTTCACGCCGAAAAGTTTTAATTACTGCGCTCAGTTCGGTAGCAGCTGTTGGTCTTATTGGAGCGGGCTTATTCATTACCCGTCCAGCAGGTGATGCTAACTCTCTACCCCAGATTCCTAATGTTGTTGGTTTAACCCAGGCCGATGCCACGGCAATGCTCAGTGATTATGTTGTAACCCTTCAGCGTGCTCATGATGCTCGTATTCCAAAAGATCGTGTTGCCAGCCAGATTCCCCTTGCAACAACACGTGCACAAAAAGGCTCTGGTGTTGTTCTAACAATCTCTGATGGCCCAGGTGATGCCATTGTTCCTACTGATTTAGTGGGCATGTCTTTAATTGATGCTCGCGCAGCATTAACTGCAGTTGGCTTAGTTGTCTCTCGAACCGAGGCGATGCCATCGGATGAGGCGTTAGGAACGGTATTAAAAGTAACGCCAGAGCCAGGATCAACAACAACTGCTGGTAGTGGTGTTGTATTACAAATTGCAAGTGGTCAAGTAGAAGTTCCAGCACTTATTGGTGTCGATGCTATCCAAGCAAAAACTCTTCTTGTTCAAGCTGGTTTCTTAGTTAATGAAATCGATGCATACGATGCTAACCAACCAATTGGAATTGTTATTAGACAAGCACCTGATGCTGGCACTACGCAAACAATTGGTAAATCAGTAACAATTACAATTAATAAAGCGCCTTAAGCGCGCGTACCAACAACTGGCGATAAACCAATAGCTTTAGTTTTTGCATTCTTATCTCCGCACGTTGTTAGCCAGTTAGCTAGCATCTGATGACCATGTTCGGTTAATACCGACTCTGGATGAAACTGCACACCTTCAATTGGTAATGTGCGATGGCGCATTGACATAACAATTCCAGATTCAGTTGTACCTGTTATTTCAAGATCTGCGCCGACCGTGTCGCGCTCAACACATAGTGAGTGATAACGCGTTGCTGTAAATGGGGATGGTAGATCTGCAAGAACTCCTTGTTGTTGATGATGAACAAGTGATGTTTTTCCGTGCAGTAGTTCTGGTGCTCGTGAAACCGTTGCACCAAATGCAACACCGATAGCTTGATGGCCTAAACACACTCCAAATAAAGGAATCTTTTTCTCGGCGCAGAACTTAATCATTGCAACGCTCACGCCAGCTTTTTCAGGAACTCCGGGTCCGGGTGAGATAAGCACGCCGTCATAGTTGGCTGCATCCTCAGGGGAAATGGCATCGTTTCGAACAACGGTGCATTGCGCGCCTAGTTGCTGCAGGTACTGCACCAAGTTAAAGACAAAGGAGTCGTAGTTATCGACGACAAGGATCTTGGTGGCCATAGGAGCATTCTGGCTCATGGTGTATCTTTCGCGTATGCCTAAATCAAAGCTCCGTAAGAAAGTCGTTGAAGCGCGCGCTCATCACCAGGAAGTTGTAGTCGAAACTCCCCATGCGCCCTTAGAGAGCCCAAAGTGGTTGGCTCCAACGATGGTTGCCGGCTTCTTGATCGGGCTTTTCTGGATTGTCATCTTCTATGTCACCCAGACCGCCTACCCAATCCCAGGTATTGGTGCGTGGAACATGATTATCGGCTTTAGCTTTATTGGTGTGGGTTTTTCACTAGCTACTCGCTGGCGTTAATTACACCCTTGTAATTCAATCCACACTGTGGGTAAAGGCTGTGGATAACTTCTTATCTCTTATTGAGAATCAACTGCGCTGCAATTACCCCGCCTACTAAACCGCCAAGGTGTGCTTTCCAATCAACTCCCCCAAGTGCAAAACCAATTACAAAGTTAATCCCGATGATCACATAGATCGAACGGGTATCTGCGCCGATTCTTTTTCCAACAATAGCTAAGGCGCCGAACAAACCAAAGATCGCACCCGATGCACCCACTGAATAACTTGTAGGTGATGCAAAGTAGGCCGATGTTAATGAGCCAGTGAGTAGGGATGAGAAAAAGATAATCAGCATCTTGTTTTTACCAAATGCTTCTTCTAGTGGATTACCTAAAACCATTAAGGCATACATATTAAAACCAAGGTGCATTAAACCTGCGTGAACGAGAGCGACTGTGAATAATCGATACCACTCGTTGGTAGCTTTTAGATAATCAAAATTAGGTAGAACCAAATGTATTTCAATTGATGGAACAACTATCTGCAGCAGATATGCACCGCAGATTAATGCGATTAAGGAATAAGTTGCAGAGCGCTTAAGCAACGGTAACGCTGTTGATTGTTATTGGTGTTGCTGGCTTATCTTGCGCACCGGTTTTTGCTTTAGCAATCGCATCAACCACAGCCTGGCTAGCAGAATCCTTAACTTCACCAAAGATTGAGTGCTTGCGGTTAAGCCATGTTGTTGGTGCAACAGTAATAAAGAACTGTGAACCATTTGTTCCTGGACCAGAGTTGGCCATTGCCAAGATGTATGGACGATCAAAAACTAACTCTCCGTGAAACTCATCTGCGAATCGGTAACCAGGTCCGCCGGTGCCTTGACCAAGTGGATCTCCACCTTGAATCATGAAACCG
>CAIVDO010000096.1 GCA_903904665.1 uncultured Actinomycetes bacterium | reverse complement strand
TGGGTCTCTTTGTACTCTGGGTGAATCTCTGGCTTCATGGTTTTTCCTTCTTTAATGTTTGGGTCCCGGCCTGCGGGTGAACCAAACGATCGGTGAACAGGGCTAAATCGTAGGCGATTGCCCGCGATTTACGAAATTTACGCTTACTTGCTGTCGTCTGGACCAGACGTTGTCTTCTGGATCTGCATCAAGAACTCAACGTTGGACTTAGTGCCCTTCATCTTCTCGAGCAGAAGTTCAAGTGCTGCTTGTGGCTCTAGTGCGTGCAATACACGACGTAGCTTCCAAACAATATTGAGTTCTTCTGAGCCCATAAGGATTTCTTCCTTACGAGTACCGGATGCAACAACGTTTACCGCTGGGAAAATGCGCTTATCGGCCATCTTGCGATCAAGGATGAGCTCCATATTTCCAGTTCCCTTGAACTCTTCGAAGATAACTTCATCCATACGAGAACCTGTATCAACAAGTGCTGTTGCAAGAATCGTGAGTGATCCGCCATCTTCAATATTACGAGCAGCACCAAAGAACTTCTTGGGTGGATAGAGAGCTGCTGAATCAACACCACCAGAAAGAATTCGACCTGATGCTGGAGCTGCGATGTTGTAGGCGCGACCAAGACGTGTGATTGAGTCAAGAAGGACAACTACATCGTGACCTAGTTCAACAAGACGCTTTGCGCGCTCGATTGCAAGTTCAGCGATTGTTGTGTGGTCATCAGCTGGGCGATCAAAAGTTGAAGCGATAACTTCACCCTTAACAGAGCGCTGCATATCTGTAACTTCTTCTGGACGCTCATCAACTAGAACAACCATCAAGTGACACTCTGGGTTATTTGTTGTGATTGCATTTGCAATTGACTGCAGAACCATTGTCTTACCAGCCTTTGGAGGCGAAACAATAAGTCCGCGCTGACCCTTACCAATTGGTGCGATCAAATCGATAACACGTGTAGTTAATACATTTGGCTCTGTTTCAAGGCGCAAGCGCTCCTGCGGATACAGTGGAGTTAACTTGCCGAATTCAACACGATTGCGCGCTTCTTCCGGAGTCATTCCATTAACTGTTTCAAGAGTAATAAGTGCGTTGAACTTAGCCTTTGTTTCACCTTCACGAGGTTGGCGAACCTGACCTGTTACAACATCGCCCTTGCGAAGTCCGTTTTTGCGAACTTGCTGGAGAGAAACATAGACATCGTTAGGTCCTGGAAGGTATCCAGCGGTGCGAATAAATGCGTAACTATCGAGAATATCGAGCAAGCCACCTACGGGAACTAGAACATCATCTTCGCTAATGACTGGCTCGCGCTCTTCGCGTGGTGCTCGGTCGCGGTTGCGATCGCGGTTGCGATCGCGTCCACGGTTATTGCGATCGTTGCGATCAAAGCGATCGTTGCGGCTGCCGCGATCGTTGTTGCTTTGAGGTGCTGATGGTGAATCATCGCCATCATCATCTGAATCTTCGTTATTTGAGGAGTTATTTGAGGAGTTATTTGAGGAGTTATTTGAGGAGTTATTCGAACTCTTTGACTCCTTCTTACTCTTGTTGCGTGCTTCGCGGCGTGCTTCGCGTTCAGCTTTTGCAGCTTCGCGGTTCTTAGCCTGTAAATCAGCGATCGCTTCTACAAGAGCGTCCTTCTTCATCTTTGCTGCGCCATCGACACCAAGTTGTGTTGCTACTGTCTTTAACTTAGGAAGGGTCATTGCAGAAAGCTCAGGACTATTCGAACGTACAGGTTCAATTTCTGTTGTCATGTGTTTCTTTTCTATATTGGTCAACTTCGATGTTAGATATCGAGGTTAATCAGTGGATGTTGTTAGATTTTTCACCTGATGTGTTGCTGGCCACTAGATAAGAGCCGTTCAGATAGGAAAAGGTTAGCACCTCATGGCGCAGATAGGCAAAATCGCGCAAACTAGCCAGAAATCAGGCTGGCACCAGAGCGAGCAATGCCCAGTTCTGTAGCTATGAATTTTTCTCCCGCTGCTCTGCGAAGTTCTTCAGCCTCACTTGCTCCACCAGTATGAAGAACTAGCACAGTTGGACCGGCACCTGAAATAAAGGCTGCTACACCTGCATTGCGCAGCTTTGTAAGAAGTGCAAATGATTGTGGCATCGCATCTTGTCGATATGACTGGTGCAAGAAATCTTGCGTTGCAGTGTGAAGTAGATCTGGGCGGTGCGCCAGGGCATGGACTAAAAGCGCCGAGTTTGTGGAGTTTCGGACAGCGTCTGCATGTGGCAAAGTTTCGGGCAACATCTTTCGGGCCTTTGATGTTGCAACAGATGTTGCTGGGATAAATGCAAGAGCGCCGATGCGTGCATCGACATCGATATTTACAGATTGCGCCACCATGTGTCCGCGTTGTAAATCCTGCCAAGCGATATTTGCACTTCCATAAATTGCAGCTGCCACATTATCTGGGTGGCCTTCCATCTGACTGGCAATGACCAACATATCTTCAAGGGACATACGCTCATTGCCGCCGAGAACTAATGCGCGCGCAAGTGATAAACCGCCAACAATTGCACTTGCCGATGATCCAAGTCCACGGCCATGTGGAATTACATTTAGTTGGCGCAGTGCGATTCCTCGTGGCTTGCCGCCTAAGAATTCAAAACCTTTGTACATCGCCTTAATAACTAAGTTCTTATCATTGCGTGGCACGTCCTCGGCGCCTTCGCCTGTGACATCGATATCTACACCTGGTTCATCTTGAACTTGGGCGATGTAGCGATCAAACATTGTCAGCGCTAAGCCAAGGCAATCAAAGCCAGGACCCAAGTTGGCACTTGTGGCAGGCACTTGTACCTGCATAGGTTGAGCTTTAAATGTTGGCTTCATGATTTACTCTTACGAAAGCCCAAGTGCTTTTGCCGCAGCTTTAACGTTAACTGGCACAACGACTGGCTTTTTCGCAGTTTCAAGTGCGTAAGGAATATCTTTTAATCCATGGCCAGTAACGGTAATAACAATTGTTTGATCCTTAGGCAGTTTGCCTGCTTTCTTATATTTAATGAGTCCAGCTAAACCTGCAGCAGATGAAGGCTCTACGAAGATTCCCTCTTTAGCTGCGATTAATCGGTAGGCAGACAAGATCTCTTTATCTGTTACTGAATCAATTACTCCGCCTGATGAATCTCGAGCTTCGAGCGCCTGCTGCCATGATGCAGGATTACCAATGCGAATAGCTGTTGCAATGGTGTCAGGGTTTTTAACGATCTTGCCCTTAACTATTGGCGCCGCCCCTGCTGCTTGAAAACCATACATTTGTGGCAAGCGAGCAGACATTCCATCTTTGTAATACTCGTTATAACCCTTCCAATATGCAGTGATATTTCCGGCATTGCCGACTGGAAGTGCGTGAATATCTGGAGCATTTCCTAACATATCTACAACTTCAAAGCTTGCAGTCTTTTGTCCTTCAATCCGATAAGGGTTAACTGAGTTAACAAGTGCAACTGGGTAGTTCTCTGAAAGCTCGCGTGCAAGAGTTAAGCAATCATCAAAGTTTCCATTGACCTGCAAAATAGTTGAATCATGAATCACGGCTTGAGCTAACTTGCCCATTGCAATCTTTCCCTTTGGAATTAAGACTGCAGGTGTCATGCCGGCTTTAACGGCATAGGCAGCAGCTGATGCAGAAGTGTTTCCGGTTGATGCACAGATAACTGCCTTTGCTCCATCTTCTGCAGCTTTTGAAATCGCCATTGTCATTCCGCGATCTTTAAAAGATCCAGTTGGATTTAAACCTTCGTACTTGATCCACACATTGTTGCCCAGAAGTTCTGAGAGATAAGCGGCGTGAATCAGTGGTGTGCCACCTTCGCGCAAAGAGATAACAGGGGTGCTTGCATTAACGGGCAAGCGATGGCGATATTCCTCAATGACTCCGCGCCATTGGTGCGCACCGTTTTTCTTGCTGCCGAAAATTCCCATTTAAGCGACGACTCCTTCAACACGGATTACTGATTCAACTTTGCTGACAATATCCATGTCAGTCAATTTCTTGATGCAGGCAGTGAGTGAGCCTTCAGTTGCCGCATGTGTGACCACAATAAGTTCAGCAGCTTCTCGAAGGCCAGATTGGCGCACGGTTTGAATCGAAATATCTTCGCTTGCAAAAACCTGAGCAATTGAAGCCAAAACACCGGATTTATCGGCAACATGTAGACGAACAAAGAACTGTGATTTCACGTCACCCACAGGTGCAATATCAAGATCGGCATAATCAGATTCGCCATAACCGACAGTTGAATATGCGCGATGTCGTGTCACTGCTACTAAGTCACCAAGAATTGCTGATGCAGTTGGTGCACCACCCGCGCCGCGACCGTAGAACATCAACTGTCCGGCCGATTCAGATTCAACATAAATTGCATTAAAGGCGTTACGTACTGATGCCAGCGGATGAGAATTTGGAATCATTACCGGATGTACTCGCACAGAAATCTCATCTTTAACTGTTAGTTCAGCGATTGCTAGCAGTTTGATAACTGAACCCATAGCCTTGGCTGCATTTACATCATCTAAAGATATTGAAGAAATTCCTTCGCAATACACCTCATCGATTGTGACAGTGCTGTGGAATGCAAGGCTGGCCAGCAGCGCTGCCTTTGCGGCAGCGTCATGACCTTCAATATCTGCAGTTGGATCTGCTTCGGCGTAGCCAAGTGACTGAGCCTCTTTTAAGACATCGCTAAATTCACGGCCTTCTTCATGCATTTTGGTGAGGATGTAGTTTGTTGTTCCGTTAACAATGCCCATAACACGAGTAATTTGATCACCCGCAAGTGATTCACGCATGGAGCGGATAATTGGAATCGCACCCGCAACGGCTGCTTCGTAATACAAATCTACTTTGGCGGCATCGGCTGCATTAAAGAGTTCATGTCCATGTGTTGCAAGCAATGCCTTATTCGCAGTGATAACTGATTTCTTATTTCTAATCGCTTCTAAAATCAAAGTGCGCGCAGGTTCGATTCCGCCCATAACTTCAATCACGATATTGATCTCAGGATCGCTAACAATTGAATTCAAATCAGTTGTAATCATCGACTGATCAATGCCTTCACGGGCTGCATTGCTGCGCACACCGATTTTCTTAAGAACTAAGAGCGCTCCCGAGCGCTCAGAGAGCTCTTGCTCATCAGATTGCAGCAGGCGGGCAACTTGGCTACCGACTACGCCGCAGCCGAGCATGCCAATAGATATTGTCTTTAGCTCTGCGCTCATGCGGGCTATTCTTTCACAGATGCCTGTATCGGCGTTAAATATCTAACCCCAATAGATCGGCCTCAGTCTCACGGCGCACAATCACACGGGCTTTTCCATCTTTTACTGCAATAACTGGTGGGCGGGGCACATGATTGTAATTTGTAGCCATGCTGCGCCCATATGCACCAGTTGCAGGGGTAGCTAATAAATCACCAGGAACAATGTCGTTTTCTAAATCAATCTCACGAATCACGATATCGCCGGTTTCGCAGTGTTTTCCGACGATGCGTGATGAAATCTTTGGTGCAGTGCTGGTGCGATTAGCTAAAAGAGCGGTGTATTCGGCTGCGTATAGGGCAGGACGCAAGTTATCGCTCATTCCCCCATCTACTGAGATGTATCTGCGATTAGCACCGTTTTCTAAAGTGACATCTTTAATCGTTCCAACTTCATAGACCGTGAACATGGTTGGTCCAACAATAGATCTACCAGGTTCGATTGAAATCTTTGGGACAGATAATTTATGAGCTGCACATTGCGCACTAACGATTTGAGCAAGTGCCTTCATAGTTGATGCGGGATCTAACTCAGTATCCCCCGGCAAATATGCGATTCCATATCCTCCGCCTAAATCAAGTTCAGGAAGTTCGGCTGAAAATTCATCACGATACTTAGCAAGCAATGCAATTAAACGCTGCGCACTGATTTCAAATGAATCTGTTTCAAGAATCTGTGAACCGATATGGGCATGAAATCCACGAAGTTCAAGAGATGAGTGCTTGCGTGTTTGCACAATTGCGCCCCACGCCGCACCACTTGCAATTGAAAACCCAAACTTCACATCTTCATGTGCCGTTGCAATTGATTCATGGGTATGGGCTTCAATACCAGGTGTTAAACGCAGCAATACTTTTTGCACAACACCATGCTTCACGGCAGCGGCGGCAACGCGCTCTATTTCATAAAGTGAGTCAATAACAATTGTGCCGACTCCAGCCGCAACGGCCTTTTCAATCTCGGCTACAGATTTATTGTTTCCATGAACTTCAATCTTGGCAGGATCGATTCCGCCCTTGAGTGCAACGGTGAGTTCACCACCTGTACATACATCGATACCAATACCAATGTCTTTGATCCAACGCGCAACTTCAACGCAGATAAATGCTTTGGCGGCGTAATAGACCGAACCTGCATTGCTTCCAAAAGCAGTGCTCAACGCTGAGTTCCAGGTTGCGCAACGATTGCGAAAATCTGATTCATCCATGATGAATGCCGGTGTTCCAAACTCTTTAGCTAACTGCGCAACAGGGATGGATGAAATTGAAAGCTCTGCGCCGGTTTTAACATTGGAGGACCACATTGCTACATCCTCTCCGGTGCGCTGACACCTAATAAATCCAGAGCGTTGTTAATAACTTGCTTTGTAGATGCACAGAGTAATAGACGGGCAGTGTGCAATGGCGTTGGATTTTCTTCACCCATTGGCAGTACACGGCAATCGGCATAGAAGCCGTGATAAGTGCCAGCAAGTTCTTCAAGGTAACGGGCAATTCGGTGAGGTTGGCGAAGTTCGGCCGCTGATTGCACAACGCGCGGATACTCCGCTAATGCACCCAATAGTTCATTTTCGCGATCATGGATAAGTTGAGATGCATCAAAGTCTTTAAGGTCAACGGCAATTTTTAATTCAGCGGCATTGCGTAACACAGCAGCGATGCGAGCATGGGCATATTGGACGTAATAGACCGGATTCTCATTGGTATTGCGCTTTAGGATATCGATATCCATCACCATAGGGGTATCAACTGGATATCTAATTAACGTATAACGGGCAGCATCCACCCCAACTTTTTCAACTAACTCTTCCAAAGTAATAATGGTGCCGGCGCGCTTGGATAATTTAACTTCTTCGCCGCCCTCCATAATCTTTACTAACTGGCCGATGAGAACATGGATGTTGTATTCAGGGTCATCGCCAGCGCATGCAGCAATGGCCTTTAAACGGCCTACATAACCATGATGATCTGCGCCCAACATATAGATACAGATATCAAAGCCACGTTCGCGCTTATTAATATAGTAAGCAGTATCAGATGAGAAATAAGTCAGTGAGCCATCAGACTTTGTTAGTACACGATCTTTATCATCGCCAAAATCAGTTGTGCGCAACCAAATGGCGCCCTCTTCTTCAAATACATGGCCCTGTGAGCGAAGCTTTTCTAGGCCGTGCTCAACTGCGCCTTGTTCATGCAAAGAACGCTCTGAAAACCACACATCAAAATGAGTGCCGAAAGTATCAAGTACTCGCTGCTGATCTTTTAATTGAACGGCATATGCCGCTTCACGAAAGGCGCGATGACGCTGACCTTCTGGCAAAGATGTAATCGCTGGCTCACTTGTAACAACTTGCTTCGCTAAATCTGCAATGTATGCACCTTGATAACCATCTTCGGGAATTGGATTTCCTAATGCTGACGCTTCAACCGATGCACCAAATAAATCCATCTGGTTTCCGCGATCATTTATATAAAATTCGCGAGTTACATCGGCACCTGCCGCACTTAAAACTCGACCTAGTGAATCTCCCACTGCTGCCCAACGTGTGTGACCCAGATGAAGTGGACCTGTTGGGTTAGCGCTAATAAACTCTAAGTTGATTCGAACTCCTGCGAGCGCATTGCCATTTCCATAATCCTTTGTAGCTTTTAGGATTGTTGAAACAAGTTCAGCTTGGTTGGCACGGTTAAGAGTGATGTTAATAAATCCAGGTCCGGCAATTTCAACTTTTGAAATTCCATCGGTGCCAACTAACTGCTCACAAATA
>CAIVDO010000095.1 GCA_903904665.1 uncultured Actinomycetes bacterium | reverse complement strand
TCTTTGGATTCCATCGACGAGTCTGGTGTCCGAAGTGGACTCCGCTGTCGAGAAGTTCTCGCATTGTTACAACTGCCATGACGGCATACTCCTTCTTAGGTTTCTTTTGTGCCCAGCACAATAAAAAAACCCGCTCGGTTTTGGCCAAACAATTTGTTAGGCCCGTCGCACTGAAATTCATCTACCGATTTAACGGACCGAGATGATTCACCGATTCATACCTATTAAGTAAGGATCAGGCAGTGCTGAGATGTCACCGGCTGAATTACTTCAACTGGTGCGGGGCAAATCTTACCTGAGCCGTGAGCGTGCCAACTACCGCCCGATTATGCGTAAAAAGCCCCATGCCGTGATGCGAAGCACTGCCTCAAAGGCGATGGCAAAGCTCATCTTGCTGACTCCATGCTCGCGCTCGATGAAAGTAATCGGAATTTCAGCGATTGTGCCGCCCCGGGCCAGTGCGCGCCGCGTCATCTCTATTTGAAAACAGTAACCCTCACTAGCAATTGTTTGGATATCCATCTTTTTCAATAACTGCCCGGAATAGATGCGAAACCCAGCCGTTGTATCGGCAACTCCTAGAGATAAAACAAGGTTGGCATATCTATTAGCAGCCTTTGATAGATACTCGCGAAACTTACTCCAGTTGGCAATTTTGCCATCGGCCACCCAGCGAGAACCAATGAGTAAATCAGCTGAACCAATCCACTCCATCATCTTTACCAAATCACTAACCTGGTGTGAACCATCGGCATCCATCTCAATAATATTTTCATAGCCGCGATCTAAAGCTATGTGAAAACCGGCACGGTAGGCGCTGCCCAGGCCCTCTTTACCACTGCGCTCAACTACTTCAACTCCCTGGGCACGACAGATGTGAGCAGTGCCATCTGGAGAACCGTCATCAATTACCAATACATCTACATCAAGAGTTGCCAATTGATTGAGCAAGATAACGATGCTCTCGGCCTCGTTATATGTAGGAATAACTACTAGTGATTTTCTCATGCCCGTGGATGCGCCTGTTTAAATGCTTTTTGTAAACGCTCAGTAGAAACATGTGTATATATCTGAGTTGTTGCAAGTGAAGCATGACCCAAGATCTCTTGCACTGTACGCAAATCGGCGCCACCTTCAAGTAAATGTGTAGCTGCAGAATGTCGCAGGCCATGGGGGCCCATGCGCTCAACTCCTTCAATCGCAGACAGGGCCTCATAAACAACCGTGCGAACTGCGCGTTGATCAATTCGTTTTCCACGGGCTCCGAGGAAAACAGCCTTTTCTGATTTCTCATTTAATAATTCTTGGCGACCATCATCGAGCCATTTCTTCAAAGCCCGCATCGCAGGATTTCCAAGCGGGATAACCCGTTCCTTATTTCCCTTACCTAGCACTTGGATAGTCTGGCGGTTGTAATCGATATCGCCAAGATCTAAGCCACACAGTTCAGCCACTCGAGCACCAGTTGCATACAGCAGTTCAACCATTGCCACATCACGCAACGACATCGGGCTTTCATCCTCTGATGCACGAGTTGCCATCGAATCCATGACCATCTTTGCATCATTGATTCCTAATACTTCAGGCAATGTTCGATGCCCCTTTGGAGTTGCAAGCGATGCGCCAATATCAGTTGAAATATATTTATTCTTGAGCGCCCACTTTGTAAATAAGCGCACTGAAACTGCGCGCCGTGAAATTGTGGTGCGCGATGCACCTTTGACTTGTTGGTTAGCTAGCCACGAACGTAGATGAACAAGCTCTAACTTGGAAATATCAGTGATTCCAAGGCTCTCAAGGTGTTCGAGTAATGAGGTTAAATCCCCCATATATGCACGGATGGTATGAACTGAAAGGTTGCGTTCAACTTCGAGGTAGCGTTGAAAAGTAGTCACTAACTTCTCAAATGAATCGCTCACGCGATAACTTTACTCGGGTTTGCGTCCTTGACGCAGAAGGCCGAAGGTAACGGCATCTTCAAGTGCCATGGCCGATGCGGCGATAACGTTTTCGTGAACGCCAACAGTGTTCCATTCACCCTTGCCATCGCTGGTTTCAACTAATACACGTGTAACTGCGCCAGTACCTAAGCGCCCTTCAAGGATACGAACCTTGTAATCGGTTAGCTCTAGAACTTCAAGCTCTGGATACAGCGTCTTTAAACCAGTACGAAGTGCGTTATCAAAAGCGTTCACTGGACCATTTCCGACACCGGTACATGAAATCTGCTTACCCATTGCAGTTACTTTTACTTCGGCCTTTGTAAGAATACTTTGATCTTCAGAACGCTCTACAGTTGTAAGCCAGTGATCGATTGTGAAGAAAGATGGGCGCTTGCCTGACATTTCTTCATGAACCAAAAGTTCAAAAGATGCATCGGCGGCTTCAAAGGTAAATCCCCGTGCTTCCATCTCTTTGACGCGATCAACGATGCGACCAATAAGTTCCTTATCGCCACCGAGATCTACGCCGAGCTCTTGTGACTTTAATTCAATTGACGCGCGGCCGGCCATGTCGCTCACCAACATACGCATATCGTTTCCAACAGATGCTGGATCTTCATGTTGGTACAACGATGGATCAACTTTGATAGCGCTGGCATGCAGACCTGCCTTGTGGGCAAAGGCTGATACTCCAACATATGGCTGGCGCGCACTCGAAGAAACATTTGTAACTTCGGCAACTGCATGTGAGATTCTAAAAGCCTCGCGCAATGAATCCTTCGGCAGAACTAATTGATGCTTCTTTAACTCTAAGTTAGCGATGATTGTTACAAGGTCGGCATTTCCTGTGCGTTCGCCATAGCCATTTAATGTTCCCTGGACATGGGTTGCACCAGCGGCAACAGCTGCCATGGAGTTTGCAACTGCGCACCCTGTGTCGTTGTGGCAGTGGATTCCAAGACGAGCAGAGCTTGCAGTTAATACATCATGGACAACCTGTGATAATTCATCGGGCAACATTCCACCGTTTGTATCGCACAGTGCAATGACATCAGCGCCAGCTTCGGCAGCTACACGGACTACTTCTAATGCATATGCTCGGTTACTGCGATAGCCATCAAAGAAGTGCTCAGCATCTAAAAATACGCGCTGTCCTTCGGCGATTAAATGAGTAACAGAGTCGCGGATCATTTCAAGGTTTTCATCAAGAGTTGTCTTAAGCGCTAAATCAACGTGACGATCAAAGGCCTTTGCAACCAAAGTAACTGCTGGTGCACCTGAATCGCGCAAGGCGCCAAGTAATACATCATCGGCGGCTTTAACGTTTGGACGACGTGTTGCACCAAAGGCAACGAAGGTTGCATTTTTAAGTACTAACTCTTTCGAAGCCCGGGCAAAGAATTCTGTATCCTTTGGGTTTGCTCCTGGCCATCCACCTTCAATAAATCCAACACCTAATTCATCCAGGTGGCGCGCAATTGCCAACTTGTCATGAACCGAAAGGTTTAATCCTTCTTGCTGGGCACCATCGCGCAGAGTGGTGTCATAGATATGAAATGCATCAGATACTGGCATTAGCAGACCTTACGTACCCAACCATGCTTATCAGCAGTTGTTCCGTGCTGAATTGCAAGTAAGTGATTACGGATCTGCATCGTGATGACGCCAGGCTGGCCATCGCCAGTTACCCAAGTGCCCATCGTTGATTTTGCAGATCCAACGGGTGAAACTACGGCTGCAGTACCGCATGCAAAGATTTCAGTGATCTCTCCAGATGCAACGCCATCGCGCCAATCATCGATGCTCAGCATTACTTCTTCGGTTTTATAACCGAGATCTTTAGCGACAGATAAAATTGAATCGCGAGTGATTCCTGGAAGCAATGTTCCAGTTAACTTGGGAGTAATAACAGTTGCATCGGTGCCTTTTCCCTTAACAAAGTAAAGGTTCATGCCGCCCATCTCTTCAACCCATTTGCGCTCTTTTGCATCGATCCACACAACTTGATCGCATCCCTCTTTAGCTGCAGCTTTTTGCGCAACAAGGGAGGCTGCATAGTTTCCACCGCACTTTGCCTCACCTGTTCCGCCTTGGGCCGCGCGCACATATTCCGTTGAAATCCACACAGATACCGCTTTTGAAGGATCAAAGTAAGCACCAGCAGGCGTTGCAATAAGAATGTAAGTGGCTTTATTTGTTGGGCGAACACCTAAACCGACTTCAGTTGCGATCATAAATGGGCGAATATATAAAGACTCTCCCACCTCATTTGGAACCCAACCAGCATCTTGCTTAACTAAAGTTTCAACGGTTTCAAGAAATAGAGCTTCTGGCATTTCTGGCAAAGCTAAACGCTTAGCAGAGTTTGCAAAACGCTTTGCATTTGCTTCGGGACGAAAGAGTGAGATCCCACCATCGGGTTGGCGATAGGCCTTCATGCCCTCAAAGATTTCCTGACCGTAGTGAAATACTGCAGTTGCAGGATCTAAAGAAAGCGGACCATAAGGAATCAACGCAGGTTCTGCCCAACCATCTTTTTCATTCCATTCACAGACAACCATGTGATCGGTGTAGTACTTACCGAATCCACCTTCGGCAACAAGTGCGTTACGTGTTGCATCATCTTTAGCGTTGGGGTTGAGTGTGATTTTCATGGTTTATAGCGCTGCGGTTAGCGCATCTCCAACTTCACTAGTGCTTCGCTTTTTATCGCCTCGAGCTAATAGATCTGCAGCAACTGCGCGTTCAACATCGCGGGCAGCATCGCTATAACCTAAATGATCGAGCATCATGGCAACTGACATAACCGTTGCAGTTGGATCGGCAATGTTCTTACCAGCAATATCTGGCGCTGAACCATGAACTGGTTCAAACATGGATGGGAACTTGCCTGTTGGATTGATATTTCCAGATGCAGCTAAACCGATTCCGCCACAGATTGCAGCTGCGATATCAGTCAAGATATCTCCGAAGAGATTGTCGGTAACGACGACATCAAAGCGCTCTGGGTTTGTTACAAAAAACATTGAAGCTGCATCAACATGCAAGTAATCAGTTGCAACCGTTGGATATTCCTTGGCTACTTCATTAAATGTTCGAGTCCATAGCCCACCAGCACGGGTTAATACGTTGTTTTTATGCACCAAAGTGAGCTTCTTGCGATCGCGCTTGAGCGCCCGTTCAAATGCATCGCGGATAACGCGTTCTGCGCCGCGGCGAGTATTTAAACTTTCCTCCGTTGCAATCTCTGCATCGGTTCCTTCTGCAAGGACGCCCCCGGCACCAACATATGGACCTTCGGTGCCTTCGCGCACAACAACAAAATCAATTGCTGCCTTTGTTGCAAGTGGTCCAGTAACGCCTGGCATTAAACGTGCTGGGCGAAGGTTGATGTAGTGATCAAATGCAAAGCGAAGCTTGAGCAAAAGTCCGCGCTCTAGAACTCCAGATGGAACAGTTGGATCTCCCACTGCGCCAAGAAGAATTACATCTTTTGTTGCAATCTCATCAAGAATGGCTTGTGGCAAGACCTCACCTGTACGGTGCCAAAAACCAGCGCCTAAATCATAAGAGGTGCGCTTGAACGTGACATCATATTTCTTAGCAACGGCATCTAGAACCTTTAAGCCTTCAGCAACAACCTCAGGTCCAATTCCATCTCCAGCGATGACAGCTAAATTAATTGTTTTCATTAATCCACCAAAAATACTGAGCGAACGAATTCGGCATCAGTATCCTTCTTAACTTTGGCAACGATATCTTCGTGCACATGTGAATCAACCGTTAGCGCCATAAGTGCAGTACCACCTGCTTCACTACGAGCAACCTGCATGGCAGCGATATTTACTTTGGATTCACCCAAAGTCTGGCCAACGATTCCGATGATGCCTGGGCGATCAACGTAGCGAATGAAAAGGATGTTATCGGTTGGTGGTAGATCAAGGCGGAATGTATCGATTGCAACAATCTTTTGGGTCTGTTTGATTCCCATCAATGTGCCATCGATAGTCATTGCCTTGCCTGTTCCAGTTGTTGCGCGCAAAGTAATCATTGAACGGTATTCGGGGCAATCAGCTGTATTTGTAACAGCTGAAATCATTCCGCGTTCTGCGGCAAGGCCTGGAGCGTTGACGTAGGTAACTTCTTCAGCACCCACTGCCAATAGAGCGCCTTTAAGCGCACTAATAGCCAAGATTGAGCCGTCATGAACCGAGATATCGCCCTTTACGGTGACATCAATATTTACCGGTAGTTCTCCGAGTAATTCAGTTGCAATCTCTGACATTTTTTCAACTAGCGGCAATGATGGGCGAATATCTTCGTGAATAACCCCGCCCTTAACATTTACTGCATCAGGTACGAGTTCGCCAGCAAGTGCCTTGCGAACAGAAACAGCAACAGCAATTCCTGCGCGCTCTTGTGCTTCATCAGTTGATGCACCTAAGTGCGGCGTTGCCACAACTTGATCCAAAGCAAATAACGGCGAATCAGTGCATGGTTCAGTGACATAGACATCAAGACCAGCACCTGCAACACGGCCCTCTGTAATTGCATCAAAGAGTGCAGCTTCATCGAGTACCCCACCGCGCGCAGCGTTAACGATGCGAACAGCGGGCTTAACCTTCTTGAGCGCTTCGACACCAATTAAGTTTGCAGTCTCTTTAGTCTTTGGCAAGTGAATCGTGATGAAATCAGATGTTTTCAAAAGTTCATCAAGATCTACTAACTTGACTCCAAGTTGAGCAGCACGAGCGGGTTGTAGATATGGATCATAGGCAACAATGTTCATGCCAAATGCCTGCATACGAGATGCAACTAGCTGACCGATTCGACCAAAACCCACGATGCCTAAAGTCTTTTCAAAGAGTTCGGCGCCGGTGAACTTTGAACGTGCCCACTTTCCATTTCGAAGTGCGGCATTTGCAGGTGAAATAAAGCGAGCAGAGGCAAGTAATAAAGAGATTGCAAGCTCTGCAGCGCTAACGATATTTGAAGTTGGAGCGTTAACAACCATGACACCTGCAGCAGTTGCTGCTGGAATATCTACGTTATCTAATCCCACACCCGCACGTGCAATTACCTTGAGGCCTTTAGCTGCAGCAATCGCTTCTGCATCCATCTTGGTTGCAGAACGAATTAAGACGGCATCTACTCCCTTTGCAAGTGCTGCTAGAAGTTGACCCCGATCTGCACCGTCACAGTTAACGACCTCAAAATCTGGACCCAACGCCTCTAACGTTGCCGGGCTTAGCTCTTCAGCGATTAATACAACAGGTTTAGCCACGCGCTGCGCTGCCCTCTTTATAGTCATCGCCCTTTGACTGCTTCATCCATGAAAACATCTTGCGAAGTTCACGGCCGACAGCCTCGATTGGATGTGTTTCACCCTTTGCGCGAAGTGACTTAAATTCAGGAGCGCCTGCTTCTTGATCATCGATGAAGCGCTTTGCAAATGCACCGCTTTGGATATCGGCAAGAACAGCCTTCATATTTTCCTTAACGTGTGGATCGATAACACGTGGACCAGAAACATAATCACCGAATTCAGCAGTGTCAGAAACTGACCAGCGCTGCTTTGCGATTCCGCCTTCGTACATTAAATCTACGATCAACTTTAGTTCGTGTAAGCATTCAAAGTATGCAACTTCTGGCTGATAACCAGCTTCAGTCAAAGTTTCAAAGCCATACATAACTAGTTGTGATGCACCGCCACAAAGAACTGACTGCTCACCGAAGAGATCTGTTTCTGTCTCTTCAGTAAATGTTGTCAAGATTCCACCGGCACGTAATCCACCGATTGCTTTGGCATATGAGAGAGTCAATGGCCATGCATTGCCGGTTGAATCCTGTTCAACTGCAACGATTACTGGAACTCCACGACCTGCTGCGTACTCACGACGTACTAAGTGGCCTGGGCCCTTTGGTGCAACCATACAAACATCTACAGATGCAGTTGGCTTGATGTAACCAAAGCGAATATTGAAGCCATGTCCGAAGAACAAAGCATCGCCATCTTTAAGGTTAGGCAGAATTGAATCTGTGTAGATGTGGCGCTGAACATGATCAGGTGCCAAAATCATGATGACTGTTGCTTCTTGAACGGCTTCGGCTACAGAGACAACACGTAAACCTTCGGCCTCTGCCTTTGCACGTGATGCTGAGCCTTCTTTTAATCCAACGCGAACATCGACACCGCTATCGCGCAAGTTAAGTGCGTGTGCATGTCCCTGTGAGCCGTAACCGATAATCGCGACTTTGCGACCCTGGATGATGGATAGATCTGCATCCT
>CAIVDO010000094.1 GCA_903904665.1 uncultured Actinomycetes bacterium | reverse complement strand
CTCGATGATGAAAACCTGGTTAACGCGAAATTTAATTCTTCTTACTCTGGTTTCACTTGCTCAAGATGCAGCAAGTGAACTTCTTTATCCACTCCTTCCGATTTTGCTCACTGGTGTTATTGGCGCAGCGCCACTTGCCCTTGGTTTAATCGAGGGTTGTGCTGAAGCGGCGGCTGGTTTCACTAAATTAATCAGTGGAAAATCCAGTGATCGTTTGGGACGCAAACCCTTTGTGATTTCAGGTTACTCACTTGCCGGTGTTGGAAAAGCATTGGTAGTTGTTGCAACTTCATGGCATTTAGTTTTTCTTGGGCGTGTAACTGATCGAATTGGTAAAGGTATGCGCGGTGCACCACGTGATGCTTTAATCTCCGATTCAGTCGATAAAGCCCACCTGGGCAAGGCTTTTGGCTTCCACCGTACTGGCGACAACATTGGTGCGGTTTTTGGCCCTGGAATTGCACTCATCGGGTTGTCGATGCTCAATGGCGACGTCCGCGCCGTTGCAAAGTGGGCGCTAATACCGGCGGTTATCTCTGGCTTGCTTACATTCTTTGTTAAGGAAAATTTTGTAAAGCCGCCTAAGACTGAAACCAAAGTTAAGAAGGATCTTGCTCCATTGCCGGCACCGCTAAAGAAGGCGATTGCACTGTTGGTTTTAATCCAACTCACAAATATTCCAGATGTACTCCTACTGCTACGTTTACATGACATTGGTTTTTCAACTAATGGGGTAGTTCTTTCTTACATGCTCTTTAGTGGTGTCACTGTTTTGGCTGCATTTCCTGGTGGAGCAATTGCAGATAAATACTCGCCACGCATTGTTTATGCCGTTGGCTTGCTCGCTTTTGCTGCTGCTTATGCAACATTAGGTTCTACGCAAAATCACACACTGGCGTTAATTGCATTAGCTCTTTATGGATTATTTCCAGCCCTTACTGATGGAGTTGGTAAAGCGTGGATTGCAGGAATTAGCCAAGCTGACCATCGTGGACGTGCCCAAGGTGTTTACCAAGCATCCATGAACTTTGCAGTGTTAGGTGCTGGTATTTGGGGTGGTGCTTTGTGGAGCAAAGGTGCAACGCAGTGGCCATTAATTATTGCTGCAGTCGGCGCACTTATTGGTTCAGGTGTTTTGGCTATTACTCACAGTTCATCAGCTAAAGCCTCTTGAACCGCTTTCAATCTCCGCTCAATCTCATCGGCTTCATCATTTCGGCCCTGCATGCGAATAATCTTTGCAATTCGCGTTTCTAGATCCACGATAAATTCAAAATCCTTAGGCTCATCTTCACTGACGATTGAAAGAACTTCCTCAAGAGTTGATAGCGCATCATCGAACTTTTCCAGCAAAATTTGAGCTTTGCCATATTCAAACTGAGCAAATGTCTCGCGGCGATGGTCGTGACCAGTTTCAAAGACATCCATCGCCCGGCGCGCTGTTTCTAGCGCTAACTCACCTTCGCCGAGTTCGATCAAACAGGATGCCATCTTCTGGTCACAGCGCGCTACATGAATAACCTCTTTGTTGCGCTTGAACAATGCACGAGCCTCTTTGAAAGCTTCAATCGCTTTTTCGTAGTTCTTTAACTCGCGCTCGGCGCAACCAATTAAATGTAAATCATTTGCCGCACCAATTTCATTTCCATCAACTAAATGTTCTTGCGCACATTCATTCATTGTTCCAACAACTTTGTCATACTGCTTTGAGGTGTACCACCACTCACCCAGTGTGCAGGCAAGTTCAAGTGCAATAGGTGATTTATTCTCGCGCAGAATCTCAACTGCTTTACTCATTGCAGTTGCCGCTTCATCCATTCGCTTCAATTGATTGAGGTTGTAACCGATTGCTGAATAGGCTTGAGCTAAACCTTCACTCGGTGCACTGTCACCTAAAGTTGAATAAATATCTCGTGCAGTTTCGGCGAGTGCTAAAGCTTCATCATATTGACCACGTGCATAGATGCGCGCACTTAATTCGTAATAGGTGCTGGCACGTTCTTCGCCATCTACTTCAGGGATTCGATCCCAAAGCATTTCCTCGGTGATGATTTCTTCCATGTCGTCATCTTCACTCACGAGCGTGACTCTATACGCACAAGGTTAATTACGCGTGGGAATATCGATGGATGCCACCCGCCAATTCCCAATCTTTTCTCGCCCAGCCTGTTTGAGAATTGCCGCGGTAACTAGGCGTACTTGATGCATGCTCTTTGCATCAAAGCTGTGGCCCCAAGGGCAGCGATTAGCGATGGCGCAGACCCAGGCATT
>CAIVDO010000093.1 GCA_903904665.1 uncultured Actinomycetes bacterium | reverse complement strand
GGCTGTACAAAACTAAATAAGCGCGCGTAGCTCAACGGATAGAGCATCTGACTACGGATCAGAAGGTTAGGGGTTCGAATCCCTTCGCGCGCACAAGTTAAGCTCTCGGTGCCTTTCACACCGGGGGCTTTTCTTCTTTTATGGATATAACCCACGTAATCTGTGGGCTTCGGCAACACGTGCCACACCGATCATGTGAGCAGCTTCGCGCCATGAAACCTTTTTATCAGTGGCCATATGTTCAACTTCACGGAATGATTTCATCATGATCTCATTGAGGTTTTGCTTAACCTCATCAGCGCTCCAGAAGTAGTTTTGCTTGTCCTGAACCCATTCAAAGTAAGAAACAATTACACCGCCGGAGTTTGCCAAGATATCTGGCACAACCAGCGTTCTTTTTTCATTAAGAATCTGATCTCCCCCAGGAGTTGTCGGAGCGTTAGCGCCCTCAACAATAATCTTGGCTTTAATACCACTAGCTGATTTTTCAGTAATCGAATCGGCAAGGGCTGCTGGAATCAAAACATCGACATCTAAATGAAGCAGTTCTTCTTGCGTAAGTTTGTCTGTGCCGGGCATATAGAGATCACCGTTGGCAAGAAAGTATTTCCAGAGCTCTGTGACGGATGAAAAACCTTTAACCCCACCATTTACATCGCTAACTGCAACGACTTTAAGTCCAAGGTTTTCAAGTGCAATCGCTGCCCAGTAACCAACTTTTCCAAAGCCCTGAATGGCAACTGTTGCACCTTTGGGATCAATACCTTTAACGCGCAGAGCCTCAATCGTTGAAATTGCAACGCCATCGCCTGTTGCAGATGTGCGACCAAGTGAGCCACCCAAAACAATTGGTTTTCCAGTAACAACACCGGGAACAGAAAAACCTGCATTAACCGAGTATGTATCCATCATCCAGGCCATGTTGCGCTCATCTGTTCCAACATCTGGTGCAGGAATATCGCGCTCTGGTCCGATGATCGGCAAAATCTCTGATGTATATCGACGTGTGAGGCGTTCATTTTCAGCCAATGAAAGTGATTGCGCATCAACTGCGATTCCACCTTTGGCCCCACCATATGGCAAGTTAGTTAGTGCGCATTTCCATGTCATCAACATTGCTAATGCAACGGTTTCATCCATATCTATATCTGGGTGAAAGCGAACACCACCTTTTGATGGGCCACGTGTTGTGGAGTATTGAACGCGGAAACCTTTATACATTTCAACGTTGCCGTTATCGCGGCGAAGTGGTACTGCTACTTCGAGGATTCGACGCGGTGTTGAAAGGGTCTGCCAATCATTTTCGGTAAGTTCGAGTAGTTCAACGGCCCGGCGCAACTGCGTCCGAGCGGTTTGAAGAGCTGACTCCGTTGTCATTTTCTTCTTTCCCGTTAGTTAAGAGCGTAAAGCTTGAGCAAAGGATTCGAAATCCTCTACCAAAATATCTACTTCCTTTTGACCGTGAGCCAAAGATATTAACCACTGTTCATCAAGTCCTGGGGGAGTAATGATTCCGCGGTTAAGTGAGTACAACCACGATAGTTCGGCAACAGCAAAATCTGTAGCTTTGTAATCTCGGTAGTTGCGAACTGGAGTTGTTGACCAAGTAATACAGCCCTTAACGCCAAAACCAACAGTATGTGCAGGGAGCTGGTATTTCTCAATGATTGCATTGATGCGATCCAATGCCTGTTGGTTAAAACCTTCAGCCTTTGCAAGTGATTCTTCAGTGAAGATGATGTCAGCGGCGCGAACACCAGCCATTGCAAGTGGGTTGCCGTTAAATGTACCGAAGTGGGCCATTTTTCCATTGGTAACAAAATCCATGTACTTCTTCTTGCCACCGAAAGCAGCCAACGTAAGTCCGCCACCAATTGATTTTGCAAGGGTAATTAAATCTGGAGTAACACCTAATCGCTGTGCCGCACCTTGATGTCCTGCAGTTAATCCTGTTTTAACTTCATCAAAGATCAAAATTACGTTGTATTCATCGCAGAGTTCACGTACGCGCTCTAAGTAACCTTCATCAGGCAAAACGATTCCTAGGTTTTCAAGAACTGGTTCAAGAATGAAACAAGCGATTGTGTCTGCATGTGCTTTGAATATGCGCTCTAGTGCATCGGCATTGTTATAAGGAACAACATAAATCTCTCCTGGAACAATTCCATCGGGTGTGTGCGCGATTGGATCATTAGGGTCACCAATCTTGTCGATTGGCGGCTTGCTAGAGACAACAAATGGGTCATAGCTACCGTGATAGCCGCCCTCAACTTTAACTATGGCGTTTTTATCTGTTGCAGCACGTGCTGTGCGCACGGCATACATTGTTGATTCAGTTCCACTATTAGTAAAGCGAACTTGATCGATACCAAATCGGCGACAGATGCGCTCAGCAGCATCGGTTGAAATTGGAGATGGTGTAACAAAGAGAGTTCCACTTTCCAGAGCCTTCTTTACTTCCTCAACGATTACGGGGTTGAGGTGGCCGGCCAGCATCGCTCCGAAGCCCATAGAGAGGTCTAGTAGTTGGCGACCATCGACATCGGTCATCCAGGCGCCTTTAGCGCTAACTATCGAGATTGGATATGGGTCCCAGTGCTGAAAACTTGAAGTTACACCTAATGGCAATGACTTGAATGAGCGCTTGCTTTCTTCGGCGCTTTTGCCAGTTTGCTTGGTGAATAACTCCCATTCAGATTTAAGGAGTTCGGCTACTCGCTCAGGCGAAACAGGAGTAGATGTTGTTGGAACGAATCTAAAAGTTTCTCTGTGATTAGTTTGTGTAAGCATTTGTAAAGCATGTACGGCAAAGGTTTCAGCTTTTGAAACTCGTTTGAGAAGTACTCTCCCGGTTCGGTTTTTAGTTCGTTTGAACTAAGGATTAAGTATCTCATGCCGTTTTTTAAAAGCAACCCCTAAAAAAGCCGGGTGTGTCATGCGGGAAATCCCGTTTTTATTTCATAAAAATCGCGTTTAGACGTTTTGTTGTGAAAAAAAGTCCAACAATAATCATCACAATAAAGTAGAAGGCATGCCCTAGTAAAGCCATGTTTATATTCCCTAAACAAAGTCCACGAACTAAATTAATTGCATGTGTTAACGGCAGCAAATTAACTGTGAATTGTAGCCACTGGGGGAAAACACTTATTGGATAAAAAGATCCAGAAAAGAGAAACATAGGTAAAAGAAATATATTTATAATTTCTAGCTGCTGGAAAGACTTCATATAAGAGGTAATCGCCATGCCACACGCAGCAAAACCAAAAGCGATCAATACTGCCGCAGGAATAGCAAGTAAACCCCACATGCTTTCAACTAGCCCAAGTGGAGCGATGACGATCATAAATGCGCAGGCATAAGAAAATCCACGGATAAGGGCCCAACCAATTTCACCTAATGCAACATCAAGAGGCCCCATGGATGTTGCCAACATGCCATGATAAATACGATCATGGTTGAGTTTAAAAAATACATTCATCGTTGAGTCATAGATAGCACCATTCATGGCACTTGTTGCAAGCAACGCTGGAGCTATAAAAGCGGCGTATTTTATGGTCGCGGAGCCAACTGTGATAGTTGGTAGTAGTTTTCCGATTCCATAACCAAATGAGAGTAGATAGAGAACCGGCTCTAAGAAGCCCGAAATTACGATCATGTACGTGGAGGATTTAAATGCAATAAACCCACGTTCTAATAACTGTGGAACGCGACCAGAGTAGACACGTTCACCACGTTTTCCTGCACGGGCTTCGGCGATGGCAACAGCCATGGGAATAAACATCTACTTGGCCAATCGCTTTGTAAATATGCGGGCGGAGAAGAAGAGGCCAAGAACAAGCATGATGCCAAGAAATATAAAGTGAACCCAGACCATTGTCGGTGAAACAACATGACCATATGTCAGATGTCGGCCTAACTCAGTTGCATGCCATAGCGGCGAAATCCAACCAATCCACTGTAGGAAAAAGGGCATTGATGTAAGTGGGAAAAACGTGCCAGAGAACATAAAAAGGGGCATCATCACGAAACGACCAAGGACTACAAAAAAGATATTTTCATCTTCAAGACGGCCGGCCAAAGCTTGCATAAGAGCGCCAAAGGATGCACCGGCAAAGATCGCAGTTGGAATTGCTAGCCATGCACGGGAGGATTCAACCGCACCGAATGCCCACATGACTCCGAAATATAAAACGACCGTATAGAAAGCACGGAATAAAGCGGTAAGGAAAATACCGTAAGAAATCTGCGTTCCAGAAAGCGGGGTTGAGTTCATTGAATAAAAAGTTTTATGCCATTTAAAACCTTCAAGGGTTGGGAAAACAGTTTCATCCATAGTGCCTTGTATAGCTGCTTGCGCAAGAAGAGCTGGGGCTAAGAAAGTTAAGTATTTAACGCCATCTACTCCGGCCGGCCCCACGCTCTGATCGATTAATCCGCCAAGGCCGATTCCTACTGAAATTAAGTACAAAATCGGGTTAGCAATTGCAATACCGATGATCATCCAAATCCATTTCATCATCTGGCGGGTTCGTGCTTGGGCAACATAGAACGCCCCACGTGATTGGACTTTAGCTGAATCTACAAGAACGAGAGAACCTTGCCGAATATTTGTAATACTCATTATTCGATCAGAGTTCTTCCGGTTAGTCGCAAGAAAACATCCTCTAAAGAAGAGCGGCGAACAAGTGAAGTCTTGGGATGAAGATTGGCTGCATAAATTTTTTCCAACAATGCTTCACCGTCTTCGGTATACATCAAGACTCGATCAGGAAGTTCTTCAATACGATCACACATTGCGCGTAACTGATCAGCCATAGATTGATTACGATCAGAGCCAAAGCGAACCTCAAGAACCTCTTTTGTCGAATAATCTTTAATAAGTGAGGCAGGGCTACCTTCAGCCATAATTGAGCCTTTATCCATCACTATGAGGCGATCGCAGAGCTGTTCTGCTTCATCCATAAAGTGTGTAGTTATAAGCAGTGTTACGCCCTGTTCTTTAAGGCGGAATAAGCGATCCCACAAGATATGTCGTGCCTGAGGATCTAAACCGGTAGTTGGCTCATCCAGCATCAAAATCTCTGGCTCACTCACTAGTGCGCGAGCGATAGTTAAACGCCGCTTCATTCCACCACTTAATGTTTCAACCTTTGCATCACGCTTTTCTTCAAGCTGTGCAAAAGCTAAAAGCTCATCAACTTTGCCCTTAACAAATTTACGGGGTAAGCCAAAGTAGCGGCCGTAGATATATAGATTTTCGGCAACACTTAACTGCATATCTAGATTATCTTGCTGAGGAACAACTCCTAGGTGGGCACGGATTTGTGGTCCATTGATCTCTGGATCTTTATCAAGAACAGTGATGGTGCCAGATGTGCGTTGAGACGTCGCGCCAATGATGCGCATAGCCGTAGATTTACCAGCTCCGTTTGGCCCAAGAAAGCCAAAGGACTCACCCTTAAAGACATCGAAGTCGATGCCGTTAACCGCGGTGAAATCCCCGAATTTCTTGGTCAACCCACGTGCGGAAATAAGTGGATTAGACATATGTAAATCCTACATGAGTATAGTTCTGCTACGTGCGCTTCATAAATAATCCCACCCACGATCTCACCTATGACGATGTCTTCATGGTGCCTAGCTCCTCCGAACTCTCTAGTCGAATGGATGTTGATTTAGCATCTGCCGATGGTTCCGGAACAACAATTCCATTAGTTGTTGCAAACATGACAGCTATATCTGGTCGCAGAATGGCTGAAACAATTGCGCGTCGTGGTGGTATCGCAGTTATTCCGCAAGATATTCCGCACGTTGTTGTCGATAGCGTTATTAAATGGGTAAAGACCCGCCACACATTTTTTGATACACCCATCACATTAAATCCTCATCAAACCGTTGCCGATGCTGTTTCTTTGCTACACAAGCGCGCGCATGGGGCAATCGTCATAGTTGATGGCGGTAAGCCGGTAGGAATTGTTACAGAGGAAGATTGCAAGAGCGTTGATCGCTTTACGCAGTTGAATCAAGTAATGAGTAAAGAACTGATTACGATGGCAGATAACCTTGATGCACGAGCTGCATTTGAATTTCTTAATTTGCACCGTCATAAGTTGGCTCCAGTAGTTTCAAGCAACGGTGATTTAGTCGGCATCATGACCCGCATCGGAGCCCTGCGTGGCACTTTGTATTCACCAGCAATTGATGCAAATAATCATCTTCGGATTGCAGCTGCTGTTGGAATTAATGGCGATGTTGCTGCAAAAGCTAGCGCCCTTGTTGAATCTGGCGCCGATGTTTTAGTTGTTGACACTGCCCACGGACATCAAAAGAAGATGATTGATGCCCTTAAGGCAATCAAATCTTTAGGCCTTTCAGTTCCAATCGTTGCTGGCAATGTTGTTACCGCCGATGGCGTCAGAGATCTTGTTAATGCAGGGGCATCAATCATCAAGGTCGGTGTTGGTCCTGGCGCTATGTGCACAACGCGCATGCAAACAGGTGTCGGTCGCCCACAGTTCTCGGCAGTTCTTGAGTGTGCAACTGAGGCGAAAAAGCTTGGTGCCCATGTCTGGGCCGACGGTGGAGTTCGCCATCCTCGCGATGTTGCACTGGCCTTAGCTGCCGGAGCATCCCAAGTAATGATTGGCTCTTGGTTTGCTGGCACATATGAATCGCCGGGTGATTTACAAAGTGATGTGAACGGTCGTTTATTTAAAGAGTCATTTGGAATGGCATCGGCACGCGCTGTTGCTGCGCGCACATCAGGTGAAGATGCATTTGATCGCGCTCGCAAAGCGTTATTTGAAGAAGGTATCTCAACATCTCGCATGTATCTCAATCCAGTACGACCAGGTGTTGAAGATCTATTAGATGAAATCATCGCTGGGCTTCGTTCATCATGCACATATGCAGGTGCCCGTAACCTTGATGAGTTTGCAGAGCGGGCAGTTATTGGAATTCAATCCTCTGCAGGGTACGCCGAAGGCCGACCTTTGCACGCCTCGTGGGTTAACTAGTCAGTCAAAATTATCTTTCCATCAACTTCCTTAATGGGATATTTCTTTAAAGGAAGATTTGCCGGGCCATTTTCAGGCTTACCTGTTATTGCGTCGAAATAAGACAAATGGCAAGGGCAGACTAATTTTTTCTTTTCAAAAATG
>CAIVDO010000092.1 GCA_903904665.1 uncultured Actinomycetes bacterium | reverse complement strand
GCCTAGTGCATTCATATGGCACTAAAGCCGTTATCCGTGTTGCGATCATCATTATGCCCATTGGTTTGGTGTTGATGGGCTTTTCCACTTCGCCGATTACTTTAATTTTCGGTCTATTCACAATGGGCCTGGGCTATTCAAGTATGGATATCGCATCAAATACGCAGGCAGTTGTGATCGAAAAACTTATGGGACGACGCGTGATGTCGTCATTTCATGCACTGTGGTCATCGGGTGCTTTTGCAACAACTGTTTTAGGTGGCTCAATTGCACAGTATGTTTCTCCGCGCAATAACTTAGTTGGCGTTGGTGTTGCATGTTTCTTCCTATTTATCCCAGCGGTGAGCAGGCTTCTTCCTTCAACTTTGGATGAGCATGATGGTGGAGAAGAAGAGACTTCGGCCAAGATTCCCTTCTTTGGTAAAAGCGTGCTGCCGCTGTGGGGGATGGGAATTGGTTTATTAGGCGGTCTTATTGCAGAGGGTGCAGCAAGTGATTGGGGCGCAATTTTGTTGCGCGATGACATGGGCTTTGGCTTAGGCGTTAATGCTTCAGCATTTGCAGTTTTTTCTTTAGCGATGATCACTGCCCGCTTTTTGGGCGATAGAGCACTTGATTACTTTGGCCCTCGAAAGACAGTGCTGTACGGTGGTTATTTAGGTGGCTTAGGTTTAGGTCTTGGAATCGCAGTTGGTGTTCCACTTTCGGATTCGCACCCGATGCTTGCTTTAATAATTGTAAACATCGGTTTTGCATGTGCCGGTATTGGAATTGGTCCAATGTTTCCTGCATATATTTTGGCAGCCTCTGAAGTTCCTGGAATTGCATCCTCAGTTGCTATTGCACGTGTAGGCGTCATTGGACTTTTCGGTTATTTCATCGGTCCATCGGTAACTGGAGCCCTTGCACAGTTAACCTCATTGCCAATTGCTATGACCTACCCAGTACTGATGTTGTTGCTTGCTGGATATCAGTCACACATCATAAAAAAATAAGGCCCCCACAGATTTGCCTGCAGGGGCCTTATCTTTAATTAATTAGAAGTTAAAAAATGCACTTGTAATGCTTGGGCCAAAATCAGCACCAGCACCAACGAGTGCGAAGATAATCAATGCTGCGCCAGCAAGAGATAGATCCTTGAAGAATCCAATTGTCTCATTTTGCTTAGCTGTTGCATCAGTTTCTTTCCAGAATGCATGCATCATGAATGCTGCTGGGATTAAGAACAGAGCGATAAGTAGTGCTCCAAGATCTGCGTATACGCCGAATGCGATGTAGAGACCGCCAACGAGGATCATCAGACCTGAAACGATCACGCCTGCCTTTGCAGCTGGAACCTTCTTGTACGTGGCATAGCCAGTCATTGCTTCTAGCTTGGTGAGGTGGCTGATACCTGAGTTGATGAAGATCAGTGCAAACAAGATGCGACCGATTACGAGTACTGCGTTCATGGAACTCCTTAGTTTGGTGAATACGAACTGGGTAATAGTAATTGAACTTTCAACTACTCCTGAGGCTCGACACGCTCATCCACTTGCCATTTGTCAGTCGGAGGGGCTAGTTTTCGAACATCTGTTCGAATACTAAGGAAGGTCACTACAGCCGATGACCCAGGTCAATCCCGCCCACGATGTCACTATCGATGGAGCAACAACGCCCATTGAGTTCACCTTTAAGGGCCGGCGCTTTCGTATCCATGCAGTCTTATCTAGATGGTGTGAAGCAGGCGGATGGTGGAATCGCATTAGCGATGGCAAGTATCGACCTGATGATCAAGCACGTGCCTTATGGCGTGTAGAAGCCGCACCCATTGGTGCGTTAACGACCTTTGAACTAGAGCGCGATGAACTTAGCGGTCAGTGGATTATCCGTAACGTATGAGCTTTATTCATTTAAACGTTGCTAGTGCGTATTCACTTAAATACGGCACAACACAACCTGGTGATTTAGTTCAGCGCGCTGCCGAGTTCGAGATGCCGGCCTTAGCGCTTACAGATCGTGATGGTTTAGCCGGTGCCATTCGCTTTGCACAAAGCTGCGTTGATTTCGGTATCGCGCCAATTATCGGAGTCAACCTGGCAGTTGATTTCGGCGGTACTAACAATCGCTTAACGTTGATGGCACATAGTGATGGGGGATGGCGCTCGCTCTGCCGATTGCTGACATCTCTTGCAATGACAAGTGATAGCCGCAACCCTGTTCTTACCCTTGATTTCTTACAACGCTTTAGCCATTACAGCACTAACGTCTATGCCCTACATGGAGCGCACTCATTAGTGGGCTCATTGATTGCCGACAATCGCATCGATGCTGCTTATGCCGCTTTTAATAACACACGTGATCTATTTGCCGATAACGCTATTGAATGCGTATCGCACTTAGTTGCCGGCAAGGGCCCGCGCTCTACATCGCATGCGGCAAAGTCATTAATTTTTGCCCGCGATAACGATATCGATGCTGTTATTACTAATGCAGTGCGTATGCGAGATCGCGCCGATGGCCCCGTAGCCGATGTCTTAGATTGCGCTCGCCAGTTAGTGCCGCTGCATCTGCGTCATATCGAACGGCGCAACGCTGAAGGATTTTTGAAATCTAGCGATGAGATGATTTCGCTGGCTGCTGAAATCGCACGGGCAGCAGGTGAGCGAACTCCTAGGCAACTACTTGCAACAACGCGTGCGTGGGCCGAGCGTTGCCTGTTATCGCCACAGCGCGATATCGGTTTAGGTGGTGCGCATCTACCCGAAGCACATGTAGTGGGCGCAGATTCAGCCCATGAAATGCGGGTATTGCTGCGCACCCGCAGTGAATCAGCGATCAACTGGCGCTATAGCGATAGTGCAACGATAAAAAAAGTTCGCACGCGTTTAGATGATGAACTATCAACGGTTGCAACCCTTGGCTTTGAATCATATTTTTTAACCGTTGCCGATATCTGCGATATGGCCCGCGGTGCAGGTATCCGTGTTGCAGCACGGGGCAGCGGTGCAGGTTCATTGATCTGTCACTTGCTTGGAATATCTGGCGTTGATCCTTTGCACCATGGTTTATTGATGGAGCGTTTTTGTTCACCGCTGCGCAGAGCTTTGCCAGATATCGATATCGATGTTGAATCACACCGTCGTCTTGAAATCTACGACATGGTTTTTAAGCGCTATGGCAATACCGATTGGGATACACCGGGCAATCAATCACGGTGTGCAACCGTTGCCATGGTTGATACATACCGTGCACGCCATGCAATCCGCGATGCAGGGGCGGCGTTGGGCCTGCCCGGCATGGAGATCGACATGTTGGCAAAGTCCATGCCACATGTGCGTGCGCGCAATATCTCAAAGACGCTAGAAAATCTGCCGGAGCTCCGCTCGCTCAATATCTCGGCGCCCTTAACTGCAATGACAATCGCACTAGCCGAACGTCTTGATGGTCTGCCGCGGCATTTGTCGATGCATCCATGCGCCATTGTTTTATCTGATGGGGGATTACTCGATCGCACACCGTTTTTATCTAATGCCAGCGGTTATCCCATGGTTGTCTTTGATAAAGATGATGTTGAAGCTATTGGTTTATTAAAGCTCGACGTATTGGGTGTGCGCATGCAATCTGCAATCTCTTTTGCCCTTGATGAAATAACGCGCACCGAAGAAAAGAGCGTTGATATCGATACGGTGCCACTAGATGATCCCGATACATATGCATTGATTCAATCCACTAATACTTTAGGTTTGTTTCAAATCGAATCTCCGGGTCAGCGCGAACTCGTTGGAAAGTTAGAGCCCAAAACATTTACCGATTTAATTATCGATATCTCGCTCTTTCGTCCTGGCCCAGTTAAATCCGACATGATTACGCCCTTTTTAAAGGCGCGTCACGGTTGGGCTAAGGCCCAGATAATGCACCCTGATCTCTATGAAATTCTGCGCGATACCGAAGGCGTTGTTGTCTTTCATGAACAGGTAATCGAAATCATTGCAACGATGACAGGTGTTTCATTAGCTAGCGCCGATGAAAAGCGGCGGGCCTTGGGGGATAGGGCCGGACAACAAGAGGTCTGCGATTGGTTCTTTCCTGCTGCAACCGCACGCGGTTACGAACTACCTATCGTTGATCAAATCTGGGAAGTCCTGCGCGCCTTTGCCTCCTTTGGTTTTTGTAAAGCACATGCTGCAGCTTTTGCTCTGCCTACCTATCAATCGGCCTGGCTTAAAACCCATTACCCGGCAGCGTTTTTAGCAGGAGTCCTTACCCATGATCCTGGCATGTATCCCAGACGTTTAATCGTTGATGAAGTACGCCAGATGGGATTAACCGTTGCGCCCCTTGATGTTAATCAATCCGATGCTGTGTATAGAGTGGAAGATAGTGGCAGTGCAGTTCGTATCGCACTATCAACTATTGCCAAGATTAGCGATAGCGAAATCACATCGATTATCGCCGGACGTCCCTATATAGATTTAACGGATTTCGTACGTCGTGCTGGTTGTAGTGCACCGGTGACAGAGAGCGCAATTTTGACTGGGGCTTTTGATCGTTTGCACACCGATGTTAACCGGCGCGATTTACTACTGCATTTTTCTGATCTGCAGAAATCTCCTAACGCCGGCGTTACAGGCGCGCAGATGAATTTAGCTTTTGCACCACCTGTGTTAATCAGCAGTGGCCTGCCCGATATGACTCCAGCTGAAATCGTTGACCATGAAATTCAACGCTTAGGTATCGATATGTCAGAGCACCTGATTGGTTTCTATAGCGATTTTCTTAACGCCATTGGTGCGGTGCGTTCATCGGATTTATTGGCGCAACGTTCGCGTTCATCGGTATTAGTTGCAGGTATCAAAGTTGCGATGCAGACCCCGCCGGTACGAAGCGGCAAGCGCGTCATCTTTGTAACTCTCGATGATGGATATGGTTGCAGCGATTCAACTTTCTTTACCGATACCCAGGCCGACTATGCCAGCACCCTGTATTCCACATCCCTGCTACTGATTCGCGGCATTACTCGGCGCACAGGGGCTCGGGGTATTTCACTACGCGCAACTGGGGCCTGGGATCTGCGCGCGGCCTATGAATCTTGGCGTGCAAAAGAAAGTACGCTGGCAATATGAGTGAAGAAGCCAAAGCCACAATTCTTCACGTAGATATGGATGCATTCTTTGCATCTGTTGCCGAGCGCGATAACCCAGAACTTAAAGGCAAGGCCGTTGTTATCGGAATGGGTGCACGAGGGGTCGTATCTGCTGCAAACTATGAAGCACGCAAATTCGGAATTCACTCTGCAATGCCGGTGGGACGTGCCCGGCGGTTAGCACCCCATGCAATCTTTTTACCCGTAGATATGGCGCGCTATCAAGAAGTATCTGAACATGTCATGGAGATCTTTCATAGCTTCACACCATGGGTTGAACCGATCTCATTAGATGAAGCATTTCTAGATGTCACCGGCTCAGAAAAACTACTTGGCACAGGGCGCGAAATCGCAGTTGCTATCCGCAAGAAAGTAGAAGAACAAGAGGGCATTACATGTTCAGTAGGAATCGCTCCATCTAAATTCATCGCAAAGTTAGCATCGGCGCACTGCAAGCCCAATGGAATGTTAGAGATAACTACCGATCGCATACTTACTTTTTTACATCCGCTACCGATTCAAGCGATGTGGGGAGTCGGACCAAAAACGGCCGAAGTTCTAGAGCGCTTAGGACTTCGCACTATTGAAGATATTGCACAGCTGCCACGGGCCACATTAATTCGAGCACTTGGTGAAGCAAATGGTGCATCGTTATATGAACTTGCATGGGGGCGCGACTATCGCGATGTCACACCAGAGGAACCAGATCGCAGCATCAGCGCCGCCGAGACTTTTCCTCACGATTTAGATAACCCCGAAGAGATACTCACTGAGTTTTTGCGCCTTACTGAACGTGCAGCTGCCAGATTGCGCGATCGCGGGCTATTTGCCAAGACCATAAGTATCAAAGTGCGCTTTGCTGATTTCTCAACGATTAATCGCAGTAAGACTTTGCCCCTTCCAATCGATAGCACCCACGATCTCTATGAAGTAGCTAAGGGGCTCTATCAAGGCCTGCGTATTGAACGGGCACGGTTGCGTCTTGTGGGGGTATCCCTAGAGAACCTCAGCGAGGGGGCACCCCATCAGATGATGCTGGGTGAGCGCGAAGTGGGCTGGCGCCAGGCAGAGAGTGCGATGGATAAGGCCCGGGCCCGCTTTGGTAAGGGATCAGTTCGACCAGCCCGCCTGATAAAAAGCTGCGAAGATAGCCAAGAGTGATTTTTAACTAGCCAGCGCTACCTTGCGTGTTCTATTGTTGGCCTATGACGTTGTCAGATCACGAGAAGCGGATGCTCCAGGAGATGGAAGCTGCCCTGATGACTGAGGATCCACGCTTAGTTTCAGCGCTATCGGGGGATGCAAAGCCAATGGCTAAGAACCGCATTCTCGTAGGGTTAGGCCTTGTTGTACTTGGAATCATTGTTCTCTTTGGCGGCTTAATTGCAAAGATGACACCTGTTGGACTCCTCGGCTTCATTATCGCCTTAGGCGGAGTTATCACCGCGATTTCAGCGATCCGACGCCCATCCCTACCTAAGGCAAAGCGGCCATCATCGCTAGGCGCTCGCCTAGAACGACGCTGGGATGAGCGCAATAACAGTTAAATAACCTCCTCTCACCATCTATCAGGGCTCCCATCGGGGGCCCTTTTTTCATGGGTGGAAGGTGGAGGCAAAGGGGAGAAAAGTGGCGAAAGGTGGTTGAAAAAGGAGGAAAGTGGGGTAAAGTGGGGAATTAAGCGCGCACGATAAGCGCAGCGACCTGGGGAAGGGGAGCGCACAATGTTTCTTGGCACCCACGAGCCACGTCTTGATGACAAAGGTCGTTTAATTTTGCCCGCGAAATTTCGCGAAGAACTTTCTCCAGGTTTAGTAATTACTAAAGGACAAGAACGTTGTCTTTATGTTTTTCCTTCAGCAGAGTTTTCAGTAATTACTGAGACGCTAAAACAAGCACCAGTCACTGCAAAATCAGCTCGCGATTACATGCGTGTGATGTTTGCAGGAGCACACGATGAAATTCATGATCGTCAAGGTCGCATAACAATTCCTCAAGGTCTTCGCACAT
>CAIVDO010000091.1 GCA_903904665.1 uncultured Actinomycetes bacterium | reverse complement strand
TTGCTATCGCTGCAGTTGATTCATCTCTTATTGATCCAACAACTGTGCAGACAAATATTGTGGGGTTAGATCTTGCTCATCTACCGATTACGGCAGCAGAACTTGCAACTAGATGCCGCGAAAAAGGTTTGTGGATCAGCGCGCTGGGTCCAAAATATGCACGACTAGTTACACATTTAGATTTTGATGATGCTCAATGCATTGAAGCAATTGAAATCTTAAAGGTAGCCCTCGTGGCGTAATAGCCACTCTTTCTTATTAACACCGTAAGCATAATTTCCTAACGCTCCCCCGGTTTTTACAACTCGGTGGCAAGGCACAACCAACATGATTGCATTATTGGCACATGCACTTCCGGCTGCGCGCACCGCTGCAGGTGATCCTGCACGATCGGCGATCTCTGAATATGACATTACTTTTCCGCCGGCAATCTTGCGCATCGCCTTCCAGGCAGCCTGTGAAAATGGTGCACCTGGTTGGCTAACTTTTATGCCGTTGATTGCAGTGACATCTCCATCGAAGTAGTCGTTTATCAAATCACTTATGACTGGAATCGACTTAACAATCTTTATATCTCGCCCGGCTTTAAACGCACTAATGGTAGAAAGATTTGCCCCAATTAAAATCTGATCGTCGGCAATAAGATTGAGGTTGCCCACCGGTGTCTTATGGGTAGTTACTAAAAACGTCACAAGGAGAAAATTAGCGGTCGCGCAACATCTCAGCAACTAGAAAAGCAAGCTCTAGTGATTGAGAGTGGTTCAGGCGAGGATCGCAGGCAGTTTCATAACGTGAAGCCAGGTCTTCATGGGAAATCTGCTCGCCGCCACCAACGCACTCAGTGACATCATCACCGGTGAGTTCGATATGGATACCGCCCGGATGTGTGCCAAGAGCTTTATGTACTTCAAAGAAGCCCTTTACTTCATCCATAACATCTTCAAATTTACGTGTCTTATAGCCAGTTGGTGCCTCATAAGTATTGCCATGCATTGGATCGCAGACCCACAAAACTTTTGCCCCAGATTTAGTAATCCCATCAACTAATGCCGGCAAAACTTCACGAATTTTTCCTGCGCCCATACGTGTAATGAAAGTAATACGTCCTGGTTCGCGGTTGGGATCTAACTTATCGATCAAGGCAAGTGCATCTTCGACTGTGGACTTTGGCCCTAGTTTTATTCCAATTGGGTTTTTAACCTTTGATGCAAAATCAACATGTGCGCCATCAATCTGGCGAGTACGCTCACCAATCCAGATGAAGTGTCCTGATACATCATATGGATTTCCGGTACGTGAATCGATACGTGTTAGCGCCTTCTCGTACTCAAGAATGAGCGCTTCATGGCTTGAGAAGAAATCAACGGATTTAAAGGACTCTGGATCTACTCCTGCAGATTGCATAAATGAAAGTGCTCGCCCAATTTCACTTGCCATCTTTTCATAGCGCTCACCTACAGATGAGTCGCGGATAAATCCCTTGTTCCATTCATGAACCTGGCGAAGATCGGCAAAACCACCTTGAGTAAATGCACGGACAAGATTGAGCGTTGCTGCCGAGGTGTTGTAAACACGCACTAAACGATGTGGGTCTGGTGTGCGTGAATCTTGCGTAAATTCAATACCGTTTACAGCATCACCGCGGTATGCAGGAAAAGTTATATCCCCTCGCGTCTCCATGTCGTTAGAGCGGGGCTTAGCAAACTGTCCAGCCATACGTCCAACTTTGATGACAGGCAGTGATGAGTAGTACTGCAAAACAGCTGCCATCTGCAAAATAGTTTTAATGCGATTTCTAATTGAATCAGCAGTTGCTGCCGCAAATGTCTCTGCGCAATCTCCACCTTGTAACCAAAAAGCTTTTCCTTCTGCGGCAAGGGCGATGCGTGCTTTGAGATCATCGCACTCACCGGCAAAGACAAGTGGCGGAAATGATTTAAGTTCGGCAACTGCAGCTTTTACGGCAGCGCCCTCTGGACCGCCGGGCCATTGTGGTTGCTGGGCAGCCACAAGGCCGGGCGTGAACAAAGTATCCAGAGAAGAGTTCATGGGATAAGAATAGAGAATCAATTGGTAATCGCGTAGCGCAATTATCCGAAGAAGATCTCTGACTCCTTATAGCGCTCTAGAGGAACGAGTTTGAGTTGTTCTGTGGCAGATGCCAGCGGAACACGCACGATATCTGTGCCATGGAGTGCAACCATCTTGCCCCAGTCACCTTCGTGCGCCGCAGTTATTGCCTGCAAGCCAAAGCGAGTAGCAAGAACGCGGTCAAATGCTGTTGGAGATCCACCGCGTTGGATGTGACCTAATACAGATGTGCGTGCTTCCTTGCCTGTACGTGCCTCAATCTCGCCAGCTAACCAATCACCAATACCTGAGAGCTTGACGTGACCAAATGAATCAAGAGTCTGATCCTTAACAACCATGTCGCCCTCTTGAGGAATAGCGCCTTCTGCAATAACGATAATAGGTGCGTAGTGAGATTTGAATCGAGATTCAACCCATTGGCAGACCTTTTCAATTGAGAATTTCTGTTCTGGAATCAAGATACATGCCGCTCCACCTGCAAGACCTGAATGAAGTGCGATCCAGCCAGCGTGACGGCCCATTACTTCAACGATCAATGCACGGTGATGTGACTCTGCAGTTGTGTGCAGACGGTCAATTGCTTCAACTGCGATATTTACCGCAGTATCAAAACCAAATGTGTAATCAGTGTTGTTAAGGTCGTTATCAATTGTCTTTGGAACACCGATAACTTTTACGCCCATTGAATCAAGCTTTGTTGCAACACCTAATGTATCTTCGCCACCGATTGCAATGAGTGCATCGATTCCAGCTTTCGCAAGATTCTCTTTAATCTTTTCTACGCCGCCCTCGATTTTAAAAGGGTTAGTACGTGAAGATCCCAAAATCGTTCCGCCGCGAGGCAAGATGCCACGTGTTGTTTCAAGGTTCAAAGGCATTGTTAAGCCCTCAAGTGGACCTTTCCAACCATCGCGGAAACCAACAAACTCATGTCCGTACTCTTTTACGCCTTTACGAACAACGGCACGAATCACAGCATTTAGACCTGGGCAATCGCCACCACCAGTAAGCACACCAATACGCATTATTAACTCCATTTAAAAAGAAAATGATGAAGGGCTCGGGATAAGAAAAGCGCCCGGCCTGTGGTCAACGCTGACTGAGACAGTCTAGCCTTGCTCTATGGGCAATCAACAAATTATCGCCGGCGTGGATTCATCTACTCAGTCGGTAAAAGTAGTTATGCGCGATGCCCACACGGGCCAACTTATACGCCAGGGCCGAGCACCACATCCTGATGGCACAGAGGTCGATCCCATTCTTTGGAAAAACGCCCTTGATGCTGCGATAAAAGATGCCGGCGGTTTAGCTGATGTGGCCGCTATTTCTATCGCCGGCCAACAACATGGAATGGTTGCACTTGATAGCGCTGGTGAAGTAATTAGACCGGCGCTTTTATGGAATGACACTAGGTCGGCAAAAGCGGCCGAAGATTTAAATCGTGAAGAAGGTGGAAACCAAGCGATTGCACGTAAGGTGGGATCGGTTTTAGTTGCATCATTTACCGCATCAAAACTGCGTTGGATGGCAGATAATGAACCAGAAAATGCCGCAAAGGTTGCATCAATAGCACTGCCTCACGATTGGTTGTCATGGCAGTTGCAAGGTGGAAAAGATTTCTCAAAACTATTTACAGATCGAAGCGATGCATCTGGTACCGGTTACTTTGATCCAACAACTTCTCACTATCGCGAAGATATTGTGCGCCTTGCCCTGCATCGCGATATAGAACTTACTTTGCCACGCATTGTTGCAGCTAATGAATTTGGTGGCACTACAACTTCTGGTATTCCAATTGCTGCAGGTGCTGGCGATAATGCAGGCGCAGCTCTTGGTATTCAAGCACAACCCGGCGATGTTGTTGTCTCCCTTGGAACATCAGGTACAGCTTTTGCCGTTTCTAAGACTCCAACACATGATGCATCTGGCGCAGTTGCTGGTTTTGCCGATGCAACCGGGCGCTTCTTACCACTTGTCTGCACACTTAATGCCGCGCGCATCATGGATGCTGCAACGAGAATTCTAGGGAAAACTCATGATGAAGTTGGAGCTCTGGCTTTATCTGCAAAACCTGGCGCTAATGGTTTAACGCTTCTGCCATATTTTGAAGGTGAACGAACTCCTAACCGTCCCGATGCAACAGGTGTATTTGCTGGAATGAATCTAAATAACTCAAACCCGCCCGATATAGCTCGCGCGATGATTGAAGGAATGCTTGCTGGATTAGCAGATGCAGTGGATTCATTGATCGCACTGGGTGTCAACGTCAACCGCATTTTGTTAATTGGTGGTGCTGCAAAGAATCCCGCTATTCCGGCAATTGCCAGTGCCCTCTTTGGTCGAGAAGTATTAGTTCCACCTGCTGGTGAATACGTTGCCGATGGCGCAGCAAAGCAGGCAGCATGGGCCTTGCTAGGTCAGATGCCAACATGGGATTTAGGAAAAGTAGAACATCATCACGCTTTAGCTACGCCACAAGTAATGGATAAATATCGAACTCTGCGAGATAACACTGCCGGTTGGTAGTTAATTAAGCGCTAACGCGAACACCCTTACCAACAACAATAATTCCGCCAGGGCTAATAGTAAATCGCGCACGGTCGCGTTCAAGATCAACACCGATCTGGGCACCGGGATCGACGATGACATTTTTATCTAAAATCGCATTTCGAACGATTGATTTATCACCGATTCGAACAGATGGCATCAGGACTGAACCTTCAACAATTGCGCCGCGACCAACAGTTACATCATAAGAAACTACAGATCCATGCAGGATTCCACCGGAAATAATCGATCCCGCACCCACGATTGAATCATGAGCTCCGCCGCTTTCGCTGAATTTGGCAGGTGGCAGTGATGGTGGATTAGTAAGCAGTGGCCATTCACGGTTATATAAATTAAAGATTGGGTGCACAGAGACTAGATCCATGTGAGCGTCGTAATAAGAATCGATGGAACCAACATCGCGCCAATAACCCTTATCGCGCTCGGTCTCACCTGGCACAACATTATTTGCAAAGTCATAAACCTTTGCCTCACCGTTCTTAGTAAGGAAAGGAATGATGTTGCCACCTAAATCATGGCGAGATTCAATATCTTCAGCATCGATTATCAATGCCTCTTCCATAACATCGCGCTTGAAGATGTAGTTACCCATTGAAACTAAACATAGATCTGGATGTCCTGGCATTGCCGGTGGATCAGATGGTTTTTCATGGAATGCCTTGATAGTTATTCCATCTTCGGCCAATTCAATGACACCAAACTCATGTGCTTCAGAGCGTGGCATACGGATAGCGGCAACGGTAATACCGGCGCCGGTTTCAACATGTTGAACAAACATCTGACCTGGATCCATGCGATAAACGTGATCTGCACCGAAAACCAAAATATGTTCAGGGTTTTCATCGTGAATCAAATTAAAGTTTTGCAAAATCGCATCGGCGCTACCGGTATACCAACGTGGACCTAGCCGTTGTTGGGCAGGGACAGGGGTGATGTAGTTGCCTAGCAACGCTGACATGCGCCATGTTGTTGTGATGTGGCGGTCAAGTGAGTGAGATTTGTACTGTGTTAGTACTGCAATCTTTAACATGCTGGCATTAACAAGGTTAGATAAAACAAAATCGATCAGGCGATAAGAGCCACCAAATGGAACTGCAGGCTTTGCACGATCTGCAGTTAGAGGCATTAAACGCTTTCCTTCACCGCCGGCAAGGACGATTCCGAGGGGAAGTTTAAGTTTTGCCATGCGCTAACGATAGCCTGTACCTCTTGATGCGGGTAGGGGGTTGATATGAGCGAGCTAAAAGTTGGCATCGTAACCAAGGAATGGCCCCCTGCAATCTATGGTGGTGCCGGAGTCCATGTTCTTCAATTAACGCAAGCTCTTCGCACAATCAATGGAGTCCACGTTGATGTCCACTGCTTTGGCGCACAACGAAACGATGCCTTTGGATATTCCACACCTGCAGAGTTTAAATCAGCCAATCCTGCCATCCAGGCTTTAGTTACTGATCTTGAAATTGCATCTCACTTATCTAATGTTGATTTAGTTCATTCACATACGTGGTATGCAAATATGGCAGGACATGTTGCATCTTTACAGTATTCAATCCCCCACATTGTTAGCGCGCATTCACTTGAACCATTGCGCCCTTGGAAAGCAGAGCAGTTAGGTGGCGGATATGCCATCTCTTCTTGGGCAGAAAAAACAGCATATGAAGGCGCAGCTGCAATCATCGCCGTGAGCGATGGTATGCGCGCCGATGTATTAGCGGCCTATCCATCAATTGATCCAGGCAAAGTTGTGACAATCCGTAACGGCGTTGATACAACAAAATTTGCACCTCACCACGATGCATCGGTCGCCGCCAAATACGGCGTAACTGGTCCATATGCAATCTTTGTTGGCCGCATTACCCGTCAAAAAGGTTTAGCTCATCTTTTGCGCGCATGGAAAAATGTACCGGCCGAGTACGGTCTTGTCTTAGCTGCCGGAAGTGCAGATGAAGAGGGAATTGGCAAAGAAGTAGCAGATTTGATCGCAGAGCTTGAAAAAACTCGGAGCAATATCTGGTGGATCAAAGATATGTTGCCTCACGCCGAATTAACGGCAATGTTAACTGGGGCCGATCTATTTGTGTGCCCATCAATCTATGAACCATTAGGAATTGTTAATTTGGAAGCTATGGGCTGCGAAACTGCAGTACTTGCATCCCGAGTTGGCGGAATCCCAGAAGTTGTTACAGATATGCAGACAGGTGAGTTGGTTGATTACAGGGGTGATGCCGCAGCATTTGAATCGGCATTGAGTGAATCAATTACGCGTTTAATGTCACAGCCAGAACTACTTAAGAAATACGGAACTGCTGGCAGAGTACGCGCCATGAAGGAATTTGGTTGGGATGCTGTTGCTGCGGCAACGCTTGCCCTCTATCGACGCGTGATTGCATAAATGAGCCGTAAATCCTGGATTCAATTTGGCATTGTCGGCTTTTTGTGGGGAATTCCTTACTTACTGATGAAGGTGGCTGTAGCTGATATTCCGCCTCCCCTCATCGTTGCCGGTCGCACATTTATAGGTGCAGCGATTTTGATCCCTATTGCAATGCGCAAGAACACGCTAAAAGATGCCATCAAAGGTATTAAATACGTAGCACCTTATGCCGTTCTTGAAATGGTCGGCCCATGGATTCTAATTACAAACGCTGAAAAAGAGATCACCTCTGGTCTTGCAGGATTACTTGTTGCAACTGTGCCGATCTTTTCAACAATCTTTTCATCTCTTCGTGGAGATCACTCGGTATGGCAACCCAAGCGCATCTTTGGATTAATAGTTGGCTTTGTTGGAATCGTTGCTCTGGTTGGTATCGAATCAATTACCGGAACTAGCAATCCCAAGGCAATCGCCATGGTGATCTTGGCATCAATCTTGTATGCATATGCAGTCTTAATGATTACCGCAAACTTGCCTGGTGTTGATGGCATCGCCATTAATGGTGTTGCCATGGCCATCACGTCAATTATCTACACACCTATTGCCATCCTCATGTGGCCAACTAATCCAGTCTCATTTAATGCAATCGCATCACTTGTTGCTTTAGGTGTCTTTAGTACAGCGATAGCTTTCATGCTCTTCTTTATCGTCATCGTTGAGATTGGACCTGCGCGAGGTTCATTAACTACCTATGTCAATACGGCGATCGCAGTTGTTCTTGGAATTATTATCTTAGGCGAGCCAATAACACTTGGAATTATCGTGGGCTTACCGATGGTTGTCCTGGGCTCTTACTTAGCTAGTCGCAAAGCAACGATCTAACTGCGTTCCTGAAAACCTAACTTATCGAGCATACGTGCATCACGCTGCCACTCTTTTGAAACTTTGATGTGAAGCCCAAGGAAAATCTTGGCAGCAAGTGCGCGTTCAATATCACCACGAGCTCGAATACCGATCTCTTTTAAACGTGTGCCTTGGTGGCCCAGCAAGATTGCCCGCTGGGTATCGCGTTCGACGTGAATAGTTGCATGGACATCATAAAAGGGGCGTGAACCTTTTTCTTCCCGCTCACCAAACTCATCGATAGTGACAACAATGGAGTGTGGCAGCTCTTCGCGCACATCTTGCAGCGCAGCTTCACGGATAAATTCGCAGATCAACTGTTCAATAGCTTGATCACTAGTTGTACCTTCGGGGTAATACTGCGGGCCAGCAGGCAGCGCTGCGCCTATAAGTTTATTGAGAAGTTCAATCTGGTCGTGGATCGCAGCAGATACGGGAATGATTTCATCCCACACAAAACCTTGAGCCAACTCCATAATGCCAGTTAAGCGAAGTGCCAGCTTTTCTTTCGATAACAAATCTGTCTTTGTGATTACTGCAAACTTTTTAGCGCGTGGGTGTTTTGCGATTTCTTGGGCGATAAAGATATCGCCAGCTCCAGATGTTTCATCGGCTGGAATACATAAAATAACGACATCAACTGAATCCATAGATTGATCAACAACAGCGTTAAGGCGATGGCCAAGTAATGTCTTGGGCTTATGAACGCCAGGTGTGTCTACCAATACCGCTTGGAAATTATCGCCGTGGACAATTCCACGAATAGCACTACGTGTGGTGTTGGGATGATGTGAAGTAATTGCGATCTTGCTACCGACTAAGGCGTTAATCAATGTGGATTTTCCAACGTTTGGGCGGCCAACAATGGCTACAAAGCCCGAACGAAAATCACTCATGGGCTTATTCTCTCATTGATTTATACCGATGAACTCCACTGCATCTGCAACTGAAGTAACGATTTCAGCGGCACGTTCGCCAATTAATCGATGGCAACCTTCACTCGTTGGTGAATTTATTGGCCCAGGAATAGCCATTACTGGTCGCATGAGTTCGGCAGCATCGCGTGCTGTTCGAAGTGATCCACTTCTAAAGGCAGCTTCAACTACTAATGTGGCCTCTGAAATTGCGGCGATTAATCTGTTTCGAGTTAAGAATCTATGTGGCAAAGCTTTATGTCCGGGCATAACCTCAGTTAATAAGGCACCTGATTCGCAGATCTCTTCAAATAAACGCGAGTTCCCTGCGGGATAGTTAATATCGATTCCACATGCAATAACTGCGATGGTTAAACCTTCAGCAACTAACGCGCCTTTATGTGCAAATGAATCGATTCCATAAGCACCTCCACTAACGATGCTCCACTGACGATCGACAAAGCCAGCGGCAAAATCACCAGCGATTCGTGCTCCGTAATTAGTTGGATTACGGGTTCCAACAATGGCTAATGAATCACTGGTGAGAACTTCTGGATTGCCCTTAGCTATCAATGCGATCGGAGGCGCAGCTAGATCCTCAACTTTAGAGGGCCAGCTGCTATGGCCAGGAGTAATAAACTGTGCGCCTTGCGCATCAATAGCGCAGAGAATTGAATCTGAAGTTGTTGAAGAGATTTCGGTGATCAACGGGCCGTATTTTATGGTGTCGTATCCACCATCTATTAATCGGTTATATACCTTAAGCGCCGATGAAGCGTAGATCTCCTGGGCCCAAAAACTATGCCCACCTTCAATGGCGTTAAAGAGAATGGCACGTGCATCCAACTCATTCACAGTTCAATTCCCCCTCGCAAAAGATGTGCTTGTTCAACATCTTCAAGAGTTGGAACGCTATGCCCGGCAATATCTGCCAGCGTCCAAGAGACGCGGATTATTTTGTGCAGACCACGTGCAGTTATATGTTCTTTATCCAACTCATCGTGCAGAAAATTCATGGCATTGCGTTGTGGTTGAAAAAGCGTGCGTAGGGCGCGAGATGGAATCTGCGAATTTAATTTCCAGGCGCACTCACTAAATCGCTCTGCTGCAAGGGCGCGGGCAGCAATAACACGTTGGCGAATATCAGCACTTGATTCACCAAGATCGGTGCGGGCCATGTCTACGCGTCCCACTGGATCTACATGTACGCGCATATCAATACGATCCATTAACGGACCCGATAAACGTCCTAAATATCGCCTTACTTGTTGAGATGTGCAGGTGCAGTTTCGACCCCGCCCCGTAAATTTTCCGCATGGACATGGATTGGCCGCTAGCACCAATAAAAACTGGGCAGGAAAGGTCACATTACCGATGCTTCTAGCGATTGTGATGGTGCCGGCTTCAAGTGGTTGGCGCAATGAATCTAAAACACCTGATGGACATTCCGGAGCCTCATCGATAAATAAAACTCCGTTATGTGCAAGTGAGCCTGCACCAGGTTTAATCGCATGTGCACCTCCCCCGACCATCGCTACCCGTGTAGTTGTGTGGTGCGGTGAAACGATAGGTGCCATAAGAGAAGTCGGTGAACGTGAGGCAAATGATCCAGCGATTGAATGAACTGCAGTAACTTCTAGAGCTTGAAGGATTGATAAGGCGGGCAAAATAGTTGGAATGCGTTCGGCAATCATTGTTTTGCCGGCACCTGGTGGACCAATTAATAGAATGTGATGGCCACCAGTTGCTGCGATCTCAGCTGCAAGGCGCGCCTGTGGCTGTCCGGCAACATCGGCAAAATCTAGAGTTCCATCATGTGCCTGCCAATCTAATTCGAACTCTTGCGCAATTTCTCGCTCACCATTGCGTAACCAACGCAGAACTTGTTTGACATGTTCCATGGCGATAATTTCAATACCCTGCATCAATTGTGCTTCCTGATAATTGGCAGTTGGAACTACGGCCGTCTTAACTCCAGCCTTGTGTGCAGCGATTAATGCCGGCAATACTCCCCGAACTGAACGTATTCGACCATCAAGTGAGAGTTCACCAAGGAAGACAACATCTGCGATCGCATCAGATGCAATAGTTTCGTTAGCGCACAGCAATGCGATGCAGATTGCTAAATCAAAACTCGATCCACTCTTTGGTAACCAGGCCGGAGAAAGTGAAACTGTAACTTTGCGGTTAGGCCAGATTTCTGCGCAGTTCACTATCGCCGCACGTACACGATCACGAGATTCTGATAAAGCAGCATCAGGAAGGCCAAGAAGTGAGTACATAGGCAGGCCATCTGCAATATCAACTTCAACTGTTACTACGTGACCTTCTAGCCCCATGAGAGCTACTGATTGTGTATGTGCCAGGCTCATAGAACACCAGCTCGATACTCAATAGTGTGCGAACCATCGTTAGCAATGAGAACGCCAGCAACGTCAATCTGATAATTACAGCCAAAACAACCATGAGTTGCCAACCAACCCAAAGCCAAGCGCTGCATGCGATGTGCTTTCTGGGCATTGATCGCCTCGAATGGATGGCCAAATGCAACTGAGGATCTAGTTTTAACTTCTATAAAGGCGAAAATGCCCGATGGGTAGAGGGCGATAATGTCGATCTCGCCTTCGCGGATTCGCCAATTGCGTTCGATGATCTGCGCATTACGTTGTATTAGATACTGCGAAACAACTTCTTCGCCAAATGCGCCAGTTCTATTATTACTTTTTCTTTGCATAGTCGGGAACAGTAAATTCCGGCAACGACTAGCCCAATCTATTTGCTTTTACTTGTGAATAAGCGCAGCCACATTTGAAAAAGATTGGCGATGTTGTGCACATGGGCCATGTTCATTAAGGGCTTTTGTATGCGCGGCAGTGATGTAGCCCTTATGGCCAGCAAATCCATATGCCGCAAACTCTTTATCCATCTCACGCATGATGCGATCACGAGTTACTTTGGCAACAATCGATGCTGCACTAATGCTGACAACAACTTGATCGCCTTTCCATACCGCCAAATTAGGAAAACCCAGACCCTCAATTGCATAGCCATCGGTTAATACATAGGCCGGAACAACATCTAATCCATTGACTGCACGGCGCATTCCATCAAGATTTGCTGCATGCACGCCCCGTGCATCTACTTCTGTCGCCGGCACAATCACCACGCTGATACTTGCGGCAATGGAATCAATAATCTGGAAGATTTCTTCGCGCTTATTCTCACTTAACTCTTTGGAATCACGCACCGGGGCAAGTTCTGGTGCAAAGGGATCATGTAACACAACGGCTGCAATAACTAATGGGCCAGCGCATGCCCCGCGACCTGCTTCATCAACACCTGCGATAGGTGAGATACCTGCTTGAAAGAGCAGTTGCTCTATGACCTTCATGAGAAAACTATTTCAAAACGTCGATTTGTGGCAGATAAGTAATATTTTTAAATGGCCAGATAACTGCAACCACTCGCCCTGTAACGCGAGAAAGTGGAACAAATCCTTTATTGACATCATCTTGGTGATAACGAGAATCCGCACTTGCTCCGCGGTGGTCTCCCATAACCCATATTTTGCCTTCAGGAACTACAACATCAAAGTTCATTTCGCTGGGCTTATTGCCTTCATAAATATATGGCTCGGTGACGCCATAGCCATTAACGCGCAAGAGGCCATCTTTCTTGGTGCAGCAAACGATGTGATCGCCGGCAACTCCAATTACCCGCTTTACTAAATACTGCTTGGCTGGATTTGGTAATACGCCAACGGCCACTAAACCTGTTTTTAACTTAGAGATGTATTTATTGGATGAAGTATCAGTGATTTCAGGTAGCCAACCAGCTGGATCACGAAAAACGACAACATCCCCACGGGCAATATTGCGTGAGAGAAAAGGAATTTTGTTCACTGCAACGCGATCTTTGATCTGCAAAGTATTTTCCATCGAGCCAGATGGGATATAGAAAAACTGGACTAAGAAAGTTTTTATGACAAGAGAGACAACAAGTGCAACTACAACAAGAAGTGGGAGTTCCCTAAGGAGGGAACCCTTGCGACGCATTGAGCTAATTATTCAGCTGCTGGAGTGGCTTCAGGCACAACATCTGTTGTCGCAGTTTCAACCACTGGTTCGGACACAACGGCTGCTACTGGTTCTGGTGTAGAAAGAATTCCATCGCCATAACCTTCAACGCCATCGCGCTTTTCGCGAATCTTTGCAGCCTTACCGCGTAGATCGCGTAGGTAGTAAAGCTTGGCGCGACGTACTTCGCCCTTCTTAACTAACTCAATCTTTTCAATAACTGGTGTATGAACTGGGAATGTGCGCTCTACGCCAACACCGTAAGAAACTTTACGGATTGTGAAAGTCTCGCGAACTCCATCGCCCTGGCGACGGATAACGATTCCCTGGAAAACCTGAAGACGGCTCTTGCTACCTTCGATAACGCGGACGTGAATCTTGAGCTCATCGCCAGCACGAAACTGTGGGATGTCTTTGCGCAGCGATGCTGCATCTACGGCGTCAAGAATGTTCATGGAATTCGTCCTTTTTTATCTTCATCTATTAAGCACCGGCTGTGGCAGGTGCAGAGTGCGTATCTTGCCACAGAAGGGGCCTTGAGCGTAAATCGGGTACAACTAGGCGGGAATCTGGCCCATAAGCAGGCGATGAAGATGAGCCCCACCGGCCACCGTTAGCGCCATTCCCCGCCAGGTATGCGTGGTGACGCTAGCACCAGCCTCAGAGGCAATTAACTGCCCGGCCGCCAAATCCCACTCCTTTAATCCCGTTTCAACGTAGCCATCGACCATTCCCGTTGCCACACAACATAGATCCGTTGCTGCCGCGCCCATGCGGCGAATATCTCGAATCTTTGGAAGTAATTGATTTACTACATCCAATTGATTAATACGATCTTTCACATCATAGGCAAAGCCTGTTGAAATCAATGCCCGATCTAATTCAATGGGATCGTTGCATTTAATTGGCAGGTTATTTAAGAATGCCCCGCCCCCACGTGTTGCATGCCACGTTGCACCAATAGTGGGTGCATGCACAACGCCAGCGACAACGCCCTGCGCATCTTTTACAGCAATACTGATATTCCACCCAGGTAGACCATAGAAATAATTAACTGTGCCATCAACTGGATCAAGGACCCATGTGTAACCAGATTTGGATTCACGATCTGCGCCTTCTTCACCGATGATTCCATCATCAGGGCGGGCAGCAAGAATGGCGTTAACAATTAGTTTTTCACTTGCTATATCCATCTGCGTTGCAATATCGATAGCAGTTGATTTAGAAGTTAAATCCCAAGAAGCTGGTCGATCAACGAGCAAGGCACCTGCTTGTTGCGCCATATGCAACGCTAGCTCTAAGAGTTCATCATTAATGCTCACCGGCCTATCCTAACCCTGACATAGGATGGGCAACATGTTCTCGGCCTATACAACCTTATTTCGCACTCCGGGAGCGATGAAATTTTCTATTCCAGCCCTGATTGGGCGTATGCCTATATCTATGGACTCACTTGCTTTGATCTTTATCGTCGTTGCCGTCAGTGATTCATATGCTCTTGCTGGTGCTCTCAGCGCAGTTGCCTCAATTGTGATCTCACTTTCAACGCCCTACTGGTCCAGGCTTTCAGATCGCATTGGACAGCGCAAAATGCTGATGCGCGTTGTGCCACTAAAGATCGCTGGTCTCTCACTCTTTATTGCATTAGTCATGAATGAAGCACCCATCTGGAGCTGGTTTGTTTCAATTATTTTTGCCGAATTAACATCGGTAAATGCAGGCGGCTTAGTGCGACGCCGTTGGTTACATGTGCTTAGCCCTGATAAAACAACAACGGCTGAAGATGAGAGCGATAAGCATTTAGTTAATACCGCATACTCGTACGAAGCCCTCATGGATGAGATCGTCTTTATTGTGGGACCTATTACAGCAACTGCATGTGCCACATCAATTGCACCAGCTGCAGGTTTAATTGCCGGAATGATTTTGATGTCTATCGGCATGCCGATCTATGCAATGCAACGCGCAACTGAACCACCACCATCTCCGGTGCGCATCAAAGATCCCCACCCACCTGTTATTGGAATCCCTATCGTTAAAGCAATTGCAATTGCCACAACTTTCACTGGCGGTTTCTTTGGTGCAATTTCAATCGTTGTCGTTGGATTTTCACAGAGCCAGGGCCATAAAGCACAATCAGGTTTGCTACTGGGGCTTTGGGCAAGCGGCAGTGCGGTTATGGCCTTAGTCAATGGTTTAATTAAATGGAAACTCCCTTACGCATCACGCTTTTTAGTCTTCCTTGTTGCACTGACTGTTCTTTCAATCCCATTTATCTTTGTGCACTCGATTTTTTGGCTAGCCATTGCACTCTTCTTTAATGGCTTTGCTATCGCTCCCCTAGTTGTTAATGCCTATGGCGTTGTGCAAGATGTGGTGCCAAGTGAACAAATCACTGAATCATTTACATGGGTCGTAGCTGGGATGCCACTTGGTGGCGCACTCTCTGCCGCCTTGGGCGGATGGATAATCGATAACTACGGGGCGCAAACCGCCTTTTGGGTCCCATTGGGATTTATGTGTGCAGCATTATTAGCCACACTGCCCTTCTTTCGCGTTTATAAGGGGCTCATCCATTACCCTCTGAACCGTGACTGATCTTCGATTAAACGGCAAGAGCGATGACGGAACCCACTTGTCTCTACAAGATAACGATGGTGGCGAATTCACTCTTCGCATTAGCGACACATTGCGCGCCACAGTAAATCAACCTCGTCTTGCTGCAGTTCCAGAACAAGAGGCAGCCACAATTTCAATCAAAGAGATTCAACGCCGTTTGCGTGCAGGTGAATTAGCCGAAGAGTTAGCGCGCGAAAATAATATTTCAATTGAAAAGATTGAGCGCTTCTCGGGTCCCATTCTGCAAGAGCGCATCTACATCATTGATCAAGCCCAACAGGTTCCAGTGCGCAAAGAAGGCGGGCGCGATCCAGTTAACCTATTAGGCGTTGTTGTTTCACGTCTTGCACCACGCAATATCGATCTTTCAGATTTATCATGGAACACCTGGCGCCATGAAGATGGAACTTGGACAGTTGAACTTCACTATCCAAATACCAGTGGTGTTGGCATAGCTCAATGGAACTTTGATACAACACGTCGCACACTTGCATCAATGGATGAAAATGCACGGTGGATGATGGGTGATGAGCCACCAGCACGTCAGATGCCTACCCCTGGTCTTGTCTACTCTGATTCAAATCACCCCTCACTGCGCGAGGAGATAACCCCTACGCCAGAAGTTCCACGCTTGGCTGTTATTCGCGAAGTTCCAGATGATGAGGCAGCACGCGATGGAGTTATTGCCCGCGCAAAAGTTCCAAGCTGGGATGAAATCATGTTTGGCATTAAACCAACTGAAAGTGAATAACTATGATTGTTGATTCTGCGTTTTATCAGAATGGTATCCGTGTTAAAGATTCTGGCGACATATCTGATTTCGTAGATGAAGCTCGCAAAGATGGTGGCTTTGTTTGGGTTGGTTTATCAAGTCCAACTCAAGAAGAGTTCGACCACATCGTAGGTGAACTTAACTTTCACCCTTTAGCTGTAGAAGATGCAGTTAATGCCCAACAACGCCCAAAGATTGAAGAGTATGGCGGGCTAACATTTTTTGTATTAAAAACTGTTTTCTATAATGAATCTCGCAGTGAAATCACAACTGGTGAATTAATGTGCTTCGTGAATCCGCACTACATCGTCATTGTTCGACACGGTGAAGGCTCACCTCTTGCATCAGTTCGCCATGAAATAGAGGCCAAGCCTGAGTTTCTTAATCAAGGTCCCTTTGCTGTATTGCACGCAGTGGTTGACCGAGTAATCGATGGTTACACAGCCATTGCAACTGAGTTAGAGAATGATGTTATTGCCCTCGAGACAAAAGTGTTCGGCGGTAATCGCCAAACGTTTTCACAAGAGATTTACTTCCTCAAGCGCGAAATCATTGAGTATCGACATGCCATTGAGCCTCTTGTTATCCCACTTCAGAAATTAGTTTCAGAGACGTATCAACCGACTCCTGATCCATTGAAGCCTTTCTTTAGGGACACTCTCGATCACCTACAACGTGCGTGCGAACATGCCTCAGGAATGGATTCGCTTTTATCATCGGCGCTACAAGCAGATCTGGCTCACATACAAGTGCGTCAAAATGAAGATGTTCGAAAGATTTCTGCATGGGTTGCACTAGCTGCTGGCCCAACAATGATTGCCGGTATATATGGAATGAACTTCGACAATATGCCTGAGCTGCATTGGAAATATGGTTACTTTCTTGTTTTAACTCTTGTTACAAGCTTTAGTTGTGGTTTGCTCTATAAATTTAAGAGAGAAAAGTGGCTTTAACTTAATGAAGTTGTAAGCAATCCAACCTGAGATTCAATCTCACTATCTCCACCATGATGACCAACCATTGCGCCCTCTTTTTCAGCGCGCTCTGGATCGAGTAAAACTAGGCCTTCTTGTGCGATGGCAATTACTTCACCCATACGATCAAGTGCATCGGCACTAACCTGGCTTCCAAAGAGATTTGTTGCAATGGCGCTCTCGCGAGTGAAAACAGTTGCCTGTTTTCCTAAGAACTCTTCCCATCTACTAGCAACTTCTGCCCGTGCACTAGCGCTGTCTTGTTCTGGCGATAAATAGAGATGTCTGGCGCGTGGTTCTCCGCCAATAACTGCAATACCGTCTAAGAGCGGATTGTCCTGACCAATAACTATTTTTTTATTCACATTGACCATTCCATGATCTGAAGTGAGCCAGATACGTGTGCCTTGCGGCATCTCTTTCATCAAATTAGCAAAGAGTTGATCAATCATTGTCAGTGCGGCCAACCATTTTTCACTTCCTACCCCATCGCTATGACCAGCTGCATCTAAATCATTGACATAGAGATAGACAAAAGAAGGTGTCTTTTGAAGTGCAGCTTTTGTTTCAGCGATTAAATCAGCGGCGACATTTGCACCTTTGTAGTTAGCGCCACGGAAAACTGCGCGGGTAAAGCCAGAGTTTTCATAACGCTTAGCTGCAACGTGAGTAACGTTAATATTTTCTTCCATCGCGCGTTCAAACAGCGTTGGTACGGGCTGCCAATTATTTGGATCAACGCGCTCATCCCACTTAAGTGCATTGAGTATTCGACCTCCCGTGCGTGGAACTTGCACGGTGTATCCGAGCATCCCGTGCACGCCAGGCAAAGTGCCAGTAGTTAGCGTTGCAAGTGATGTGGCAGTAGTTGAAGGAAAAGATGTTTGTATAGTTGCAAAATTTGTGAGCCGCGCAATAGTTGGCATCGCATCGCCATAGGTTGCAATTACATCTGCGCCAAAACCATCGACTAAAAATAGAAGTTCGCGCCCGCTAGGCGATGGACCAACAGATAAAAGGTCTTCGGCGGTAGTTAAGCCCAGGGATGAAAAGATCGATGGAGTTATCTGGGACAAATGCACGTTCATATCTTCTCATTACATCGGCTAAGGTTGACCCATGAAGAGTGCAATTAAATACTCAGCCGAAGTAACGGCTGCAATTGCAGCGGGCAAGCCGATTGTTGCTCTCGAATCTACGATTATTAGCCATGGATTGCCGCGCCCATCCAACCTTGCAGTTGCCCAAGAGTGCGAAGAAATTATTCGCCAGCGCGGGGCCGTTCCAGCCACCATCGCATTACTTGATGGCGTGGTTCATATCGGTCTTGAGGCCCATGAACTTGATGCGATCGCAAACCGTGATGATATTTCTAAAGCATCCACCCGAGATTTAGCAATCATCATTGCCGGCGGCAAGAGCGCAGCAACAACTGTTGCAGCGACGGCACATATTGCAGCAATCGCTGGGATTAAAGTTTTTGCAACTGGTGGATTAGGTGGAGTGCACCGCGGGGCAAATGAGTCATACGATGAATCTGCAGATTTAACTGCGCTTTCGCAGCTAGATATGACCGTCGTTTGTGCTGGAGTTAAATCAATTCTCGATGTTCATGCCACATTAGAGCGCCTTGAGACTCTGGCCATTGGCATTGTTGGCTATAAGACCAACCGCTTCCCTGGTTTTTACCTGACTGACTCTGGTTTTGAAATCGAACACCGTGTTGATTCAGCCGATGAGATCGCATCGATTATCAAGGCGCGAAGTGATGTGCATACCGAAAACCACGCATTGATCGTTACTAACCCCGTTGAAAAGCAGATGGACAAGGCCCGCCATGATGAGATCTTGGCATCAGGTTTAGCTAACGCTGCCCGTGATGGTATCGATGGCAAATATGTAACACCCTATTTGCTTGAGCATTTTCATACCGCCAGCAAGGGTGAATCACTTGCCATCAATACTGAAATCATTAAATCAAACTGCGCACTAGCTGCAGATATTGCGGTGGCCTTGTAAATGAAAAAGATTCTATGCATTGGCGATTTAGCCCTTGATGTTATTTCACAGCTCAAAGAACCCATTAACTATGGCAATGACACTGCCAGCCGCATTAGTTCTCACCCGGGTGGTCAAGCTGCAAATGTTGCAACATGGATCACGCGCACACATTCAAAAGCCCAGTTAGTTGCCCGTGTTGGCAATGACCCCGTTGGTTTTGCACTGATTTCAGATCTAGATAAATACGGCGTAGAACATATGAATTTGATGCACTCTGGCCGTCCAACTGGCGTTGTTGTTATCTTGGTTGATTCCAATGGCGAACGCACAATGTTTCCAGATAATGGTGCCAACGCAGATCTTGAAGTAACTGATCTTCCGCCGCTAGATGATGTAGATGGCGTGTATTTAAGTGGATACGCACTACTTGATTTTCGCAGCCGCGAATCGGTTTTAGCGATGATTACAAAGATTAAGGCCGCTGGTAAGCCAATCTACTTTGACCCAACAACTACAGGTGCGATGAAGATCGTTTCTCGAGAAGAAGTTTTGACATGGGTATCTCTTATGGATGGCATCCTGCTCAACTCTGAAGAAGCGCTTTATCTAGGCGATGCTAAAGATGTTGAAGGCGCAGAAAAGAATTTAACTGCCTACACACCACTTGTTGTCATCAAATTAGGATCTCGTGGCGCCATGGCAGTTCATAATGCAACAGTTGCAAAGGTCTCTGCCGTCACTACCAGTGTGGTCGATACAACAGGTGCTGGAGATTCATTTGCTGCAGGATTTATTCCAAAGTGGCTTGAAACAAATGATTTAGAACAAGCTTTATCTGCAGGAACTGCACTTGCGGCAAAGTGTGTAGCAACCGTTGGGGCGCGTCCTCCCCTAGATTAAGCAACTCTCTTGGCACAATGCTCCAATGGCAACTGCGAAGACTCCCGCGAAAACTGCGGCAAAGGGGAAAAAACCCGTCGGTCCAAAACCTGGTGAATACCCAGGCAAGATCGTTGATATCGATGTTTCAAAGGAAGTTTCTGAATCTTTTCTTGAGTATGCATACTCAGTAATTTATTCACGCGCACTTCCTGATGCACGTGATGGTTTAAAGCCAGTTCACCGTCGCATCTTGCATCAGATGGCAGATATGGGACTTCGCCCAGAGCGCGGACATGTT
>CAIVDO010000090.1 GCA_903904665.1 uncultured Actinomycetes bacterium | reverse complement strand
GAGCTGGGCGAGGTATGCACTTACAACATCTAGCCCAATGCCCTTCTCAATCCAAAGAGGTATGGCAGGAAATAAAACTCCAGCAGCAAAGGCACCTTCACCCATTGAAGTTACAAGCTCTAGATATTCATCTCGAAACTCCTGAACCAAAGTCTCATGTTCGGCTTCGCAAACGCTATGTGTTGGGGGAGTAGTTGAATAGTCGGTAATCATCATGTCAAGAAGTGATATCAGGGCTCGAGGTGAGCCATCTTCATCATGTAAGACAAGGAAAGGTGTTGCAACTTGGTCAAAGACGCGATTAGCCAGCATTACAGCATCATCGAAATCACCAGTGCCTGACTCCAAATCAGTTACAACAATTAATCGCGGTGTTAAAAAATCATCGAAGGCCAACCATTGATCGATGCTTTCTTGGTCGATTCCAGTGTTGGGATTAATAGCAAATATCGCACATGAGATATCACTAGAGGGCGCTAAGCCGATGGCGGCGCCAAGCGCAGTTGCGACCTGCTGCGGGTGGGCGCTGGGGTGGCCAAAGAGGGCAATGCTCTGCTCGGATGTGTGATTCTGCACTGGCTCAGCCTACGATGTGCAGTGATGCTAAGTGCCTCATTAAAACCAGCGGTTACGAGATTAATAACACCCGTAGCTTCATTTGCCCTGCGCATTGGCATTACGCCCAATGCAGTGACATGGGTAGGCGCTATCGGGGTTATAGCTAGCGCGCTCTATTTCTATCCCCGTGGAGATTTTTTTCTAGGCACCGCAGTCATCAGTGTCTTTGCCATCAGTGATCTCTTTGATGGAACTATGGCCAGAATTTCAAAGTTAGGTGCAAGCAAATGGGGGAGTTTTCTTGATTCCACCATCGACCGATTAACTGATTCTTCGATTCTTCTTGGCGTAAGCATCTATTTAATTGATCAAGAAGATCCCTTAAGTTTTGTAGTAATCCTAACTTTAGTAACTGGAATGCTCGTTCCATATATTCGTGCGAAGGCTGAGAGCTTTTCAATCGTATGTACAGGAGGAATCGCTGAGCGCACGGAACGTTTAATTATGGCAATGTCGGCGATTGCTTTAGATGGTCTTGGGGTTCCATATGTTTTGGCCGGGGGAATGTGGCTTTTGGCAGTTCTTGGTTTAGTAACAGTTGTTCAACGCATGCTCATTGTTAGTAAGGCAACGCGTTCATGATTGCAAATTTGACTGCATGGGGATATTTCGCTGCATGGAGAGTCCTGCGATGGTTGCCAGAAAACTTTGTATATTCATCGGCTAACGCGTTAGCTGATCGATTAGTTAATAGAAATGGTAAGAGTGTTCAAAGATTGCGCTCAAACCTAGCTCGTACGCAAAACAATATTACTGAGTTAGATTTAGATTTGCTTGTGTATAGAGGCATGCGCTCTGCTCTTCGATATTGGTGTGACACATTTAGATTTCCTGATTGGTCACAAGAGCGCATCGTGGAAACCGTAACAATTACCAACGAAGCTTTATTACTTGATGCAATAGCTGCCGGCACTGGAGCCATTGTGACTTTGCCTCATTGCGGTAACTACGACCACGCCGCAGCTTATTTCTGCCTCAAAGGCGCAAAAATTGTTACCGTCGCTGAGCATCTCAAACCTGAAAAACTCTTCAAAAAATTCATGCAGTTTCGAGCCGACTTTGGAATGGAAGCTCTGCCACTAGATGGGCGCGTTATACCTACCTTGATGCAGCGCATTAGAAGTGGCGCAGTGATTGCCTTAGCTGCCGATCGTGATTTATCTCGATCTGGAATCGATGTCACTTTCTTTGGTGGTCCTGCGCGGATGCCGGCAGGGCCAGCGCTTCTGGCTATCCGAACCGGTGCACCGTTATTGAGTGCATATATTTCCTATACCGAGATCGGAATACATATTCATTTAGAGGAGCTAGAAGTACCGACACAGGGCACTGAAGTAGAAAAAACCGCGCAACTTGTTCAAAGATCAGCAGATCGTTTTGCAGTTGGTATCGCCGAAAATCCGCAAGATTGGCACATGATGCAACGCATTTGGATAGATGGCGATTTTAAGGAACGTCACTGATGCTTACAAAGAAACTAAAAATTGGAATTGTCTGTCCGTATGGTTGGGATACTCCTGGCGGCGTTCAAAATCATGTTCGTGATCTGGCGCAGTTTTTGATTGCATCTGGTCATTCGGTATCGGTATTAGCTCCATCTCTCAATGATGAGATGCTTCCCGATTATGTTGTCAGCGCCGGCAAGCCAATTTCTATTCCTTACAACGGGGCTGTCGCGCGAGTTCTTTTTGGTCCTATTGCATATGCGCGCGTACGCCAATGGATAGGGGCTGGAGATTTCGATCTTTTGCATCTGCATGAACCAGCTATCCCATCGATTTCACTGCTTGCATGTTGGGCCGCTGAAGGTCCAATGGTCGGAACTTTTCATGCAGCGGCAAAACG
>CAIVDO010000089.1 GCA_903904665.1 uncultured Actinomycetes bacterium | reverse complement strand
TGGGTTGTGAACAGAGAAGATAATGATCAGAGTCTTCTCTTTGCGGTATGGGTCAAGGTATGCAGATTCTGGAACTGGTAAGAGTTTCATATCTGATTCATGGATTGACTGGAAACCACGGATTGAAGAACCATCAAACATCAAACCATCAGTAAAGACAGCTTCATCAAATGATTCAACAGGAACGTTGAAGTGGTGTTGGATTCCTGGAAGATCAGTAAAGCGAACGTCAACGAGCTTTACATCTTCCTTTTTAATATATGCAAATATTTCTGCAGAGTTCTTAAACATGCTTCTCCCAATTCACATGGATACATTTAGATGTGTATCAGCGCAGATATTCTCGACTTTGAGCCCTCTGCTTCTTGGCCCAAGAATAAGTCGCCTGAGCGCATTTGGCCTAACTGCACTGTTACATCCATGTTAAGAATTCAAAGGGCGTTAGGCTTATCTATATGAGCTATCCCTTTGTCCGAACCACCTACGCCCGCCGCATGGCCGCCTTAGCCCTGGACTGGCTGGCCTGTTACTTCATCGTTGCCGCGTTGAGCGGGGGAATCGGGCATATGGGCCCTAACCAATCTCTGCTGGTGCTGGGGCTCTTCTTTGCTCAGCTATGGATTCTTATTTCGCTTGCGGGAGCATCTTTGGGGCATCGAATCTTTGGAATGAGAGTTGTTCGATTTGAAGATGGGGGAGCAATTACTCCACTTCAAGCATTGATCCGTACGCTTCTTCTAGTTCTTGTGGTCACGGCCGTTACTTTTGATGATGATGGACGTGGAATCCACGAGCGAATGAGTGGATCAGTACTAACTAGAAATTAACGCATCTTTGGTGCGCGAGTTGGCATCGGACCCTTTGGAATTGGCATAGATAAACCACCAACTGCTTTGAGGCGGGCACGAACTTCACGCATTTGATGGGCCGTTAACTTCTTTGGTTGTTTTTGAAGATGTTTTTGAAGTTTACGAAGTGGAACTTGACCATCGCCATCGCCAACAATTACTTCGATGACTGGCACACCTGGGGCAAAGCGTTCAGTTTTCTTATGCTCATCGGCTAACAATTGACGAACTGTATTTGCTGAACCCTCGCCCGTTAAAACAATTCCGGCACGGCCAACACTGCGGTGGACCATATCTTGGCTGCGTGAGACTGCAACGGCCGGAGTTGTTGTCCATCCTTTACGAATAGCCATCAACACACTTGCGCCAGCGCCAATCTGTCCCTCGATGGAAGAGTATGCGGCACGTCCTGCAACGCGGGTGAAGAATAGAAGCGTAATAAGAAATGAAAGCGGCAAGAAGATAAATCCAACATAGATCGGGTGGCCAACTGCAAGACCAATTCCGATTCCCACGGCAAAAGATGCAAGGAAGATAGCGATAAGTGCGGCGCCAATCCAAGGCTTAACTTGTTTAGTGACGGAATAGGCATCACGGAAAGTTTGAAAGCGCGGGGTCTTGATCTTCTTTTCTTTTGCTTTTCTCTTAAACATGTCTTTAGTTTAGTGGGGCAGGGGCAGTTCCACCAAGGCGGGTAGGCGCCCAACGTTGGCCCACATGACTATCAGGGTAGTTGTCCTGAACTTCATGCAACATTCCCAGCAGGGTTTCACGCAGATTTAACTCAGCCTGCTCAACATCGGCGCCGCGTTCATAGGAAATCGGTTCACCAAAATAGACCGTAACAGGAAAGCTGTTGCGCTTGAGATTTCGTTTAACGCCTTTAGTCCAAATTCTCTGGCTTCCCCAAATGATTGTTGGAATAACAGGAACTCCAGCTCCCATAGCCAAGCGCACTGCTCCGGATTTAAGTCCCTTAATTTCAAATGAGGTAGAGATGGTTCCTTCAGGAAATATTCCGATAATTTCCCCGGCTTTGAGTGCACGAAGAGCTGCAACAAAAGATGCAGATCCATTGCTGCGATCTACATTGATGTGATGCATTCCGCGCATAAGCGGGCCAGCTACCTTGTTATCAAATATCTCTTTCTTGGCCATGAAACGTACATAACGCCCGGCAGGCAGGGCGGCAGTTCCAGTGATTGCGAAATCTAAGTAACTCACATGATTAATTGCCAAGATTGCGCCACCTTTGCGCGGCACATTTTCTTCGCCTTTGAAATCAAATTTAAGCCCTAGATATTTCCATAAAGATTTGATGGCAACTATTACTGGGGGATAGACAAGATCAGCCATGATTTATCTTCGCATCCGTTGCTTGCTTATAAAGGCGACCGGCACGATAACTAGATCGAACGAGTGGTCCACTCATTACACCAAGGAAACCAATATCAGTTGCTTCTTTGCTTAACTCAACAAACTCTTCGGGCGCTACCCAACGTTCTACTGGGTGATGGCGATTTGTTGGTCGTAAGTACTGCGTGATTGTGATCAGATCACACCCAGCATCGTGCAGATCAACAAGTGCCTGTGAAACTTCATCGCGCGTTTCTCCTAAGCCAAGGATGAGATTTGATTTAGTGATCAGACCAAAATCACGGGCCATAGATATAACAGTCAAGGATTTCTCATAGGTAAAAGCTGGGCGAATTCGCTTGAAGATACGGGGGACAGTTTCTAAGTTATGAGCAAAGACTTCTGGGCGGGTTTGAAAGATTTCATTAAGTAGCTCGGATTTAGCATGAAAATCAGGGGCGAGCATTTCAACCCCCGTACCTGGATTTAACTCATGTACCTGACGAATGGTTTCGGCATAAAGCCAGGCGCCTTCATCTGGCAAATCATCGCGAGTAACACCGGTGATAGTTGCGTATTTAAGTCCCATCGCCTTTACAGATTGGGCAACCTTTCGCGGTTCTTCACGATCAATTGCATCAGGCTTGCCCGTGTCAATATTGCAGAAATCGCAGCGGCGTGTGCACTTATCTCCGCCGATTAAAAATGTCGCTTCCTTATCTTCCCAACACTCAAAGATATTAGGACAGGCCGCTTCTTGGCAGACGGTATGTAGGCCTTCGGTTTTAACAAGAGTTTGTAAACGGGTGTACTCAGGACCCATGTGTGCTTTTGTCTTAATCCATTCAGGTTTGCGCTCAATGGGAGTTTGCGCATTGCGTGCCTCAATACGGATTAGTTTGCGTCCCTCTGGTGCCACAGTCATGCGCTCACCTTTTTCAAGGATTCGAAAATATGTCGTTCAACTAGTGGAGAAACTTCATTGATAGAGATCTCTCGACCTAACTCTTTAGCAATTGAAGTGACATCAGCATCGGCGATGCCACAAGGAATAATGCTGGCAAATGCACTCAAGTCAGGACAAACATTGAGAGCAAATCCATGCATAGTTACACCTTTAGTTACCCGAATTCCAATGGCAGCGATTTTGCGATCGCCCAAGTGGTCGCGCACCCAAACACCAGAGCGGCCCGAAACACATGTGGCTTCGATGCCTAAATCTTTACAGACTGCGATTAACCCACGTTCAATCTCTCGAACAAATCCCACAAGTTCATGTGGTTGCAAGAGTTTTACAATGGGATATCCAACGAGTTGGCCAGGCCCATGCCAAGTAATTTTTCCACCGCGATCTACATCAATGACCGGTGTGCCATCTTGAGGTTTTTCAGAATCTAATGTTCGACGCCCGGCGGTATAAACAGAAGGGTGCTCGAGCAGCAACAAAGTATTAGGGCGGATCCCGTCGGCTACTTCACCATGGATAGTGCGTTGGACCTGCCAGGCTTTCTCGTAATCAATAAGGCCATGGCGGGTCAGGGCAATGGTGTTTTGGCTAGGCGGGGTTACAACAGGCACATCGCTAGCCTAAAGGTAGGCTTGCCTCCTTACCAATTGAAGCCACATGACCTCTAAGAAAGGCCGCTTTCACCATGTCCACACAGTCGATCCAAAAAACCCGCAAGCCCTTTGCCATCGCACTCTTGGTAGTAATCGTGTGGTTTGGCATTACCGGCATCTTCGGACCGCTCTTTGGCAAGCTCTCATCAGTTCAAGAGAACAATAACTCTTCCTTTTTACCTAAAGGTGCTGAAGCCACAAAGGCCGCTGATCTCATTGCAGATTTCTCTGGCAAGGACAGCTTCAATTTTCCAACTTTGATTCTCTTTGAAGGCAAATCAACACCTGAAACCTTCGCTGCAATCAATGCCCATCTCTCCACAGTTGGCGAGCTCACTCTTGATGGTACATCTTCTAAGATTGCCGATTTTTTAGCACCTGGACAAAAGATCACCGTATTTCCATCGCAAGATGGAAAAGCGATTTTGGCAAACATCCCCCTAGATGGAAATTCGCTTGCTAAAACTCTTTCAAATGACAAACCTGTTTTACCAGCAGTTGTTTCGGCCTTGCGTGCAGATATTAAACCGGTGGCAGAGGCAAATGGTTTAACTCCTTATGTCACTGGCCCGGGTGGTTTACTAGGCGATCTATTTAGTGCCTTTGGAACTCTTGATTCATCATTGCTCTTGACCACGTTAGGCGTGGTTGCACTTATTCTCATACTTGTTTATCGATCTCCAGTTTTGTGGATCATTCCATTGTTATCTGCGATGTTTGCATTAACAACTGCCGGCGGCATTGTTTATTTACTAGCTAAGAACAACGTCATTGATGTCGATGGACAGTCACAGGGAATTCTTTCTGTATTAGTTATTGGCGCAGCGACGGACTACGCCCTACTTCTCATTGCCCGTTACCGCGAAGAACTTCACCTTCATGAAAATCGATTTGATGCGATGAAGAGCGCCTATAAAGGCGTGTGGGAACCAATCCTGGCTTCCGGCTCAACCGTCTCAATCTCACTTCTCATTTTGCTATTTAGCCAGCTAACAAACACTGCAGGTCTTGGACCAATTGGTGCGATTGGAATTGTTAGCGCGATGATCACGATTTTGACCCTGCTACCTGCACTTCTCTTGGTTTTTGGTCGCTGGATTTTCTGGCCTCGTCGCCCGCTCTTTGATGGCGATGACCATGTTATGAGCGGTCCTTGGTCAAAGGTTGCTAACTCAATTGGAAGAAATCCACGCAAGGCATGGGTTGTTACCGGATCTGTTTTGTTGCTTTTAGCTTTTGCTTCAACAACTCTTAAGGCCGATGGCATTGGAACGGTCGATACTTTTACCGGCAATCCTGAATCTGTAGTTGGTCAAAAGCTTCTTGTTACACATTTTCCAGGTGGAGAAGGTGACCCTACACAGGTCGTTGTTGCAGCAAATAAGATTGAAGCTGTTACTTCGGCGATTAAGAGTGCACCAGGAGTAACTCAAGTTATTCCTTTTCTTGACCCAGCAACTCAAACTGTAAAGGTTGTAAATAATAGAGCGATCTTAAATGTCACTCTAGATAAAGCGCCAGATAGTGTTGAGGCTGGAAATGACATTCCGAAGATTCGAGAACTAGCACATGCTGCAGATGCGACATCTCTAGTTGGCGGAACAAGTGCGGTGTATTTCGATGTTCGCACTGCTAATAGCCATGACAATAAGACCATCATTCCAATAATCTTGATTGTCATCACCATTATTCTTGGTCTATTGCTGCGAAGCATTTTGAGTGCCATCGTTCTACTTGGAACTGTGTTGCTTTCATACTTTGCAACTCTGGGTGTCTGCGCACTCGTCTTCAACCACATATTTGGCTTTGCTGGGGGAGATAACTCATTCCCACTCTTTGCCTTTATCTTCCTTGTGGCATTGGGTATCGATTACAACATCTTCCTCATGACTCGTGTGCGTGAAGAAAGTGCAAAGATTGGTACTCGCGCAGGAATCATCAAAGGCGTAACCGTAACTGGAGCAGTAATTACTTCAGCTGGAATCGTTCTTGCCGCGACTTTCGCAGTTCTTGGTCTATTGCCGTTGGTGCCACTTGCCGAACTTGGCTTTGCCGTGGCATTTGGCGTATTGCTAGATACCATTATTGTGCGTTCAATTTTGGTGCCAGCTCTTGTCCATCAGATTGGACCAAAGATTTGGTGGCCATCAAAACTACAGCACGAGGAAATCAAGGACTAATGCGCGTTGGCATTGCAGGGTATGGATTAGCAGGGCGCTATTTCCACGCACCTTTACTTAAAGGGTGTGGATATGAAGTCGTTGCGATTCAAACCACCAATGCCGATCGTCGTGCACACGCCCTTACTGATTTTCCGGGTGTCAATGTAGTTGCAACTATTGAAGAGTTAGTGGCTCACAAACTCGATCTTGTTGTTGTTGCCTCTGCAAACTTAGTTCACGGCGAACATGCATTTGCTGCCATCAACGCTGGAATTGCAGTTGTAGTAGATAAACCTATGGGTCGAACATTTGCTGAGACGGCTGAAATAATCTCTGCAGGTGAACGTGCAGGAGTTCCTGTCTCAACATTTTTCAATCGTCGTTGGGACAGTGACGCACTTACGATTAAGAAGGTTTTGGCCTCAGGTGTCTTAGGAACTATCCACCGAATGGATTCGCGCTTTGAACGTTTTCGTCCAGAGCTCAATAATACCTCTTGGCGCGAGAACATGAATGCGGCGCAGGGTGGGGGACAGTTATTAGATCTTCAACCGCACTTGATTTCGACGGCTATTGATTGGTTTGGAAAAGCAGAACTTGTTACATCGACCGTTCGTATGATTCGCGGCGGCGCAGATGATGATGCTGTGCTTGTTCTCAAACATGATTCAGGCGTTCTATCTATTCTTTCAGCTAGCGCGGTTGTTGGGGCTCCTGGTCCGCGCATTCGAATCTTAGGTAGCAAAGGTGCTTTAGTCATCAATGATTTAGATCCGCAAGAGGGTCTCTTACGTGCTGGGAAAATCCCTACAGGTGGCAGATGGGATGTTGCAACGAAATCAAAAACATTCATACATCGCGGTGATCAAGTCGAGGAAATCATTGGAGAAGATGGCAATTACGCCACTTTTTACACCTTGGTTGCAGGCGCGCTTGCCGGAACAAATCCTTGGCCAATACCCAATGAAGATGCTCTGTTAGTGGCTCAAATAATTGATCAGGCAAGAAATAACGCGCTGCATGTCTAAGAAAAGCGATGTACTTGTTGTTGGCGCAGGCCTTGCTGGTTTAAGTGCGGCAATCCATCTGCAAGAGGCAGGGCGCTCTGTCACAGTAATTGAGGCAAGTGATCGCCCAGGTGGTCGTGTTGCAAGTGATCATATTGATGGCTATATCTGCGACCGCGGTTTTCAGTTAATCAATTCAAAATACCCAGCGTTAGTTGAATTAGATGTAATAGATGAGATCGATTTCATCCTCGCCCCGCGAATCATCGAAGTGAGTCTTGGTAGTGAAAGAATTGCTATAGGTGATCCTCGAAGCGCACCATTTGCTGCTCTGCATCGTGGCACCGGATCTCTGTCTGAGAAGAAGAACTTTGCCCGATTTATCTTCTCTAAGATTAAAAAGGAGCATTCAATTGGACAGGCTTTGCGCGATGCTGGTTGTGGCACCACGTATGAGCGAACTTTACGACCGTTTTTGCAAGGCGTTTTTTTAACTGACCCCGACACAGTTGATGCCACCTATGGTCAATCTGTGATTAAATCTTTTGTTAGCGGTGCACCGGGTATTCCTAAGTTTGGCGTGGGGCAGCTGTCTCAAGCGCTAGCTTCTAGAGTTAACGATCTGCAACTCAATGTACGGGCAGAGCGCATTGTTGCAAACACTGTTACCAGTTCTGCAGGTGATTTCCAGGCAACAGATATCGTTATTGCAACGGATGCAACAACTGCAACTCAACTCTTAGAACTAGGTGATGTTTCACGCATGGTTGGTTGCATTACTTGGTATCACGCAACTGATAGCAACCCATCGGGTTCTGGCCGATTAGTCGTCGATGGGCAAAATCGTGGACCAGTAATCAATACCGTTGTTATCTCTGATATCTCAAATGCCTATGCCCCAGCCGGTAAGCATTTGATTTCGAGCACAACAGATTTAGGTACTACAGAGTCAGAGGTCCGCCGTCACCTTTCAATCATGTGGGGAGTTGAAACACGTGAATGGGCGCTAATAGCTAAATATGAGATTGCATCTGCCTTACCTCTGCACAACGTTGGTAAAGCGCTCACGCAGCCGACACAGATTTCAGAACATCTATATTTAGTAGGAGATCATCAAAGTGTTCCATCACAACAAGGCGCACTCTTTAGTGGAACTCTGGCAGCTCGCTTAATCTTGAACTAGTTGATTAAGCGCATCAGTGATGTGCGGATAGTCCCAAGTAAATCCAGCCTCTTGTAAGACATGCGGGATTACTTTTTTGGAGCCTAGAACTTCAGTTGAGAATCCACCTAATGCAATTTTGAGTGCGATCGCAGGTGCTGGAAATACTGCAGGGCGATGCAGAGCGCGTGCTAGAGCAGAAGTGAACTCTTGGTTAGTGACAGGATTAGGAGAAGTGACATTGAGCGCACCTGAGATGGGCTTTTCAAGAGCAAAGACCATCGCACGTATCTGATCATGCAAAGTAATCCATGACCACCATTGTTTTCCTGACCCTAACTTGCCACCAAAACCTAAGCGAAAGAGTGGCAACATCTTTCCTAACGCTCCACCGGTGGGATCGAGAACTAAACCAGTGCGAACCTTGACGGTGCGAACATCGCCAGCTAAATCAGCGGCACCTTCCCACTCGCGGCATACCGCAGCTAGAAAATCATCGCCCACACGATCTGTTTCAACAACTGCGCGGTTACCACTCTCGCCATACCAACCTATTGCACTAGCTGAGATAAAGACCTGTGGCTTGAGTTCAGCAACAGCTTTAGCAATTGCAGTTGTTCCAAGAAGACGGGAATTAAGAATCTCTGATTTATATTTTTTGCTCCAGCGCTTATCGCCAACACCAACGCCAGCTAAGTGAATTACTGCATCTACGCCTTCAAGAGATGTTAGATCAACATAGCCAGTCTGCGGATCCCATTGCACTTCATCGGGTGCAACTGGAGTTCGGCGAACTAAACGCTGAACTGTATGACCTTCACTCTTTAAGTGACCGACTAGTGCGCTACCAATGAGTCCGGATGAACCGCTAATTGCAATTCTTTGAGGAACTGACATAAGTTCTTAAAGACCCAGATCTGATTCGAAAGCGCCGCCTTCGAGGCGTTCCTTCAACGTAACTAGGAATCGAGCAGCATCTGCGCCATCAACAACACGGTGATCATATGAAAGACCCAAATACACCATTGATCGAATCGCAATAGTTTCTCCACCATCTTCACCACGAACAACCATTGGGCGCTTAACTACTGCGCCTAAACCAAGAATTGCAACCTGTGGCTGATTGATAATTGGAGTATCAAAGAGAGCTCCACGGCTACCGGTATTTGTGATTGTGAAAGTTCCACCACCGAGTTCATCGGGAGTTACTTTGTTATCACGTGTACGTGCAGCTAGATCGGAAATCTTGCGAGCAATACCACCCATATTCAAATCACCGGCGTTAGCAATTACTGGCACAAGTAAGCCGCGTTCAGTATCTACTGCGATGCCTAGGTGCTCTGCGCCGTGATAAGTGATTTGATCACCTTCAACGGAAGAGTTAAGTACTGGATGTTGTTTGAGTGCTTCGCACACTGCAACTGAGAAGAATGGCAAGAATGAAAGCTTGACACCTTCACGGGCTTCGAAAGAGGCCTTAGCTTTATCGCGAAGTCGCGAAATCTTTGTAACATCTACTTCGATAACCGTTGTTAACTGAGCACTTACCTGAAGTGATTCAACCATGCGTGCAGCGATTACTTTACGAAGTCGTGACATTGTCACAGTTGTTCCGCGAAGTGGAGATACTGCAACTACGGCAGCCTTTGCTGCAGGTGTTGTTGCACTACTTGAAGCAGGTGCAACATATGTAGGTGCTGCAGGCTTTGAAAGCGCTTCAATATCTTCGCGGCGAATTCGACCACCGATCCCAGTTCCTTTAACGTTTGCAAGGTTGACGCCAAGCTCGTTAGCGAGTTTGCGAACGAGGGGAGTGACATAAGCATCAGCTGGTTGTGTAACAGGTGCCGGTGCAACAGGGGCCGGTGCTTGAACAATAGGAGCAGCAACTACTGGCGCCACAGCAACAGGTGCGGGTGTGGGGGCAACAGGAGCGGCAACAGGGGCAGCTCCAGTAGCTCCGATTAATCCAAGGCGTGCACCAACTGGAACCGTTGAATCAACAGCAACATCGATTGCTAGCAATGTTCCCGCAACTGGTGAGGGAATCTCGGTATCTACTTTGTCAGTTGAAACTTCCAATAAAGCTTCATCAACGGCAACTGAGTCACCAACGTTTTTCAACCAACGTGTAACTGTTCCTTCACTAACGCTCTCGCCTAAAGCTGGCATTGTGATAACAGTTCCTGAAGTTGGCGAAGCGGCAACAACAGGAGCGGCAACAACAGGAGCGGCAACAACAGGAGCGGCAACAACAGGAGCGGCAACAACAGGAGCGGCAACAACAGGAGCGGCAACAACAGGAGCGGCCGGTGCAGCGGCGCCATCAGCGATTATCGCTAACTCGGCTCCAACTGGAACTGTTTGATCGATCTGGACAATAATCTTTGTCAGTGTGCCGGCAACAGGTGAAGGAATCTCGGTATCTACTTTGTCTGTTGAGACTTCGAGAAGTGGTTCATCAACGTTGACGTGGTCACCTTCGGACTTTAACCAACGTGTAACTGTTCCTTCGCTCACACTCTCACCGAGAGCTGGCATCGTTACGGAAAATGTCATCTATTTTCTCTCCTTGGTTATCCGTGTGCGTGAAGCGGTTTACCTGCAAGAGCCATATGAGCTTCGCCCATTGCCTCTGACAGTGTTGGGTGTGCATGAATGAGGGATGCAACATCGGTTGCATGTGCTTGCCAGTTAAAGATTAGTTCGGCTTCTGCAAGTAGTTCGCCCACACGTGCGCCAACCATGTGAACGCCAAGAATTGGTCCATCTTTCTCGCCAACAAGTTTGATTGAACCGGCAGTTCCAAGAATCTGAGCTTTGCCATTTCCGGCTAAGTCATAACTAAGTTCGACAACATCATGACCACGCTCTTTAGCTTGCGCAGTTGTTAGACCAACTGATGCTACTTCTGGGTCTGAGTATGTAACGCGTGGAATTCCATCGTAGTTAATCGGGCGTGGGTTAAGACCGGCGATTTCCTCTGCAACCAACATGCCTTCTGCAAAGCCAACATGCGCAAGTTGTAATGTAGGAATCAAATCGCCAACTGCCCAGATTCCAGGCACATTTGTGCGGCACTTGTTATCAACTATCACGTAGCCACGATCCATTGTGATGCCCTGCTCTTCATATCCAAGATTGGCAGAAACTGGGCCACGTCCAACAGCAACCATCAAAACTTCGGCCGAGAACTCTTTGCCATCTTCAAGAGTAATCGTGACGCCGCGTTGATCTTTAACAACAGATTTAAATTTAACGCCTAGTTCGAAGTTAATTCCGCGCTTGCGAAAAGCACGCTCTAGCTGCTTGCTCGATGACTCATCCTCTAGAGCAATCAGGTGTGGCAGGCCTTCGATGATCGTTACTTCTGCGCCAAATGATTTCCAGACTGATGCAAACTCACAACCAATAACTCCGCCACCTAAGACGATGACTGATTGCGGAACATAATCCATCTTTGTTCCATGATCTGAAGTGATGATCTGCTTGCCATCGATTTCAAGACCAGGCAATGTGCGGGCATAAGAACCAGTGGCAAGAATGATGTTCTTGCCGGTATAGCGCGTTCCATTTACTTCAACAGTATCCTTTGAAACTAATTTTCCATGGCCTTGGATATACGTGATGTTGCGGGACTTAACTAATCCCTGTAAACCTTTATGCAGTCGGGAGATAACACCGTCCTTGTATGCGTTGACACCAGACATATCGATGCCATCAAAGCTTGATTTAACACCGAACTTTGAACCTTCACGGGCGCCATCTGCGATTTCAGCCGAGTGCAAAAGCGCTTTAGTTGGAATACAACCCTTATGAAGACAGGTGCCGCCAACTTTGTCAGCCTCGATCAAAGCTACCGAAAGGCCAAGTTGTGCACTTCGCAGAGCACAGGCATAGCCGCCGCTTCCGCCACCTAAAATCACTAGATCAAATTGCGACACTTGCTACCCCTTTTAGTCATGCTCAAGGGCTCTATCCTGCCGTACCTACGCCTGTTCGACCAATCTTACGAGGGAGCGCATGCTCACACCGGTTCCGCCGACTGGGGTATATCCATGGGCCTTTCCCTGGTTATAGGCAGGACCTGCGATATCTAAGTGCAGCCATGGCAGTTCATCGCTGACAAAATCCTTAAGAAACAGGCCTGCCACCATCATGCCGCCATTTTTATCACCGATATTTGCAAGATCTGCAACGGGTGAATCGAGGGAGGCGCGTAGCTCTATGGGTAGTGGCATTGGCCAGAACTGCTCGCCAGCATCCTTTGAGGCGGCGATAAAAGCATCACTAAAACTTTGATTATTACTCATCACTGCGCTGGTTCGTGTACCCAGTGCAATCACCTGAGCGCCAGTTAATGTGGCGACATCGATAATTCCATCGAGTTTATTTTTACTTGTCTGTGCTTTTACTAATCCATCGGCTAGAACTAAACGCCCTTCTGCATCAGGGTTTAGAACCTCAACAGTTTTTCCACCGAAGATCGTAATGATGTCGCTGGGACGCGTAGCGGTGTCACTAGGCATATTTTCTGCAAGTGGTGCCCAACATTCAATTGCGATAGGTAATCCAAGTTCGGCGATAGCCAATGTTGCAGCACAAACCGCAGCAGCGCCACTCATATCTGATTTCATCGCCTCCATACCTAGACCGGGTTTCAAGTTCAATCCACCAGTATCAAAGGTGATTCCTTTTCCGACAAATGCATAGCGCTTCACATCTTTAACTTTTGGCGTGTATGTAATGTGTAATAAACGTGGGGGATTGGCCGAGCCTTGGCCTACTCCAATGATTCCACCAAAGCCTTGTGACTTTAACTGTTTTTCATCCCATATAGTCACTTTGAGTCCAGCTTTTAATCCACCTGCGCCCTTAAAACTTGCAGTTAATTTCTTGGTAAAAGAATCAGGGGTTAAGTGACTAGGGGGAGTGTTAACTAAATCTCGAACAAGGTGTGTGTATTTTGCGATGATGCCGGCGCGCTTAATAACCGCCTTAGCTTCGCTTTTTCCAGCTAGCTTTGAATAAACTGTTGCAGATTTCAAAGCCGCTTTTTGTTCAGATTTTGTTGAACCTCGGAAATCATTAAAAACATAGGCACCTAACGCCGCACCTTCTGCTACCGCACTCACACCTTCAAGATTATGTGTAGGCAGTGCAAAGGTTGCTCCCGCATTTCCAGTGAGTGCTCTTGCAGCGCTGCCTGCGGCGCGACGAAGAGTTTCATGCGAGTAGGTAGAGGATTTAGCTCCAAGACCAGTAAAGACCATCATCCGAGCTGGTCCGCCCGGAACTTTTATGACCTCATCAACTGTGCCCGTTGCACCCATTTCAACCAAAGATGCCAAGAGAGATTTAGAGTCCATCGCTAAGTCGCCGCTTTCTATTGCTATTGCACCCTTTGTGTTGGTGCTCACAATCGCTACGACTAGGACATCATCTTTAACTAGGCCATCTGAGATCTTTAGTGTTGTCATAGGTGCCAGCGTAATAGATGTATTGGTAGGTTTCATACTATGAAGCATTCACCTTTACATGAAAAACATCTCGCCCGTAACGCCAAGATGGCAGATTTCGGCGGATGGCTCATGCCGATCGAATACCCGGGCGCCGGCGTCTTGGCAGAGCATGCTGCAGTTCGCGAAAAGGTGGGGATTTTTGATGTCTCGCATTTAGGTAAAGCCAGTGTCAAAGGCGTGGGTGCTCTGAACTTCCTCAATTCGATGTTTACAAATGACCTAAATCGAATTGAAGATGGTTGCGCCCAGTACACATTGCTGTGTAATCACGATGGCGGAGTTATCGATGATCTCATTGTTTATCGCAATGCCGCTGATGATTTCTTCTTAGTGCCTAATGCCTCAAATACAACTGATGTTGTTAAAACTCTACTGGCACATGTCCCTGCTGACATAACAGTTGAGAACTTGCATTTAGATTATGCAGTCATTGCCGTTCAGGGCCCACTTGCTCCTATCGTGATGCAATCGCTGGGCGTAGATACAGATATTGATTACATGGCATTTGAAATGGTGAACGTTGGTGGCGCGCAAGTAATCCTGTGTCGAACCGGATACACCGGCGAAATTGGATACGAACTGCTTCCTAAAGTTGAAGATGCATCGAGAGTGTGGGATGCAATCGTTGCCGCTATTGAACCTGTTGGCGGTTTAGTCTGCGGTTTAGGTGCACGCGATACGTTGCGCACTGAAATGGGATATCCACTTCATGGCCATGAACTCTCATTGGAGATCACTCCAGTTGAAGCAAGTGCTTCCTGGGCTATTGGTTGGGATAAGGGCGAGTTCCTTGGTAGCTCGATTGTGCGTTCACAAAAAACCGATGGCGCCAAGCGTCGCAGCGTTGCTCTTAAATCACTCGATCGCGGTATTCCCCGTGGTGGAATGCAGGTCAAATCTAAAGATGGCGTTGTGCTCGGCCAGGTTACAAGTGGGACTTTTTCACCTTCACTAAAGGTGGGCATTGCAATTGCTTTGCTTGATTCATCAATCAAGGTTGGCGATCAACTAATTATCGATGTTCGTGGCCGTGATTCTTTGGTAGAAGTTGTAAAACTCCCCTTTATGCCTTCGCACGTTCGATAAATTCAATCGGCTGCAAGAACGCTGCACGGGTGTGAGTTCTGCGCAGGGCAGATAAGACTGAGCTCCCAGAAAAAGCTAAAAGCACAGCAGTAAATATTGCGCGCGGGATATCCCATGCCATTGATGTAGCAAAATGAAAAGTAATAAAGCGACTAAAGTTTTGCGCGATTGGTCCAGCGGCAATGTAGGAAAGTTGTGTATCGGCCCCTAGGGCCCATGGCCAAAACTGTAGATCCATAAGAATTCCAAATAGTTCTGATGCAATAACACCAAAACAAATCAACATTGCAATCTCTTTCTTGCCTCGAACTTTCTTTCCTGGGATTAACCCTGCAGCCATCCCAATCCAGGCAGCGGCAAAGATCTGATAACCCAACCAAGGGCCAACTCCGCCAGTTAATAACGCTGAAACAAACATCGATGTAAGACCCAGAATGAATCCAAATGAAGGGCCGAAAACGCGCGCAGTCAAAATTAGAATAAACCACATAGGTTCAATTCCAACTGCCCCTGCTCCGAGGGGTCGTAGGGCGGCGATTAACGCGCAAAGCACGCCTAAGAGCGCAACGGATTTTGCATCAAGATCTGAATTGGAGATTTGAACAATAACTAAGAGAAATGAGATCGATACGGCGAACCAAAAAAAGATCTGTGTTTTTGGTAAGGAATCTCCTGTATAGAAAAAGGGCCAAAGAAATCCTGCAGCTGAGACAAGGGAGGCAAGAGTTAAAACAAAGCTGCCTATGCGCGAAAAGCCGACAACACCGGTTGTGTACATTAGCGCTGCGCCTCAATTGCTCGCACCACATCGGCAACTGTCAGCCATGGCTGCGGGGCCATGATCTTTGATACTTGAGGTGCAAAGGCAGGTGAGGACAACAGCACATCAATTGTGGGGCCATCGGCCACGATGTCACCATCTGCGATGAATATAGTTCTTGTTGCAAGCTCTGCCACGAGTTCAACATCATGCGTTGCGATTACAACGCTTCGATTAAATACGCGAGCGAAATCAATAAGAATCTTTGTCAGCACTCGTTTAGCTTGATAATCCAAACCACGGGTTGGTTCATCCATGATGAGTAAATGCGGATTAGCCGATAACACCACACTTAAAGCAACTCCCAGCCGTTGACCTTCTGACAAGTCACGTGGGTGAGTCGTGGGTGAAATACCAGGAACTAATTGTGAGAGCAGTTCTAGGGTCGTTCCGGGTGAGACTTGATTGTCATGATCTGCTTGTTTGCACTCCTCGGCAACGGATTGTCCGTAGAGCAAATCACTTGGCTCTTGTGGGATGTAGCCGATATTTTCTCGCCGTAATTTGCTGTGTAGTTTTTGGGTATTCAAACCATTAACGAAGACATCTCCATGTGCATTATCGCTAACGCCGGCAATTGCTCGCAGCAATGAACTCTTACCGGCGCCATTGCGACCCATGATTGCAACAATCTCGTTTTGATAGATCATCGCCGAAATTGAGTTCAATGCGTTCTTGCCG
>CAIVDO010000088.1 GCA_903904665.1 uncultured Actinomycetes bacterium | reverse complement strand
TAGGGGCTAAAGGTACTGGGTCGGTAAGAGATGAGTGAAATCTCGTCTAGACTCCTGCATTGCGCCTCGGGGCGTAGCGTAGTGGCTAGCGCGCCTGCTTTGGGAGCAGGAGACCGGGAGTTCGAATCTCCCCGCCCCGACCAGTTCTTTTTAACTCGTAACTTACTTTAGGAGTATTTGTGAAGAGCACTATCGAGACCCTTTCTCCAACTCGTGTTCGTCTTGATATCGAAGTTGCTTATAGCGAAATGACTTCACACGTAGCTGATGCGTATAAGAAGGTAGCAACACAAGTAAACATTCCAGGATTTCGTAAAGGCAAAGTTCCAGCTTCAATGATCGATCAGCGCGTTGGTCGCGGAACGGTTTTGGATGAGGCAATCAATGCAGCTCTTCCAGATTTCTATGGTCAGGCAGCTCGTGAACACACGGTTGCAGTTATTGGTCGTCCAGTTGTGGATGTTAAAGAGTTTGTAGATAACGAGAAGCTTGTTTTCACAGTTGAAGTAGATATCCGCCCAGAAGTTACATTGCCAGATTTTTCAAAGATCACAGTTGAAGTTGATGATGTAACAGTCTCTGAAGCAGATATTGATGAGCAAGTTGAATCTCTTCGTACACGCTTTGGAACTTTAACAACAGTAGAACGCGCAATTATCAATGGTGACTTTGCAACTTTAGATATGAATGCATTTATCAATGGCGAAAGCGTTGATGGTGGTCAAGCAAATGATCTTTCATATGAAGTTGGTTCAGACAAGATGATTCCTGGACTTGATGAGATATTAATTGGTATGAATGTTGGAGATACTAAGCGTTTTGAAACTGAACTTGTTGGACAGCAAGAAGGCGAAAAGGGTGAAGTAGAGGCAACAGTTAAGGCTGTTAAAGAACGCGAACTTCCAGCAGTTGATGATGCATTTGCAAAGCTTGCTTCAGAGTTCGACACAATTGCACAACTTCGTGAAGATTTCCGCGAGCGCTTAGGCCGCGTGAAGAAGATGGAACAAGGAACACAGGCACGCGATCGTCTGGTTGAAAAACTATTGGCAGATCTTGATATTCCTGTTCCAGATGCTTTAGTAGAACTAGAAGTTAATGATCACCTTGAGGGCGAAGGCCGCTTGGAAGATGATGCGCACCGCGCTGAAGTTGATGCCGAAGTCCGCGCGTCACTTAAATCAGATTTCTTGCTTGATGCAATCGTGCAGACTGAGGATGTTCAAATAACTGAGATTGAGTTAACCGAGTATTTGGTTCGCACATCACAGCGCTATGGAATGGCTCCTCAGCAGTTTGCTGAAGAACTTCAAAAAGCCGGACAGATTTCACAGTTGGTCGCAGAAGTAACTCGCGCAAAGGCGTTGGCATCTGTTCTAGGTCGTATCAGCGTTAAAGATGCATCTGGTGCTGTTGTTGATCTTGAAGCGTTGCGCCCACAGCCATCACCTGCTGATTTAGTCGAAGAAGCGCCAGTAGTTTCTGAGTAATTAGCCTCTGGGCTTTAGCCCTGAGCGAACATCACCCAGTTCACGCTCCTTTTTGCCGATATTGGGAAGCATTTAGCCCACAACATTGTTAAGGTCACTACAAGCAACAATGCAACTAGGAGGAATACCCACGTGGATTCAGTAGCTCGTATGGATGATCAGATTTATGCCCGACTGTTGCAAAACCGCATCATTTTCTTAACTGGTGAAGTTCGCGATGAGATGGCCAATATGGTCTGTGCGCAACTTCTACTTTTATCAGCAGAGGATCCAAAGGCCGATATTCATTTGTATATCAACTCACCTGGTGGATCTGTAACTGCAGGTATGGCCGTCTATGACACCATGCAATACATCAAAAACGATGTTGTAACAGTTGGAATGGGAATCGCTGCATCGATGGGTCAGTTCTTGTTAACTGCAGGAACTAAGGGCAAGCGTTATGCAACTCCACATGCACGCATCTTGATGCACCAACCTCTCGGTGGCATCGGCGGAACCGCAACTGATATTCGAATTCAGGCAGAACAGATGGCGATTACAAAGCGCACGATGTCTGAAATTAATGCCAAGCACACAGGTCAACCATTAGAGAAAATTCTTGCTGATTCAGATCGCGATAACTGGTTTAACGCGCAAGATGCAAAGGATTATGGCTTCATCGATTTTGTTGCATCGTCAGCAGATCAAATTCCAGGAGGAAAAGCGTAAATGATGAACATCCAAGAGATTACAAGCCGTTACGTTCTTCCAACTATTGAAGAGAAAACCGCGTATGGTTTCAAGCGCCTCGATCCTTATACAAAACTATTTGAAGAGCGCATTATTTTCATGGGTCAACCAATCGATGACACAGTAGCTAACGATGTTATGGCGCAGTTGTTAACCCTTGAATCTATGGATCCAGACCGTGACATCATGATTTACATCAACTCACCTGGTGGATCTTTCACAGCGTTGACTGCAATTTATGACACTATGCAGTTTGTTCGCCCAGATATCAGCACAATCTGTTTGGGTCAGGCTGCATCTGCGGCCGCCGTAATCCTTGCAGGTGGTGCTAAGGGCAAGCGTTACGCTCTTGAACACTCACGTATTTTGATTCATCAACCTTCATCTGAAGGTGGCGGTCAGGCATCTGATGTTGAAATCCAAGCTAAGGAAATCGCACGTATCGCTCGTTTGCAGGAAGAACTTCTTGCTCGTCACGTGCTCAAATCTGCAGCTGAGATCGAAAAAGACATTGAGCGCGACAAGATTCTTACAGCTACAGAGGCTGTTGAATACGGAATCATCGATCAAGTCTTGGCATCACGTAAGGCCAAGCCAGTCAAGTAAAGCATTTGCATGAAACTATTTGAGGCGGGCTCCCTTTGGTCATACAAGGGGTTCCGTCTCTTTTGGTTTTCTACAACTATTTTCGTTTTAGGCGCATCTGCTTTTCCCATTGCTTTAGCAGTCACAATTCTTGATGCAGGTGGCAATGCAACGACTCTGGGTTTAATCCTTGGTGCGCGCATTTTATCTGGCGTTGTCTTTGCGCCATTTGCTGGTGTGTGGGCCGATCGATTACCACGTAAACAAGTCATGATTGCAGCTGATCTTTTTAGAGCCACGATTGTTTTCTCATTAGTTTTCTTCTCAGCCCCTTCAATGCCGCATTATTTAATTGGTGCAATGGTTTTTGTGATGGGAATTGGTGATGCATTTGGTGCAGCATCTGCCGGTGCTTTCTTGCCTTCGCTTTTACCCGTTGAAAAACTTCCTGCCGGAAATGTTGCACGTGGGGTAGTTGTGCGAATGGCATCGATTGTTGGCCCAGGCATTGGGGGAGTTTCGGTCTTTCTTATCGGTGGACGCATGACTTTTCTCTTTACTGCATTTGCCTTTGCCTGCGGCACGTACTTCTTGGCACAAATTAAAGAAGATGTGAACTCAAATAAAAAGGTGCAGGAGCCATTCCTAACTGAACTGCGTGAAGGTATGCGCACAGTCTGGGAGATTAAATGGGTAGGGGCCATGATCGCTATGGCATCAGTGCAGTTAATGGTGGTCTTGGCAGCAGAGAATGTTTTATTGCCAGTTATTACGCGCCGAGAGTTTGATACCAATACCGTATTTGCATTATCGGCTGCCGCTTTTTCAATGGGTGGAATCATTTCGGCGATTATCTGTGTGAGAATTAAAGTAAAACACGAGGGGCAGTTCTCCGTTCTTGTCTGGATGCTCTTAATAATTGCGCCACTCTCACTTGCTTTTCCAGTTAATGAATATGTAGTGGTGATTGCATATTTACTTGCAGGTTTTTCTGTCGGGCCGTGGGAGGCTTTTTGGAACTCGGCAATTCAACGTGAGATTCCACAAGAACTTCAAGGGCGTGTTTTTAGTATCGATCACATGGGATCTTCTGGATTGATGCCTCTTGGCATGGCCCTTGTTGGTCCTGCCGTTGCAATCTTTGGCGAAAAAGAGTTACTTATCGGTGCATCGATTTTCCATGTGATTATTTGCGTTCTTGTTTTGATGGTTCCGGGTGTTAAAGATATGAAAACTCCGGCTGATTATTCTCAGGGCGAACAGATATAAGCGTAAAAAGCCGCGCATAAAAGCAGCTAAGAATCTAAAATTTACCCATGACCAGAATCGGTGAAACAAGCGACTTGCTCAAGTGTTCCTTCTGTGGAAAGACTCAGAAGCAAGTAAAGAAACTCATTGCCGGACCTGGCGTTTATATCTGCGATGAATGTATCGAACTCTGTAACGAAATCATCGTCGAAGAGCTCTCAGAAGCATCTTCTCTAGGATTAGCTGAACTTCCAAAGCCACAAGAGATCTTTGAATTCCTTGATCAATATGTAATCGGACAAGATCGTGCAAAGAAATCACTCTCTGTTGCCGTCTATAACCATTACAAGCGCGTGCAAAGCGGAAACCGCGAAGATCAAATTGAATTAGCAAAATCAAATATCTTGCTACTTGGCCCAACAGGTTGCGGCAAGACACTTATGGCACAAACTCTTGCCCGCATGCTCAACGTTCCATTTGCTATCGCCGATGCAACTGCATTAACTGAAGCAGGCTATGTTGGCGAAGATGTAGAAAATATTTTACTTAAGCTTTTACAAGCCGCTGATTACGATGTCAAAAAGGCAGAAACAGGAATCATCTATATCGATGAGATCGATAAGGTTGCGCGCAAATCTGAAAACCCATCAATTACTCGCGATGTTTCTGGCGAAGGTGTTCAGCAGGCGTTATTAAAGATTCTTGAAGGAACTGTCGCATCAGTTCCGCCACAGGGTGGACGTAAGCACCCACACCAAGAGTTTATTCAAATCGACACAACAAACGTTCTCTTCATTGTTGGTGGAGCATTTGCTGGACTCGAAAAGATTATCGAAAGCCGTGTTGGTAAGTCAGGTGTTGGCTTTAATGCAACTCTGCAAGATGCAGCCGATAAAAACCGTAAAGATATCTTTGCCGATGTAATGCCAGAGGATTTGTTGAAGTTTGGAATGATTCCTGAGTTCATTGGCCGCTTGCCTGTACTAACAAGTGTTGAGAATTTAGATAAAGAAGCGTTCATGCAGATTTTAACTGAGCCAAAGAACGCACTTGTAAAGCAGTATCAGCGCCTCTTTGATCTAGATCATGTGGAACTTGAATTTGATTCACAGGCCCTTGATGCCATCGCAGATCTAGCCCTTGATCGCGGAACCGGTGCCCGTGGCCTTCGCGCAATCATGGAATCTGTACTTTTGAGTGTGATGTATGACGTACCGAGCCGTGATGATGTGGCAAAGGTCGTTGTGAACAAAGATTGCATCGAAAATGGAGCGCAACCTGAATTTATTAAACGAACTGGCGATATTCCAAAGCGCTCACGCGCAGCAAAGGGTCAAGAGGAGAAGAGCGCATAATCTAGACTGCTCCTCATGTCCGGCGACCTAGCTTCCAGTTTTTCACCAGCTGATATCGAAGCAACCCTGTATAAAAAGTGGGTAAGCGCTGGCTATTTCACCGCCGATGCTGCTTCGAGTAAGCCGGCTTTTTCAATTGTTTTGCCCCCACCGAATGTAACTGGAGTTCTTCATATCGGTCATGCACTTGATCAAACTCTTCAAGATTGTTTATCACGCATGAAGCGAATGAAGGGCTTTGAAGTTTTATGGTTACCAGGAATGGACCATGCAGGTATTGCAACGCAAAACGTTGTCGAAAAGCAGTTAGCTACAGATGGTAAATCGCGTCATGATCTTGGCCGTGAAGAGTTCGTAAAGAAAGTTTGGGAGTGGAAAGCCGAATCCGGCGGAGCGATTCTTGAACAGATGAAACGCTTGGGATCTTCAGTTGATTGGTCACGTGAGCGCTTCACCATGGATGAAGCGATGTCTAACTCTGTCGTTACTTTGTTTAAGAAGATGCATGATGCTGGTTTAATTTATCGCGCCGAACGAATCATTAACTGGTGCACTCGTTGCTTAACTGCGCTTTCAGATATTGAAGTAGAGCACCACGATGACTCTGGTGAGTTTATTTCAGTCCGATATGGTGAAGGCGAACAAAGTATTACCGTTGCAACAACTCGTCCTGAAACAATGATGGGTGATGGCGCAGTTGCAGTACACCCTGATGACCCACGTTATAAGCACATGATTGGCACTTTAGTCTTATTACCACTTGTTAATCGCATGATTCCAATCATCGCCGATGAATTAGTGGATCCTGATTTTGGAACTGGTGCAGTGAAAGTAACTGCTGCTCATGACCCAAATGACTTTGAGATGGCTATGCGTCATAACGTTCCATTCGTAGTAATCATGAACGAACACGGCGTGATGGATGGCACTGGTACCGAGTTTGATGGAATGGATCGCTTTGAAGCACGCGTAGCCGTAGTTGAAAAACTACGTTCTATGGGCCGCATCGTTGCCGAAAAGCGTCCTTATATTCACGCCGTTGGACATTGCTCTCGATGCGACACAACAGTTGAACCACGTTTATCAAAGCAGTGGTTTGTAAAGGTTGCACCACTTGCAAAGGCATCAGCGGATGCGGTTCGCAATGGTTCAGTAAATATTGAACCTAAAGAGTTAGAGCCACGCTATTTTGATTGGGTAGATAACATGCACGACTGGTGTATTTCTCGCCAGTTGTGGTGGGGTCACCGCATACCAGTTTGGTATGGACCAAATGATGAAGTTGTAGTTGTTGGACCTGGTGAATCAGCACCTGCTGGATATACCCAAGATCCAGATGTTTTAGATACCTGGTTCTCATCTGGCCAGTGGGCTTTTTCTACTTTTGGTTGGCCAGAAAAAACTGCTGATCTTGCAAAGTTCTATCCAACATCAGTTCTAGTAACCGGCTATGACATTTTGTTTTTCTGGGTTGTTCGCATGATGATGATGAGCACATTTGCTATGGATGGCGTGCCACCATTTAAAACAATCATGTTGCATGGCTTGGTGCGCGATCAATTTGGTAAGAAGATGTCCAAGAGCCGCGGAAATGTTATTGATCCAATTGAGTTTATGGACAAGTACGGCGCTGACGCACTTCGCTTTACATTGGCGCGAGGTGCTAATCCAGGCACAGATCAAGCGCTAGCTGAAGACTGGATCGGCGGCTCACGCAACTTTGCCACAAAGCTGTGGAATGCAACGCGCTTTGCAATGATGAATGGTGCGAATGTAGATGGCGATTTACCTGCCACTGATTCACTTAACGCAATCGATAAGTGGATATTAAGTCGCCTGTCAGAAACTATCTCTGAAGTTGATTCACTGCTTGAAAAATATGAGTTTGCACGCGCATGCGAGATTTTGTATCACTTTGCTTGGGATGATCTGTGCGACTGGTATCTAGAGCTTTCAAAGGAAGTTTTCGCCGGAACGGATTCAGCCAATACAAAGCGTGTACTCGGTCATGTACTTGATCAACTGATGCGATTACTGCACCCAGTTATGCCCTTTATTACTGAGGAACTCTGGACCACATTTACTGGGGGAGAATCCCTTGTTGTGGCGCAGTGGCCAGTAGCTAATGCCGCTCACGTTGATAAGCCTGCAGAGAAGTTAGTTGCAGAGATGCAGGAAATCATCACCGATGTACGTAGATTTAGAAATGATCAAGGAATTAAAACTTCACTCAAGATCCCTGCACGCTTTGTAGCAAAGGGAGCAATTGCTGATTACGCCAGCGCTATGGCCTTTGTTTTGCGTTTGGAACTTGGCGAGATAACACCAAGTGCCAAAGTTGAGATTGGTTCTGTGCAAGTGGAGTTTGATTTAACTGGCTCAATCGATGTTGTTGCTGAACGCGCGCGTCTTGAAAAGGATTTAGCTGCAGCTAACAAAGATAAGCAGACAGCAGAAGTGAAATTAAACAATGAAGGCTTTATGGCTAAAGCTCCAGAAAGTGTTGTTGTTGAAATCCGCGAACGCTTAACAAAGACAAGTGCTGACATCGAACGCATCACCGCACAACTTGCAGCGTTGCCTCAAGCATGATTATTTCACCTGATGATCAAGAGCGCGTAGATGCAATTGAGCAAGCGCTTCTAGCTCGCTGGCCAGAAGTTCGAATCGATCCAACTACCGATCGAATCGCAGCCCTTGTAGATATATTGGGTTCACCTCAACTTACATATCCAACGATTCATGTGGGTGGAACGAATGGTAAGACAACAACATCACGAATGATTGATTCATTGCTCTTCGCACATGGTTTACGTACAGGGCGATTTACTAGTCCACACCTTGAAACGTATCGTGAGCGCATCGCGATAAACGGTGAGCCAATTGATCCCAAAGAGTTGATCTTTGCTTATAACGATATCGCTGCATATTTAGATTTAATGGATACAAAATTTGAACATCCAATCTCATTCTTTGAAGCGGTAACTGCCCTTGGCTTTGCAGCTTTTGCCGAACACCCAGTAGATGTTGCAGTTATTGAAGTTGGCATGGGCGGGCAGTGGGATGCAACCAATGTTGTTGATGCCGATGTCTCAGTAATTATGCCAATCGGGCTTGATCACACTGAATATTTAGGCACGACGCTGCATGAAATCGCAGCTACTAAGGCGGGAATAATTAAAGAAGGCGGCTTCATTGTTTTGGCCCAACAAGAACCTGAGGCAGCTAAAGAGCTAATTAGAAAAGCTGCCGAAGTTGGCGCCGATGTTGTGCGCGAAGGTATTGAATATTCAGTTGCATCACGTGCGGTGGCAGTTGGCGGACAACTTCTTACAATCGCCGGTTTACATGACACCTACGACGAGATTTTTCTGCCACTTCATGGCAAACATCAAGCCGCTAACGCTGCAAGTGCATTAGTAGCTGTTGAAGCTTTCTTTGGCGATCAGCCGCTAGATATTGAAGCAGTCCGTGCAGGTTTTGCAGCCGTAACCTCACCGGGGCGCTGCGAGGTTGTTCACCGTGATCCAACAGTGATACTTGATGCAGCACATAACCCACATGGTGCAAAAGCCTTAGCGGATACGCTAAAAAGCGAGTTTAATTTCGATGAAATCGTTGCTGTCGTTGGTGTATTCGGCGATAAAGATGCTGCCGGTATATTGCACGAGCTCGAGCCAATCGTTGATCACGTTATCGTTACTCAAAGTACATCATCACGAGCTATGCCTTCATCAGAGCTAGAGAAGATTGCAACTTCTATCTTTGGTAATGATCGTGTATTTGAAGTTGCCGATTTACACAACGCCCTTGATCGCGCAGTTAACGATGCAACCAGACCATTAAGTGAAGATACCGTTGGAATTATTATTACTGGCTCAGTTGTAACAGTTGGCGAAGCCCGTTCTTATCTACGAAAGAAGTTTGCCAAATGAAAGTTTTAGGAGCCTCCGTGCTAGTTATGGAGAGCATGACTTTAGGTTTTGCTATCTTGCTTGCAACTAAAAATCATTCTGCAGCTGCCCTGATTTACGGATCAATCATTTCGTTGCTTTTATTTCTTACAGCTGGCATTCTCAAGCGACGTTCAGGTTTCTATATCGGCTCGCTCCTTCAGATTTTCATGATCTCTTTTGGCTTTGTAGTCCCGGCCTATTTTCTTATTGGGGTGATTTTCGTGGGGCTATGGGCCGCGGCCATCGTTGTGGGCCGAAAAGGGGAAGCTGCTCGGGCGGCTCTCGTGGCGCAGGCAGGCGAAAAGGCCTAATAGACTAGGCGAGTGAGCACTGAGAAAACCCTGATCCTCGTTAAGCCAGATGGAGTCCGTCGTGGCTTAGTAGGCGAAGTAATTTCCCGTGTTGAAACAAAGGGATATTCCATCGAAGCGTTGCGCATGCTCAACGCTGATCGTGCATTACTAGAACAACACTATGCAGAACATATTGGTAAGCCATTTTATGAACCACTTGTTGAGTTCATGATGTCAGGACCAATCGTTGCAATTGTTGCTTCTGGAAATCGCGTCATCGAAGGTTTTCGCTCTTTAGCTGGAGTTACAGATCCAACAGTTGCAGCGCCCGGAACTATCCGCGGTGATTTAGCTCGTGATCAAGGCACCAAAGTTGTTCAAAATATTGTGCATGGCTCAGATTCTCCAGAATCAGCTGCGCGCGAGATACAAATTTTCTTCCCTAAATAATCAAGGAGTACAAAAGTATGAGTTCACAAAGCAGAATGTCCTTTATCGGCCGTGACATGGCCGTTGACCTCGGAACTGCGAACACGCTTGTTTATGTTCGTGGCCGCGGAATTGTTTTGAATGAGCCATCTGTAGTTGCCGTTAATCAAGATACTGGCGGAATTTTAGCTGTGGGTCTTGAAGCCAAGAAGATGATTGGCCGTACTCCTGGCAACATCGTTGCAATTCGTCCACTTAAAGATGGTGTTATCGCTGACTTTGAAACAACCGAGCGCATGCTCCGTTACTTTATTCAAAAAGTTCACCGTCGCCGCTACTTAGCTAAGCCAAGAATTGTTGTCTGTGTTCCATCTGGAATTACTGGAGTTGAGCAGCGCGCAGTTAAAGATGCTGCATATGCCGCTGGTGCGCGCAAGGTTTACATTATTGAAGAGCCAATGGCAGCAGCTATTGGTGCAGGTCTTCCAATTCACGAACCAACAGGCAACATGGTTGTAGATATTGGTGGCGGCACAACTGAGGTTGCAGTTATTTCACTTGGTGGAATCGTTACATCGCTTTCAATTCGCGTTGGTGGAGATGAGCTCGATCAATCGATTATTAACTGGGTTAAGCGCGAATTCTCATTACTTTTGGGGGAGCGCACAGCTGAAGAAATCAAGATGGCTATCGGTTCTGCTTATCCATTGCCAGGTGAAAACGATGCAGAGATTCGTGGCCGCGATTTAGCAACAGGTCTTCCTAAGACAATCGTTGTTTCAGCCGCTGAGATTCGCAAAGCATTAGAAGAGCCAGTAAATGCAATCGTTAACGCAGTTAAGAGCACACTTGATAAGACTCCTCCAGAGCTTGCATCAGATCTGATGGATCGTGGAATTGTTCTTACAGGTGGAGGAGCATTACTCAAGGGTCTTGATGAGCGTCTTCGTAAGGAAACTGGAATGCCAATTCACGTGGCAGAGCGTCCATTGGATGCAGTTGTTGAAGGTTCCGGTAAATGCATCGAAGAGTTTGAGGCTTTAGAGAAGGTCTTAATCTCTGAACCACGTCGATAGGTTTAATAGAAGATGCGTTACGGCGGTGAGGGTCGTACCCGTCTTCTCCTAATCATTTTGATTGTAACTTCACTATTTCTAATTACTTTAGATCTGCGCGGAGTATCTGTCCTTGATGGTGCTAAACAAGGAACGCAAACAATTCTGTCTCCTTTTCAAAGGGCCGGAAATATTGTTTTGTCTCCGGTGAAAAACTTTGTTTCAGATATAACCCATCTTGGTCGTACCCGCAGTAAGCTTGAAAAATTAGAGGCTGATAATGCAAAATTGAAATCAACTCTGTTAAACCGTAAAAGTGCCGATGCAGCGCTAAAACAACTTGAGGCGATTTTAGATTTAGCAGGAACCGCAAGCTACAAAATAGTAAACGCCAAAGTTATTAGCCAAGGATCTAGCCAATCATTCTCACAGACAATAACAATTGATATCGGCACTAATGCGGGAATTAAGAAAAACATGAC
>CAIVDO010000087.1 GCA_903904665.1 uncultured Actinomycetes bacterium | reverse complement strand
TTCTCAAGGCCATCACTATCGAACACTCCAAGGCAAAATGACTTTGTCGTTCCAAGTTACCAGCTTGATCACTTAACCATTTTCTTGCAAAGCAAGACAAAGAAATTAAAGCAGAAATTAATGTTACGCAGAGTAATAACCAAGAATTCTGGTTCAGTCCAGTTGTGGATATTCGTGCTAATCTTTTTACACCTTAGTCAAAGAGCGCTCATCCAATGAGTTGCATAACAAAAGCCCCTCAGATTCATTTCTGTGGGGCTTTTGTATTGCTAAAACTTCTAGTCGACGACCCAGGTGTCGCCGGAGTTCAGAAGCTTCTCTAGATCTCCGGGGCCATCTTTAGCAATCACCGCATCAAGTTGTTCGTGAACTAATGCGCCATATGAAGGGCGAGTTACGTCGCGGAATACTCCGATTGGTGTGTGTTCAAGGGATGAACCTGAAAGACGTGACAATGCAAATGCATATGAAGGATCTGGGTCATGTGCATCGTGAACAACTAGCGCTGATTCATCAACGGTAGTCAGATCTACGAGCTTGAGAGATGCGCCTTCGCGGATTACGCCGGTAGTTGCAGATTTAATTGGCTGACCATGAACCATCTGCAAAAGTGCGCCTTCTTTAGTTTCATTATCTTTAACTTGATCAAAGGCTCCATCATTAAAGATTGGGCAGTTTTGATAGATCTCGATAAGTGCAGAGCCTTTGTGGGCTGCAGCTTGGCGCAACACTTCAGTTAAATGTTTGCGATCGCTATCTATTGTGCGGGCAACAAATGATGCTTCGGCACCAAGGGCAAGTGATACAGGATTAAATGGCGTATCCAAAGAACCGTAAGGCGTTGACTTTGTAATCTTGCCTTGCTCAGATGCTGGTGAGTATTGACCTTTAGTTAAGCCGTAGATGCGGTTGTTGAATAACAAGATCTTTAACTCAACGTTGCGGCGTAATGCATGAATCAAATGGTTTCCACCAATTGATAGAGCATCGCCATCGCCAGTAATAACAAAGACAGTTAAATCAGGTCGGCTGATCGCAAGGCCTGAAGCAATGGCAGGTGCGCGGCCATGGATTGAGTGCATTCCAAATGTATTGAGGTAATAAGGAAAACGTGAAGAGCAGCCGATACCTGAGATAAAGACGATGTTTTCGCGCGCTATACCCAGTTCGGGCAAGAAGGATTGCATGCTGGAGAGAATTGAGTAGTCACCGCACCCTGGGCACCATCGCACTTCTTGATCAGAAGTGAAATCCTTTTTCGTTAAGGCGATATCAGTCATTGTGTAGTACCCCCATCGCAGCTTCGACCAGTTCGGCAGTAGTAAACGGTAATCCGCGCACCATGTTGTAACCCACGATGTCCTTCATGTATCTAGAGCGCAGCAACATTGAAAGCTGGCCTAAGTTCATCTCGGGTGTAATTACCTTCGGATATTTCTCAAGGATTTCGCCTAAGTTCTTAGGGAAAGGAGCGATGTATTTGATGTGGGCCTGTGCAATCTTTTCACCGTTATTGCGCAGCTCTTCAACGGCCGATGCGATTGGGCCATAGGTAGAACCCCAACCAAGAAATAGAACGTGTGCATCGCCAGTTGGATCATCGACTTCGATATCTGGAACTTGAATGCCATCTACTTTTGCTTGACGTGTGCGCACCATAAAGTCGTGGTTAGCTGGTTCGTAGTTAATTGCGCCAGTCTTATCTTGCTTTTCAATTCCACCGATGCGATGTTCGATTCCCTTGGTACCAGGAATAGCCCATGGACGTGCAAGAGTTTCGGGGTTGCGCTCATATGGCATGAAGTTTTCCTGTGTCTTTGCAAACTCCACAGTTAAATCAGGAAGATCGGCTACATCAGGAATCTTCCAAGGCTCTGAACCATTGGCGATATATCCATCGGTAAGAAGAACAACAGGAACGCGATACGTGGTTGCGATGCGCACGGCTTCCATCGCCATGGTGAAGCAATCACCTGGTGTGGATGCGGCGATAACTGATGCTGGTGATTCACCGTTGCGGCCAAACATCGCTTGGAGTAAATCTGCTTGTTCAGTCTTTGTAGGCAAACCTGTTGATGGTCCACCGCGTTGAACGTTTACGATTATCAGCGGAAGTTCAAGCATCACAGCTAGGCCGATAGTTTCGCCCTTGAGCGCAAGGCCAGGACCAGAAGTTGTTGTTACACCTAAGGCTCCCCCGTATGAAGCACCCAGAGCTGAACCGATCGCTGCGATCTCATCTTCTGCTTGGAACGTTGTTACACCAAATTTCTTATGCTTTGAAAGTTCGTGCAGGATTTCAGAGGCGGGAGTAATGGGATAGGAACCTAAAAACAGTGGCAGTTTTGCTTGGTGGGCTGCAGCAACAAGGCCATAGGCAAGGGCGGTATTGCCACCAATGTTTTTATATGTGCCAGGTGACATGTGGGCAGAGGCGATCTCATAAGAGTTTGCAAAATCCTCAGTTGTTTCGCCGTAGTTCCAACCGGTGCGATACGCAATTAAATTTGCTTCCAAAATATCTGGCTTCTTAGCAAACTTTGCTTTTAAAAACGCCTCTGTTGACTCTGTTGGGCGGTGATACATCCAAGAAAGCAGACCAAGAGCAAACATATTCTTTGATCGCTCTGCCTCTTTGCGAGAAAGTGGTAGTTCAGAAAGAGCTGATACCGTCATTGACGTTAATGCAACTGCATGGAGTTTGTAACTATCTAATGAACCATCTTCAAGTGGATTTGTTTCATAACCGACTTTGCTTAAATTTCTTGTTGAGAACTCATCTTTATCAACGATTATTGTGGCACCTCGTGGAATATCTTTGATGTTTGCCTTTAACGCTGCAGGGTTCATTGCAACTAAAACATCTGGGGCATCACCTGCGGTACGTACATGGTGATCTGCAAAGTGAAGTTGGAAAGATGAAACTCCAAGTAATGTGCCTTGAGGTGCACGGATTTCAGCAGGAAAGTTAGGAAGAGTAGATAAATCATTTCCTAAACTGGCAGTGTCCATTGTGAAGCGATCACCGGTCAGCTGCATTCCATCTCCACTGTCTCCGGCAAATCTAATAACAACGGATTTAACGGCGACAATTGGTTTGCTCATGTGCGACATCTTGCCACCGCAGGGGTGTCAGGTCATTAGATTTGCTGCATCTGCTACATCACTTTTACGCATGCGTGAGGGTTACCCCTGAAATTTTACCTATTCTTCAAATGAAACTGACAGATTGGCCCGCTAAGTTATGCCCTGTGAAGAAACTAGTAGCCCTGGTCCTGGCCTTTATTGTCATGGCGCCAACTGCTGCCATCGCGATGGGATCTGGCGATAAGTACTCAGATGCACAGACTGGGCTTACATACTCGGTTTATAAGCCAAGTAATACTTTGGGGCTAAAGGCAACACAGTTTTCTTTACTTACCTGCCAACCTGGTGAAGAAGAGTGGATCTTTGCTCAATATGGTGGAACCAAACGCTATCTGCAGATTATGCAAACAATGGCCGGAGTTAAATGCTCCGACCCTGGGCTTTCAAAGTATCTGCGCGTTGCACTTATTAATGGCGTTAAGGCCAAGGTCTATGCCTACTGTGATCCAACACAGATTTCAGCTGCAGCATTTAAAAAATGTGGAGTAAATGACATCGCCCGTGTTGGCGGTTATCTGATCTTTACAACTAAGGCTCTCAAGGGATTTAAAGCTACCGAGATTCAGGTGCAGGGCTTTGGTGGAATCACTTACTCACAATTACTTTCTATCTCTAAATCCTTAAAGACAACAAAGGCAAGTGGCTCACTGCTGCCCGAGGCGTTGCCACCCGAGATGGTTAATCCAGCAACAACAGCATCGGTATCTGTGCGATTAGGCAACTCGGTTGTATTTGCAGTTGGAGATGCCGAGAACTGGAGCGCAACGTTAGTTGATCCAACTATCGCTCAATTTATTGCCGGCGGTGATCAAGGAACTTACACAACTAATCCAGCGATTAAAACGCTTAAGGTAGGAACAACAACGGTGCATATCACGCATGGCAGTGAAAGCTTTGAAATGCAGCTTACTGTGACCGGTTAAGGATTATCAGTACTGCAGTAATCAGAAACAGCATGGCAATAGCAATAGATGCCTTCTTATCTAAGCGTTGTGGCAATCCTTGGATCTGACTTAACTGGTCTTCTTGCATATCTTTAATGACGTTAAGGAAATGAAATCCCATGCCTAATAAGGCGCCAGCACCTGTAATCCAAAGGGGCGGGGTGCGATTAACGCAATAATAAATACTGGCAGGAAGGGCGGCACAGGCGATTGCATAGGGCAGCGGAGAAAAGCGCGAGTATTTAAAGTAGAAGTTATAAGCGATTCCGCAGCCAACTCCTAGTAAGTAAACCAGGCCTCCCCTAATTCCTAGTGGTCCGATTATGTTTGCGATAACTGCAAAAGGTAAAAATATGAAAGTAGTTTTACGTAGCTGGGCAAAAGTTAATGTGCCAGCAACTAATGGCTTATGAGTTCTTTGGTGTTTTAAATCATCTTCGTAGTCGTATAGATCATTGCTCCAACCAATAAGCAGCTGACCAAGAAAGACAGTGAAGGCGATGACATACGCCGGACCTTCCCACCACAACCTTGTAGCAAGAATGAAAGAAATACCGGTGACAAGCATTGTTGGCCCAAAGTGCGATGCCTTCAGATAGGGGCGAAGTTTTTTCATTAACTCGGTAAGTACGCTTTAGCTACACCGTTACGGGCAAAGGCAAGCAACGTTAAAGCAAACTCTGCGGCAAGATCCACCGCCAATGATGTAGGTGCACTGACTCCCACTAACGCTGAAATACCGGCGCAGATTGCTTTTTGAACTAGTTCGTAACCTACGCGCCCTGAAACAACCAGAGTCCAATCATGTAATGGCAGCTTGTGCTCCATCAACGCTGCGCCAATAACTTTATCTACAGCGTTATGGCGGCCAACATCTTCGCGCACCCACACGGCAACGCCTTCGGGATTAACTAGCGCTGCTGCATGCAGGCCACCGGTTTTTTCAAAGACGCGCTGGCGCCCTTCTAGCAATGCAGTCATATTGGCTAGCTCTTGAAGAGAATGCTTTGTTGGTTGAACTCTTTGTACGCCGCGCTTATGAAGGTCGCTGATATTTGTAGATCCGCAAACTCCGCAGGCTGAGGTAATAGTAAATCGACGTTCAAGGATTCGCACTGATTCCTGGCTATTTTCAGCTACCGTTGCAACAACTACATTTGCACGTTGGCGCAGTGATAAAGATTTATCGGCGCAGACTTTTACTGAAATTAACTCATCTGGTGATTTAAGAAAGCCTTCTCCCCACAAAAACCCTGCAGCAAGTTCAAGATCTGCCCCTGGTGTGCGCATTGTTATGCCAAGTTGTTCTTCCTTGTTGCCACGCTTGATTCGAATCTCAAGCGGTTCTTCAACTACTACAGAGTCAGAAGAAGTTACATCTGAATCTGTTTTTTGAACCTTTACCCGAGCAATAGAAGAGGGTGCAAGCTCATCACTTGGCATGGCGATAGAACTCAATATTTTCAGGTGGAAGGGGCGTCTTGCCTAGAATTAAATCGGCAGCTTTTTCGGCAACCATCATTACTGGTGCATAGATATTTCCATTAGTGACATAAGGGAAAACCGATGCATCACATACGCGCAGACCCTCAACACCATGCACCTTCATTGTTGTCGGATCAACAACTGACATCGCATCGGTACCCATCTTTGCTGTACATGATGGATGCAAAGCGGTTTCAGCATCTTTGCGTACCCAATCTAAAATCTCTTCATCAGTTGATACTGATGCACCCGGGGAAGATTCACCGGCGTTGTAATCATTCATAGCGGGTTGGGTCAAGATATTTCGCGCAGTTTTAACTGCCTCAATCCACTCACGGCGATCTTGATCGGTAGATAGGTAGTTGAACTGCATTGCAGGCTTTTCAAATGGATCAGTGCTTTTAATCTTGAGCCAGCCACGTGCATCTGAATACATAGGACCAACGTGGACTTGGTATCCATGTCCACGGGTATCTCCGGTGCCGTCATAGCGAATAGCCAGCGGAAGGAAGTGGAACATCAAATTGGGATAGGCAACGTCATCGTTACTGCGCGTAAAGCCACCGGCTTCAAATTGATTAGTTGCTCCCGGGCCTTTTCTAAAAAATAACCATGCAGCGCCAATAAATGGGCGGCGCCAGAACTGTGTAATTGGCTGCATCGATACAGGCAATTTACATTTGTATTGAACATAGACCTCTAGGTGATCTTGCAGATTTGCACCCACACCTGGCAGATCCTTAACGATTGTAATGCCGAGTTTTTCAAGATCTTCTTTTTTGCCAACTCCAGATAACTGCAAAATCTGTGGGGTATTTATTGCTCCGCCCGATAAGACAACTTCGCGTGAGGTAAATACATGCTTCTTTCCGCGAATTACTACTTCGACCCCAGTAGCCGTTGTCCCATCAAATAAAACTCTAGTTACATGGGCACGGGTTTTAACAGTTAAGTTTTTACGCTTCATTACTGGATATAGATATGCACGTGCAGCACTTAATCTACGTCCACGATAAACATTTCGATCAAATGCGGCAAAACCCTCTTGGCGGTAGCCGTTAACATCTTCGGTGCGTGGATAACCAGCTTGCTCTGTTGCGCTAAAGAAAGCAGCAAAGAGTGGTCCCTTGATTGGTCCGCGTTCTAATTTAAGTGGGCCGTTATCTCCACGAAAAGGTGATTTAGGATCTGCTAAACAGTTCTCCATCTTTTTAAAATATGGCAGACAGTGTGCGTAATCCCAGCTATGCATTCCTTGATCTTTAGACCAGCGCTCATAATCCATTGCATTACCGCGCTGCCAAATCTGACCGTTAATGGAAGATGATCCACCTAAGACCTTTCCGCGCGCGTGATAGATGCGGCGGTTATTCATAAATGGTTCTGGCTCTGATTCATACATCCAGTCGTAGTACTTGCTGCCGATTGGAAAAGCTAACGCTGCTGGCATATGAATAAATACATCCCATATCCAGTCACGACGGCCGGCTTCAAGAACTAATACTTTGTGATTGGGATTTTCACTTAATCGGTTAGCTAATGCACACCCGGCAGAACCGCCACCGACAATGATGTAGTCATATTGCGAACTCATGGGCGTGAGTCTACTAATAAAACAAGGCCCCTACTCAGTGATTTACACCTAGTAGAGGCCTTGCCTTATAGATAATTTCTTACTTTTTAATTACTTTCCAAGCCACTTGTTTACAGTGTCTGGATTAGCATCGATCCACTTCTGGGCCGCTGCTGCTGGTTCCATTCCGCCTTCAATATCGGCTGCAACAGAGTTTTGATCTGCGTTAGTCCAATTGAAGTTCTTAACGATCGTTGCAAAGATTGAACCAGAGTCCATGAGCTTCTTTGTAGCAAGCTTCTGAAGAACTGTTTCTGGGTAGTCTGTTAGACCACTTGCCTTTGCAGCATCTGACCAGTCATTAGCTGGGAACTTGACACGTGACTTGTCCAAGCCGGCAATCTTTACGAACAATGTGTGTGGCTCGTAGAAGTAGACAAGTGCTGGAGTCTTATTAGCTTCTGCCTTAGTTAGCACGTCAACAAGAGCAGCCTCTGAACCAGTTGCAATTGCCTTGTAATTTAACTTATTAGCAGAAATCATTTTTTCACCAATAGTTGTATATCCCGGAGGACCTTCATACCAAGCGCCCTTGCCACCTGAATCTGCAGTCTTGAATAGATCTGCATACTTGTTCAAGTTAGCTGAATCAAGAATATCTGGATACTTTTCAACCATCCATGGTGCAACGAACATACCGATAAGTCCGATATTTCCATCTGGACCAATCTCTTGAATAGCTCCGCGATCTACCCATTCCTTCCAACGTCCGCCGCCCCAGTCTTCGATAATTACGTCAACTGATCCAGCTTCCATTGCGTCATAAGTAACGCCTGCTTCTTCAAGTGTTGTCTGGTTGATTGTGCAACCGTTTGCCTTAGCAATTTCAACAACAACTTGTGCTGATGCTGTGTAACCGTTCCAAGCATGCATTGCCATTCCCCAAGTACCGCAGTCACCAGAAGATGCGCTGTCGTTAACACTTGAGCTACAACCAGCGAGCACAAGTGCTCCGGCTGTTATGAGCGATGCCGCCGCAATGCGACGACGAAGGCTAAACTTCATTTCTCTCCTCCTAAAGGTTTTGAAAAGCTTGTGGCGAGCGTAATAGCAAAAAGCCACAAGGCATAGGGGTTATAGGGGGTTTCGAGGTAGTTTTTAAACGCGTCGAGCGCTGGCTTGAGCGATGCGGTCGATGGTTACGCCCATTAATAAAATAACCAAACCTGCAACTAAGCCCTTACCTTGCAAATCTGGTTTTGAGCCACCCAAAATAACTAAGTAGCCAAGTCCACCAGATCCAACAAAGCCACCGATTACTACAACTGCCAATACAAATATCATTCCTTGATTTGTTGCAAGTAGAATTGCTTTTTTAGCAGCAGGCAACTGCACTTTGGTAATTATCTGGCGAACAGATGAACCTGCAGCCGTTGCTGCCTCAATCATCGTTGCAGGCACTGCTCTAATGCCTTCACCAACGATTTTTACAACTACAGGAATAGCGTAAACAATGCCGGTAGCGATAGCTGTAAATCGCGTCGGACCAAATAATCCAAGCATAGGAATGAGATAGACGAATGCAGGTAGCGTCTGTCCGGCGTCAAGAAATGGTCGCAGGATTTTTTCGGCCCGTTCACTTCGGCCGACCCAGATTCCAAGCAATATTCCAACTG
>CAIVDO010000086.1 GCA_903904665.1 uncultured Actinomycetes bacterium | reverse complement strand
TATGCGCAGTTCAAACCCTGTTTTAGGACGGGCGTTTAATCAGCGTGGATACGCTGCATTTGATCCGAGCACGATTAAATCCGATCCAGCAGCGATGGAAGATCTTTATAACGCACCTGCCGCATCATCGATGCGCACAGGCCGCATGACGATTGACGATGTAGTCACTCGTACCGGAATTTTATTTGCAGTACTTGTCGCCGTTGGCGCAGCTGCATGGACACTCAACCTTGGTACTGGCGCAATGATGCTAGGTGTCTTTGGTGGCTTTGCACTTGCAATGGTGAATAGCTTTAGCAAGAGCGTTAAGCCAGCTATGGCAATTGCTTATGCAGCCTTTGAAGGTTTAGCACTTGGAACGATTTCACATATCTATAACTCTTACTACCAGGGAATTGTTAGCCAGGCAGTGATTGTGACGATCTGTGCATTTACAGGAATGTTGTTTGCTTATAAGAGCGGACGCATCCGTGTCACACCTAAGTTCACTAAGGTATTAATGACTGCAATGATTGGCTACCTAGTCCTAGGTCTTCTTTCATTCATCGGTTCATTCTTTGGCGCAAGCATCTATAGCATCGGCGGCTTTGGTTTAATCATCGCAGCTGGTGGAATGGTTCTTGCAAGCTTCTTCTTGATTCTAGATTTTGATCAGATTCAAAATGGAATCAATGCGGGTGCACCAGAGGCTGAATCATGGCGTGCAGCTTTTGGTTTAATGGTCACGATTGTGTGGCTCTATATGGAAGTTTTGCGCTTGCTTTCAATCTTGCGCAACGATAACTAACTAATCCAGCTGTTCGAAGGGCCTCAGGTTAATATCCTGGGGCTCTTCTGTTTTTCTGGTCTCTGGGATTTGAGTTGAAAGTATTACGGCGATACTAAATGCAACGGCTGAAACAGCGAATGCAGTTCTGTAAGAATAAAGATCAGATAGCCACCCAATAATAATTGGACCAACCATCATTCCTGCATCACCTGCCATCTGGAAAACAGCGATTACTTGTCCGCCCTTGCCGTGAATAACATCGCCAACGATGCTGGCAGGGGTAGTTGATAGATATGCCCCACCAATTCCAATGATGGCCATAGCTGCTAGATACATCCAGGGATGCACGGCCAAAGATAAAACGATGACACCAAACAAAATAACTGATGAACCGATAACAGAGGCTAACCGTCGGCCTTGTTGATCAGATAGTCGGCCAGCACGCATAAGTAGAAGACCCTGGAATATCGCACTTATCGTGAAACCAAAGCCAACTACCGCAGTTGTTGAATGTAGTTCTTGAGTTACAAAGATTGGCAAAATTGAAGAGCGCATACCGAAGATGACCCAGTTGGCAAGGAATGCAATTACTAATGCGATTCGATAGGGCTTCATTGCAAATGCTTCACGAATCGTGGTGTGGTTTGTGGCTTGCAAACCCTTAACTTTCTTACCAATATGTTCGCCCTTTAAGAATAAAAAGGCGACTGTTCCAGATGCCAAAAGCATGACAGAGTAAGAAAAGAATGGGGCGCGAAGTGAGATTGTTGATAGCAAGCCACCAATTGCAGGACCTGAAATTCCACCAAGTAAAAATGCGCCGTTATAGACCGATTGCGCTCTACCTCGGTGCTCATCATCGACGGATCGCATAATTACCGAGCCTGCAGCGACAGAAAACATTGAAGAGCCAAGGCCGCCAGCAGATCTAAAGATAAGTAGTTGGTGGTAGCTATTTGATAGTCCGGCAAGAAAGGTAAAGACCGAGACCATGACCACACCAGATGAGAAGACGATTCTTTCGCCAAATAAATCAACTAACTTTCCAGAGATTAACCCTGAGGCAAAGCGAACAATTGCAAAAGAGGAGACCACTAATCCAATTGCTGTATTGCTGACCCCGAAGGATTTAGCAAATACTGGGATAGCGGGCAAAACGATTCCAAAACCAACTGCCACAAAGAAGGATGCCGCGACAAGTATCGATACTTCTCGCGGCAGATCCTTAAATGGAGACTGCATTAACCCAGTGATTCTCCTGCTGCATCTTCACGCGCTGCTGCGTAGTCCTCTGATGTGCGAAGTGGGGTTTCACGTAACATAAATGCAAGGATGAGTCCCAAAGCAGTTACTGGAGCTGCGGCATAGAAGACGACGTGGAATGAGTTAACGAAGGCCTCTAGTGCGGTGCTTTTAATGATGGGCGGGAAAGTCTTAAGGACTGCAGTATTTGTTGTAAGGGCTGCCAACTTTGATGTATCAAAATCAGCTAAGGCGCTGGGATTAGTTTTAGCTAAATCACCAAAGCCAGATGCCATGTAGTGAGCAACGCGGTTAGTCAAAATACTTCCAAAGATCGCCGTTCCAAATACAGAACCGAGTGAGCGGAAGAAAGTATTAGAGCTAGTTGCAACGCCCATATCCTTGAAATCAACTGCATTTTGTAGCGCAATAACGATGGTCTGCATTGAAAGACCAAGGCCAGCACCGACCATGATTGCATAGATAGAGATCTGCCAATAAGGCGTATCAATCTGCAAACGAGTCATCAGCAAAATACCAACAGTCATAATCGCTGTTCCCATAATTGGGAATCGCTTGTAGTGACCGTGCTTTGAAATCATCTTGCCTGAAACAATTGAAGTTGAAACGATTCCAAGCATGAGCGGAATTAACTTAAGACCAGCCGATGTAGCTGAATATCCCTTAACAACCTGGAAGTAGAGAGGCAACATAACGATTGCTCCGAACATTCCAGCACCGATCACACCACCTAAAAGTGAAGTGATAGAAAATGTGTGGTTCTTAAAGAGGTACAGCGGCAAAATTGGTTCCTTTGCCTTGCTTTCCCAGAATAAGAAGAGAACAGCCAAGACAACACCAACTATTAAGTAAGCAACTGTGCGGCTATCGCCCCAACCGTATTGTGGACCGTAGATTGATACTGAAAGCAGAATCAAGCAAACAGAGACAACCATCAAAACAGCACCGAGGTAATCAATTGAATGATCGCGCTTTACCTTTGGAATATGAAGGACAGCTGAAGTAATAATCAGTGAAGCGATACCGATAGGAAGGTTGATGTAGAAAATCCAGCGCCATCCAGTAACACCAAGAATCTGTGCATGATCAGAGAAAAACCCACCAAGAAGTGGGCCAGCTACTGAAGACAGTCCCCAGACTGCGCCAAAATAACCCTGATACTTGCCGCGCTCGCGTGGAGGAACGATGTCACCGATGATGACAAATGTAAGTGCCATCAAGCCGCCAGCACCTAGGCCTTGTAGCGCACGTGTTGCGATCAGCTGTTCCATATTTTGTGAAGCACCGGCCAGGAAAGAACCAATTAAGAAAGTAACAATGGCAAATTGGAAGACAATGCGGCGGCCGTAGATATCTGAAATCTTTCCGTACAGCGGAGTAGATGCAGTTGAAGTGAGTAGGTAGGCAGTAACAACCCATGTGTAGTGGTTGAGGCCATCAAACTCTTCAACAATGTTCTTCAGAGCTGTTGAGACGATTGTTTGGTCAAGGGCGGCTAAGAGCATTCCAGTCATAAGTCCGCCCAGGATGATCATGATTTCCTTGTGGGTGTGGGCCTTAGCTGATGCGTTAAGAGGCTTGTTTTTAGACATGAGGGTAAGGTTACCGTGTGAAGTCAGTTATTGCGCAACATCTAGTTAAAACCTACCGCGATGGTGAAGTTAAAGCGCTAGATGATTTATCTCTAGATGTTGAAGAAGGCACAGTATTAAGCGTGCTTGGCCCAAATGGTGCAGGTAAAACAACAACGGTACGCATTCTGGCAACGTTATTAAAACCTGATTCAGGCAGCGCATCTGTCGCAGGCATCGATGTTATTAAGCATCCAGATAAAGTTCGCGAACTCATCGGACTATCTGGTCAATATGCTGCAGTTGATGAGACTTTAACTGGCTGGGATAACTTAGTGATGTTTGGGCGTCTGTATCACTTGGGTAAACAAGCATCGATTAAAAGAGCTGAGGATTTGCTGGAAAGATTTTCATTAACCGACAGCGCTCGCCGACCAATCAAAACTTATTCAGGTGGAATGCGCCGCCGTCTAGATTTAGCTGCATCACTTATTGTGCAGCCAAAGGTTTTATTTCTGGATGAGCCAACAACTGGGCTTGACCCACGTGGACGTCAAGAGATGTGGGGAGTTATTGAAGAGTTAGTTAAAGGTGGAGTAACGCTTTTGCTAACAACTCAGTATTTAGAAGAGGCCGATCAATTGGCCGATGAGATCGCAGTTATTGATCATGGAAAGGTTATTGCCCGTGGAACTTCAGATGCCCTTAAGAGCCAAGTTGGTGGCGAGCGTTTAGAAGTAATTGTTGATGCTGCACATATCGCACCTACAACTGCCATTATTGAAAAGATTAGTGGGCAAAAGGCTCATCTTGATGAAGCCTTACGTAAAATAAGCGCACCGGTTTCAACTGGTTCACTTGCACTCATGGATGTTTTGCGCGCACTCGATGATGCCAAGATTCACCCGCTGGATATCGCACTTAAACGACCATCACTCGATGATGTATTTATGTCTTTAACTGGCCATGCCGCAGAGGAAGAGGCAAAAGCATGAAAAATGCAATCGCAGATGCCTTAATCATCACGAAGCGACAGTTGTTGCAGTTGGCCCGTGTTCCAGAAGTCCTTATCTTTTCTACTATTCAACCCGTCATGTTTGTGCTTCTTTTCCGCTTTGTTTTTGGCGGATCGATTTCTACTGGCCAGCCAGGCGGATATGTTCAATTACTTATGCCGGGCATCTTTGTTCAGACCGTGGCATTTACTTTGGCAGCTACTGCATCAGGACTTGCTGAAGATATGAAGAAGGGTTTGATCGATCGTTTTAGATCTCTGCCTATCGCCCGTTCGGCTTTAGTCGTTGGTCGCACATTGGGTGATTCACTGCTAAACATTTTGGTATTAGTTGTTATGGCAGCAGCTGGATTTGCTGTGGGTTGGCGCCCAACGGCAAGTGTTCTTTCAGTATTTAGCGCTTTCGTATTTCTGCTTCTCTTTGGATATGCATTGTCATGGACTGGAATCTATGCCGGCCTAGCCGTGCGCGATGCCCGTACCGTTCAAAACGTTAGTTTCTTAATTACTTTTCCTATGACTTTTCTTTCAAATGCTTTTGCTCCTACAACTGGAATGCCAAAAGCCTTGCAGTATGTGGCCGAGTGGAATCCGGTTTCAACCATGGTTGCTGCATGCCGTCAGTTATTTGGTCTTGAAAATCAATTCGGGGCAACAGCTAATTCTTTTCCTAGCCAGCATCCACTAACTACATCAATCTTTTATATGATTTTGATTATGGTGATCTTTATACCTTTAAGCGTTAGAAAATATAAAAACTCTTCTAACTAAGCGTAAAACTCTGCGGCCTTAATCACTACGGTGATTTCGCGCCCATTAGGTGCGGTGTATGAAACCGTTGCACCAATTTCAGCGCCCATGACTGCAGCACCTAGTGGTGATTTTTCGCTGTACACATCTAGATCACCTGAAGCGATTTCGCGTGAGCCAAGTAAGAACTTCATCTCATCGCCAGCGATTTCGGCGGTAACAACCATGCCTGCGCCAACTTTTCCATCGGCAGTTGTTGGGGGAGTTCCGATGTGAGCATTTTCTAGCATCTGCTTCAACTGGCGAATGCGCGCTTCCATCTTTCCCTGCTCATCACGGGCTGCGTGATAGCCACCATTTTCTTTTAAATCACCTTCAGCACGTGCAGCTTCAATCTTTGCTGTGACATCTTTGCGACCATGCTGTTCTAGGTTTTCTAATTCGGCGCGCAAACGATCGGCAGCTTCCTGCGTCAACCATGTCTGTGAGCTCATAAGGCGTAAAGGTACTAGGTGGGTGTAGTTGCCTACAACTTATTTAATACGGCAGGCAACCACATCGGCGTTAACGGCCTGACTACGCGTAGGAATCGTTGTCGTTTGCTCTAATGAAGCAAGCCCAGGGGCGATTTCATCCTCAATCTGCCCCACTACATTTTTATCGTAATCACGAGCAACTAATGTGCAGGTAAGAACCTGGTTTTTATCTTTGCGAACAACTTCATAGCGCAGCGAGATTTCACGATCTGTTGTGGCGGTAAAAGAAATAAGTGAGGTGCGGATAGCAGGATTTGAGTGATGTAACCCTGCCCACACCAGCCAGCTAATTCCTACAGAGGCAATAACAACGGCTGGGGCGACCCAGCGATTGGCAGGGCGCAGGCCATACCTATCGTTGTAAGAGAACTGCTCTTCTGAATGCATGCAATGATTATGCCATGCAAAAAAATTATGAGGTAGGCGCAGCCGGTTCACTCACCATTGCGATCTTGATTATCGCTGTAGTTTTCTTGATGCGCAGTTTCTATAAGCGATTTATGGGCATTGATCGAAGCGATGACGGCACCGAGCAGTAATTCTTTTCTCAACAAACTGGCCCAGGGCATAACTCTCCTTTTAATTGCCAGCATTTTCTTTGCTCTTGGATTGTGGCAGTTAGATCGAGCCAAAATATTAAAGGAATCTCTCAATACAGCTACACAGGTTTCAACTGCATTTGTTGACCTTGAATCAATCACCGCCCCACGTCAAGAGATTCCAGTTGATGCTATTAATCGCTGGGTCAAAGTTTCAGGACATTACGTTGCAGATTTCAAAGCCCCCAACCAAGTCGATGGCGATGGGACGGGCAGTGATTGGCACGTTGGGCTTCTTCAAGTGGGAACAGATAAAGGTATTTTGGTTGTGCGCGGGTTATGGTCTGAGCGGCTTTTAAATCCAGATATTTCACAGGCCATGGTCATAGATATTCAAGGCCAACTCCTTGCCACTCAATCTGCTGATCATTCATTAAATGGCGGTGGCGTTATTTCGCGCCTGGATAGTTCAGTCATCGTTGGCTTAACTGATCTAGATCTCTTTGATGGCTATCTGCTGGCCTCGGCTGAATCACATGCCGGCAGCAAGTTAATACGCCAAAGGCCCACCCCAGAGAAGTTGAGCTCTCGAATCCCAGGCTTTTATTGGCAGCACCTGTCCTATGTGGTGATCTGGTGGCTAATGGCAGGGGTGGTGCTTTACCTTCCCTTCTATCGCCGTAGAGTTGCCTCATGAGCGCAACGGTAAAGCGGTATCGAGTAATGGCCATCATCAGCGGCATCATGTCTTTGCTGCTCTGGTTTGTTTATATGCCAGTGAAATATCTCTTTGATGTACCAGATCTACATAGTGCAATCGTATGGATTCCAATGGTGCATGGATATTTATATCCGCTCTATATTTTGACTGCTATCTCATTTTCAATGAAGGCCCGTTGGCCTCTTATGAAGATGCTGGGATTAATACTTGCCGGCACACTTCCTGTTGCATCATTGATTGCCGAGCGCCGCGTTGTTCGCCGCTATTCGTAAATTAATTAAATCACTGCTCTATCCACTCTATGAGTGGCGTTTGGTTCGAGCACTTGATTTCACTAAAACCCCACACCACGTTGGCGTCATCCTCGATGGCAATCGCCGATGGGCAAAAGCAAATCCCAGCCATAACGATCCCAATGGCCATAAGGCCGGTGCCAACAAGATCATTGAGTTTTTGGGCTGGTGCGAAGAAGCCGATGTTCGTGTTGTAACTCTGTGGTTACTTTCAACTGATAATTTCAAAAGAAGCTCTGATGAGATTGAGGAGCTGCTTAAGATCATCGGCGATACCGTCGATGATTTAGCTGCAACTGGTCGCTGGAATATTAAAGCGGTGGGAGCCCTTGATCTCTTGCCACCATGGCTTTCGGAAAAACTCTCTGCGCTCAAGCCGATTCGACCAGGGGGCTTAGAAGTAAATGTCGCCATCAGTTATGGCGGGCGACGAGAGATTGTGGATGCAGTTAAAAACTATTTGAGCGAAGAAGATAAATCTGGCCACTCCTTAGAACAGGCGAAAGAGAAGCTAACGGCAGATGATATTTCTAAGTTTTTATATACCGCCGGTCAACCAGATCCTGAGCTATTAATCCGCACCTCAGGTGAACAGCGCCTCGGTGGTTTCCTCTTATGGCAAAGCGCTTTATCTGAGTTTTACTTCTGTGAGGCATATTGGCCAGATTTTCGTCGAGTAGATTTCTTGCGTGCACTACGTGCATATTCATTACGCCAACGCCGTTTCGGCAGTTGAGATTTCCCCGGCAAATCTTCAACAAGATTTAACTTATTCAAAGCGCGTGTCGCCACAGAGTTAGCCGCTACTCGTTCTACCTTTTTCATATAAGAAGCAGCACCCCACTAGTACAACTAAAAATGAGGAGTCCAGCCATTGGCTTCTAAGAGTCAAAGCGGTAAGAAGACTTTTGTATTAGATACCAGCGTTTTATTAGCTGATCCTGGAGCCCTGCATCGATTTGCCGAGCATGAGGTCATCATTCCTATCGCTGTTATTGGCGAACTTGAGACTAAGCGCGATCACCCAGAACTTGGGTACTTTGCCCGGGCAGCACTGCGCGCCCTAGATGATCTGCGCATTACCCATGGGCGATTAGACCAGCCGCTGACTGTGACCCCTGAGGGTGGAACTCTTTCTGTAGAGCTCAACCACACCGATCTTTCAACTCTGCCCCATGGCTTCTTGCGCGATGGAACCAATGACTCTCGCATCCTGGCCATTGCAAAGAATTTAATGTCTGATGGCAAAAACGTAGTTCTTGTAACAAAGGATCTACCCCTTCGCGTTAAAGCATCATCGGTAGGAGTTGAAGCTCAAGAGTATTTAGCTGAACTAGTTGCCAATAGCGGCTGGACAGGAATTGAAGAGCTCACCGTGGCTTCATCTGTCATCGATGATCTGTACTCATCAGATCGCGCCGACCATGAAGCTGCTCACCAACTGCCAACTCACACCGGTCTTGTTTTGCACTCAGACCGGGGCAGTGCACTTGCCCGAGTCACTGCCGAAAAGCAGTTGCAGTTAATTAGAGGCGACCGATCAGCTTTTGGTCTGCATGGGCGAAGCGCCGAACAGCGCATCGCACTCGACCTTCTCCTTGATGACTCCATCGGAATTGTTTCCATGGGCGGCCGGGCAGGAACGGGTAAATCTGCGCTGGCCTTGTGTGCCGGTCTTGAAGCGGTGATGGAAAAACGTATCCATAAAAAGGTAGTCATTTTCCGTCCCCTGTATCCAGTCGGCGGCCAAGAGCTTGGCTACCTCCCTGGCAGTGAAGGCGAAAAGATGTCACCGTGGGCCCAGGCCGTCTTTGATACTTTGGGAGCTCTAGTTAGTCAACCGGTGATCGATGAGATCGTAGATCGGGGCTTGATTGAAGTCTTGCCGCTGACACATATCCGCGGCCGTTCTCTTCACGACTCTTTTGTTATCGTCGATGAAGCGCAATCTTTGGAGCGGGGAGTTCTCCTTACCGTCCTTTCTAGAATCGGCACCGCCTCCAGAGTCGTCCTGACCCACGATGTTGGTCAGCGCGACAACCTTCGAGTCGGTCGCCATGATGGCGTGGTCGCTGTCGTTGAGACGTTGAAGGGCCATCCACTCTTTGCCCATGTAACTCTGACTCGAAGCGAGCGCTCGCCGATCGCAGCCCTTGTCACTGAGATGTTGGAAGGTCCGATTTCAGGGTAAAAAGAAGGTCACAGTCACATTTAGGGCAATTCGGACATTCGCCTTAGTGACCTGCGCTTTTACCTCATCCACAGCTTCGCCCTTCCTGTGAATTCGCGACTTATGCACACTTTGATTTGCCCATGTCAGTGCTACACGCCACTCTAAAGCCATTCCCCGTTAGTTATGAAGCCTCAAATCGAGGCTGATGGCTTGCGGACGTGGGATGTGGGTTAGAGGAAGGGAGTAGGACGATGAGAGTCAAAAGCAAAACTGTTGCGATCTGGAGCGTTGTCGCCGCCATGCTCTTTTTAACCTCTGCCCTACCTAGTGCATATGGTCTGGAATTTCCCATGACCTCTCACATCGAGATTGAAACTGCGAGCACCACGATCGCGGCCACTGAAGCACCACTAGAAAATGCAGCGGCTTTGTATGGCTCTATTGAGTTAGCTGCCACTTCAGTCGGTGCAATGTTCTCCTCAGATTTAGCGCTGGTCTCAGCTATCAGTGTCCAGGTCGAAATGGCCCGCACACAGATCGGCGCTCGCAAAGTCGCCCAGGCGATTTTGAGTGAAGAGTATGGATTTGATCAAGCACAGTTCTCATGTTTGAACTCGCTCTGGACTAAAGAGAGCCACTGGAACTACAAAGCACATAACTATCGCTCAGGTGCTCATGGAATTGCTCAGGCGCTACCAGCTGAAAAGATGAGCGTCATTGCAACTGATTGGCGTACTAACCCAGTAACTCAGATTCGCTGGGGAATTCGCTATATCACTATGCGCTATGACACCCCATGCAAAGCCTGGTCACACTTTAAAGCCAGACATTTCTACTAAGGCTTTTGCCCGATTGTAAGTGGCTTTGAAGTTGAGGCAAAGAAATCATTGCCCTTATCGTCAACAACAATAAAGGCTGGGAAATCAACGACATCGATCTTCCACACCGCTTCCATGCCTAGCTCTTCAAAATCTAGAACTTCTACCTTTTTAATACAGTCCTGAGCAAGTCGTGCCGCTGGTCCTCCGATAGAACCCAAGTAGAAACCGCCATGGTTATTACATGCATCGGTCACAGCCTTTGATCGGTTGCCCTTTGCCAGCATCACAAAAGATCCGCCCTTGGATTGGAAATACTCAACGTATGAATCCATGCGACCTGCAGTAGTTGGACCAAATGATCCCGATGCATATCCAGCAGGAGTCTTTGCAGGACCTGCGTAATAGACGGCGTACTTCTTGAGATATTCAGGCATAGGTGCGCCTTCATCCATTGCAGCTTTAATTTTGGCATGAGCTAAATCGCGGGCAACAACTAATGTGCCAGTGAGTGAAAGTCTGGTCTTAACTGGGTACTGAGATAGTTGGGCACGGATCGCCTCCATTGATTGATTTAAATCAATGGCCACAACATCATCATCTAAATGCTCATCAGTTGTCTCAGGTAGGAAATGAGCAGGATCGCGCTCTAACTCTTCAAGAAATATGCCATCTTTAGTGATCTTGGCCTTGGCCTGGCGATCGGCTGAACAGGAAACTGCGATTGCGATGGGAAGAGAAGCACCATGGCGAGGTAGGCGAACAACGCGCACATCGTGACAGAAATACTTGCCGCCAAATTGAGCACCGATTCCTAATGTGCGAGTCAGTTCTAGGACCTGTTGTTCAAGCTCAAGGTCACGGAAGCCATGGCCAGTTGCTGCATCTCCGCTAGTTGGCAATGAATCTAGATATTTAGTGCTGGCAAGCTTGGCCGTTTTTACTGTGTGCTCGGCGCTAGTGCCGCCGATGACAATTGCTAAGTGATACGGAGGGCAGGCCGCGGTACCGATAGAGCGTAGTTTTTCATCGAGCCAGGCCATGAATGATTTGGGATTTAAAACAGCTTTTGTCTCTTGATATAAAAATGATTTGTTAGCGCTGCCGCCACCTTTGGCGATAAATAAGAAGTTGTATTCATCGACATGATCACTGTCGGCAAAGATCTCAATCTGGGCAGGCAGGTTGTTGCCAGTGTTTTTCTCGTCCCAGGTAGTAACCGGAGCCATCTGCGAATAGCGCAGGTTTAACTTGGTGTAGGCATCGTAGATACCTTGAGAAATAGCAATCTCGTCATTAGCTGTTGTTAATACGTATTGACCTTTTTTGCCCATCACTAATGCCGTACCAGTGTCTTGGCACATCGGTAAAACTCCACCGGCAGATATGTTGGCATTTTTCAAAAGATCAGTTGCAACAAAGCGATCATTGGGTGAGGCTTGCGGATCTTTAATGATATTTGCTAACTGCTGCAAATGCGCTGGGCGCAGGTAATGTGAAATATCGTGAACTGCTTGTTCGGCTAAGAGCGATAGCGCTTGCGGTTGGACCTGTAAAAACTCTTTATCGCCAAGCTTTACAACACTTACACCCTCTTTGCTGACAAGACGGTATTTAGTTTCATCTTTACCAAGGGGCAGTAACGGTGAGTATGAAAAAGTTGGCGCCATAGTCTTTACTTTGCCGCCGGCTTTGCAGAATCTAACTTCTTCTTTGCGCCATCGAGCCATTCCTGGCAGATCTTGGCTAACTCTTCACCGCGCTCCCAGAGCTTGAGTGATTCTTCAAGCGTGGCACTGCCATCTTCAAGGGATTCAACAACTTGCGCTAACTCATCTCGGGCAGCCTCGTAAGAAATCTTCTTTTCACTCATGGGCTAAATCTACTCCTTCACATTATCTGGCGTCACTGTGGCATTGGTCTCGCCCTTTGCAAGGCGCAATCGCAGTACATCGCCAGCCTTTAACTTCGTTGCATCGCGGGCGATGTCACCATTAGCTAACTGAACTACTGAGTAACCGCGATCTAATGTGGCCTGTGGTGACAATGCACGCACACGGGCCTTGATCTGCACTAGCTCTTCTTTAGCTAATTTCACATGACCAGCAAAGGATCTATGGGCACGATCTTTAAGGGCCACAATGATTTCAGCTCTTGATGTAATGATCACATGCGGATCCTTCATTACAGGGCGATCCTTAAAGGATTTAATGCGCGTGCTCTCCATATCGATGCGATTGACCAATGTGCGGCGGGCACGATCTTGTAGTTTTGAAATCATCTCGATTTCTTCGGCAATATCTGGCACAACTCGCTTTGCCGCATCTGTTGGCGTTGATGCACGAAAATCTGCTACTAGATCTAGCAATGGTGAATCTTTTTCGTGGCCAATTGCGCTAACAATCGGCGTGTGACACGAAGCTGCAAGACGCACAAGTGACTCATCGCTAAAGGGAAGTAAATCCTCAAAGGAGCCACCGCCGCGAGTAATGATGATTACTTCTACATCTTCATCGGCCTCTAATTCGGCAAGAGCTGCAGATACTTCAGAGACTGCCGCTGCGCCTTGCACGGTGACTTCACGGATTTCAAAGAGAACTGATGGCCAGCGGCGCTTAGCGTTTTCAACGACATCTTTTTCAGCATCGGTATTGCGTCCGCAGATCAAACCGATTTTCTTTGGCAGCAATGGAAGTGAAACTTTGCGATCTGAATCAAAGAGACCCTCTGATGCCAGCAGAGTTTTTAGCGCTTCAAGACGTGCTAGTAATTCACCGACACCTACCTGGCGAATTTCGCGGGCCGATAAAGTTAATGAACCATTTTTTGTATACCAAGATGGCTTTGCATACATAACAACGCGGGCATTTGCCGGCAGCGGTTGAATCGCAGCGATTACTGATTTATGACACATGACAGATAAAGACATATCAACACTGGGATCACGTAAGCGGATAAAGGCCATCATTCCGCTGCGTTCATTGAGCTCTGAGATTTCACCTTCAACCCAGATAGGGCCTAAGCGATCCACATATTCTTTTATCGCTTCAGTGACGACCCGGACTGGTGCGGGGGATTCACTTGAAGTTTCGAACATGCGCCAAGACTAATAGACTCAGCGCATGGCTAAGAGAGTTCTACTTGCTGCGCCCCGCGGATATTGCGCCGGCGTTGACCGCGCCGTTGTCACCGTTGAAAAAGCGCTGGCCGTTTATGGAGCTCCGGTTTATGTGCGCAAGCAGATTGTTCACAATGTTCATGTTGTGGCAAGTCTGGAAGCAAAGGGTGCGATTTTTGTAAATGAGACCGATGAAGTTCCAGAGGGGAAAACCGTCGTTTTCTCAGCCCATGGCGTTGCACCACTTGTGCATGAACAGGCAGCGGCCCGTAGCTTAAAAACTATCGATGCAACCTGCCCGCTTGTAACTAAAGTTCACATGGAAGCAAAGCGTTTTGCCTCAGAGGATGCAGAAATCTTGCTCATTGGTCACCATGGCCATGAAGAAGTCGAGGGCACAGCAGGTGAAGCTGTTGGTCAAGTACAGATTGTTGATGGCCTTGAAGGCGCCCGCACAGTGCAGCCAACCCCTGGAAAGAAATTAGTCTGGCTGTCACAAACAACGCTTAGCGTTGATGAAACTCTGCAAGCTGTAGCGATTTTGAAAGAGCGCTTTCCTGATATTCAAGATCCTCCTAGTGATGATATTTGTTATGCAACGCAAAATCGCCAAGAGGCGATCAAAACGATTGCACCTCAATCTGATTTAGTGATTGTGGTCGGTTCTCAAAACTCTTCTAACTCGGTGCGCTTGGCTGAGGTTGCACTGGAATATGGCGCCAAAGTCTCGCATTTAATTGATTATGCCGAAGAGATTCAAGAGCACTGGTTTACAGGGGTTGAAACAATTGGTTTAACAAGTGGTGCATCGGTTCCAGAGATTTTGGTTAAAGATGTCTTGGCAACATTGGCCGAGCATGGTTTTAGCGATGTTGAAACTATTACGGCAAGTGAAGAGTCACTGCTATTTGCACTGCCTCCAGAGCTGCGCAAAGATCTTAAAAGCGCCGGACTTTAAGCTCTGCGAGCCTTTGAAGGCTTAGTTTTTGCCTTTGCATTCAAGTAAACAAACCAACCATATGCAGCGCCGATAATTAAAAATGGTGCCTCACTTGCTAGCGCAGCAATGAAATCAATTCCAACGCGAGATGGCCTAAAGCCATCAAAGAGGGCGATCCAGAAAATCGCAGAAGCGGCAAAGGCTAGTGGGGGCGTGACAACGCAGACATAGGTTGTTCCAGGTCGACCAAAGCGAAGTGCGCCATAAAAAGCTAGAAGGATCATTACCCCAGTGAGGATTCCAACGCCACTGCGCAGCCATAGCTCGATAAAAGTGAAGAGGCCGATGAAGAAACTTTGCAGCACAACGATGCCCTCTTTTTTAAGGCCTGGGCCTTGAATAGCAAGCTTGGTAACGGTGCTCATTTATTTTTCTCCATCTGTTATCTCTTCTGCATCAATGAAATCATCATCGCCAAGTTCATCGTTTTTAAGTTCACGAACTGAAGCCGGTGCCTCTGGATATTCAATAGCAAGTTTATCTTTATCGCCAGTAACACCCAAGTTATGAATACGTCGCGCCGGGCTAAGGACAGTCTTTTCAGCCGTTGGTACTAGATCTTCATAAGCCTTAGAGGTCGAGGTGATGGCTTTGCCAACAGCAACAATTTTTGTGTGCAGCAACGTGATGTTCTTTAAAAATGTGCTGGCAACTTTTTGAATCTCATCTGCGTTTTCAGCTAGTTTATTGCGCGTAAAGATATAGCCAATAGTGCGCAGTAGCGCCATCATGGAAGTTGGGGTAGCGACAGTTACGCCGACTTTAAAGGCCTTTTCAAGCAGGTTGGCATCTAAACGCAGCGCCTCGGATAACAAGGTCTCGAATGGAACAAAGAGAACTACGAAATCAGGGGATCCCTGTGATTTGTGGTAGCCACGCTTTGCAAGAGCTTCGATGTGCTTGAGCAAATCTTTCGTGTGCGCCTGCAATAGCTCGTCGCGATTTGCTTGATTAGCTGGATCAAAAGCTTCAAGAAAGCGATCAAAAGGAAATTTTGAATCGATAAAGATATGGCTGCCACCAGGCATCTTTACTGTGATGTCAGGGATTCCCGAAGAGTCGGAATCGGTCGTTGATTTCTGACGAGAGTATTCGTGGTCTTCGCGCAATCCAGCGCCCTGCAGAAGAAGCTCTAACTGTGCTTCGCCAAATTTTCCGCGGACCTGCGAATTGGTAAGTGCGCCAGCAATCTTTTTAGTTTCATCAAAGATTGATTCAGAGGCACGGCGCATTTCAAGAATAGTTGTATTGAGCTTTGCTTCAGCTTCAGTACGAATTCGGTTAGCTTCATTGGCCTGCGTTGAAAGTTTCTCAACGGACTCCTTCATGGCAACGAGTTCGGCATTTAACTTAACGGCAGATTCAGTCTTGCTGCGTTCGGCTTCAAGTTGAGATTTGTAATCATCAAGT
>CAIVDO010000085.1 GCA_903904665.1 uncultured Actinomycetes bacterium | reverse complement strand
GCACTTTTCTGAGGTCGCCAATTACCCCATTCATCCAACGATTTCCAGCAATTTCGCGTATTAATTCATGAAATTTGCCATTAATTTCAAAAAATTGTTCTAAATCTCGATCTGCAGCCGCCTTTTCAAGGCGATGATGCCAGTAATCCAACTGATTGAGTTCTTCTTCGCTTGCTTTTGCTGCTGCCTCCCGAGCCGCTTCGCCTTCTAGCAGAGAGAGAATAGTAAAAATCTGCTCTAAATCTTTTCTCGCCACCTCAGTGACATAAGCGCCCCTGCGCATTTTCATAGTTATTAAGCCTTCAGAAGCCAATACTTTGATGGCTTCACGCATGGGGGTTCTGCTAATACCGAATTGCTTAGCTAGGCTTTGCTCATCTAACCAGCTTCCTGGAGCTAATTCTTTCGAGAATATCTGCTCCCGCAGCCGGTCTGCGACGTCTTCATATAAGGGTCTATTAATTAGTTTTGTATTCATAATTATGTATACATGATAGCTGGACAAATTCTAAATAGTCAAGCAGAATTAGGAAATCTTATATGCAATGCAACAAAAAACAGGAGTGTTTTGTGAGTTCAGAAAAGAAAAGTTCTTCGAATTCTTGGCCTTCCTTTCCAGAAGTCAATCTAGATTCTTGGAAAAAGTCAGCCCAAAAATCTGCACCCAATGGTGATACAGACAAATTAGGCTGGCAGACTCCAGATGGCATTCAACTAAAAGCGCTTTACACCTCTGCAGATACTCAAGACTTAAATTACACCAACACCTTGCCTGGTTTCGAGCCATTTGTGCGTGGACCACAAGCAACCATGTATTCAGTAAGACCCTGGACGATTCGGCAGTACGCAGGATTTTCTACGGCAGAAGAATCCAATGCTTTTTATCGCAAAGCGTTAGATGCAGGTGGCCAAGGTGTTTCAGTCGCTTTTGATTTGGCAACCCATCGCGGCTACGACTCTGATCATCCACGGGTTACTGGTGACGTTGGGAAAGCTGGCGTTGCCATTGATTCTGTTGAGGATATGAAAATATTATTTGATGGCATCCCTCTAGATAAAGTTTCAGTATCGATGACTATGAATGGTGCTGTACTGCCAGTGCTAGCTGGTTATATCGTGGCAGGTGAAGAGCAGGGTGTTCAGCAAGAGCTGCTATCTGGAACCATTCAGAACGATATTCTGAAAGAGTTCATGGTTCGAAATACCTATATTTACCCGCCAGAGCCATCGATGCGCATTATTGGCGACATCATTGAGTACACCGCAAAGCATATGCCCAAATTTAACTCGATCTCGATTTCGGGTTATCACATGCAAGAAGCCGGAGCAAATCAAGTCTTGGAATTGGCATTTACATTAGCAGACGGTAAAGAGTATGTCAAAACTGCGCTTACCAAAGGATTGGATATTGATGGTTTTGCAGGACGCCTTTCTTTCTTCTTTGCGATTGGCATGAACTTCTACCTCGAGGTTGCTAAATTACGCGCTGCACGTTTGTTGTGGTGGCGCATTATGAAATCATTCGAGCCCAAGAATCCAAAGTCCTTGATGTTACGCACCCACTG
>CAIVDO010000084.1 GCA_903904665.1 uncultured Actinomycetes bacterium | reverse complement strand
ACCTTAACGAACTTGCATCAATTGGGACGCTTTATGCTTTGCCAATGAGTTCAACAGTGCATGTCGTGCGTCACGGTGAAGTAGAAAATCCCAACAAGATTCTCTATGGACGCCAACCTGGCTGGAGCCTTTCTGCGCGTGGACAAGAGATGGCCAAAACTCTGGGCGATTGGTCAAGGACAATTGATCTTGGCGCACTCCATGTTTCACCTTTGCAACGGGCTCAAGAAACTGCAGCCCCGATTGCCACAGCGCACAATATTTCTATTACAACTGATGAGCGATTAATAGAAGCGGCAAATGTATTTGAAGGCAAGCCCTTTGGCGTTGGCGATGGAGTTTTAAAACATCCATCATCATGGCGACACTTATGGAATCCATGGAAACCATCATGGGGCGAACCATATGACGAGCAGATCAACCGAATGTTAGCTGCCATCTTTGCAGCAAGAGATGCCGCAAAAGGAAAAGATGCAATCGTTGTTTCGCATCAGTTACCAATTTGGATTCTAAGAAGTGCAATTGAAAACCGCCGATTAATCCATGATCCACGCCGGCGGGAGTGTTCTTTAGCATCTGTTACAAGTATTCACTTTGATGACGAAGGTTTTATTTCTGGCCTGACTTATTCTGAACCAGCGCGTCATCTTTTACCAAAGAAGAAATAATGAAATTTGCTTTTCGTGCTCTGGCAGTAGTAATTATTGCCACACTCCTTACTTCGTGTAGCGGCGGCGGAACTTCTAGTTCGCAAGAATCATTTGTGGCAGGAAATGGTTCAGTAACTTTTATTAAACCAGAAAAAAGAATAGAAGCGCCACCATTATCAGGAATGACATTGTCTGGAACAAATTACAGATTTGTGGTTGGAAAAGTTGCAGTTGTAAATGTATGGGCATCGTGGTGTTCGCCATGTAGGGCAGAAGCACCAACGCTTGTGGCACTTGCTAATAAATACACTGATGTTGCATTTATGGGGATTTTAACTCGTGATAATCCAGCTACAGCTGAAGCATTTCAGCGCCGATTCGCCCTGCCTTATCCAACGTTTATTGATGATTCGCTGTTGGTCGGTTTTAAAGGATCACTACCCGCTAACGCCATTCCTTCAACGGTAGTAATTGATAAAAAGGGAAGGTTGGCTGCACGAATATCTGGTGAGATCACCGTTGCATCGCTAACTGACTTAATTGAGCGGGTGAGCGCTGAATGAGAGATTTCTTTGTTGAACAGATCATGAGTGGTTTTCTTATAACTGCTTTGCCTGTTGCATTTCTGGCGGGAGCAATTTCCTTCCTTTCTCCCTGCGTATTGCCCCTTGTGCCAGGGTATTTATCATTTGCTGCAGGCTTTTCTGCAAATCGTGGCAAAGTATTACTTGGATCAATACTTTTCGTATTGGGGTTTAGTGCCGTCTTTGTTTCATATGGCGCAATCTTTGGAGGAATTGGTAACCACCTCGTAGCAAATGAAGATTTAATCTCTCGATTTCTTGGGGTGATAACAATCTTCCTTGGCTTTGTTTTCCTAGGAAAGTTTCCATTTGCACCGACTTTTCGTCCAACAATCAAAACTACGGGCGGATTAGTTGGCGCACCTGTTTTAGGTTTTCTTTTTGGTGTTGGTTGGACTCCATGTATTGGGCCAGCCCTAGCTGCTGTTGAGACATTGGCATTTCAAGAGTCAAGTGCTGTACGTGGCGCACTGCTATCTCTTGGTTACTGCTTCGGCTTGGGTCTGCCATTTATTCTCTCTGGTTTATTTCTTGATCGCTCAGAAAAAATGCGTAAGTATTTAGTTCGTCGCGGTGATTTGATTGCAAAGATCGGCGGAATCTTCCTAATTGTTATTGGAATACTAGAAGTTACTGGCATGTGGGGTCAGATGATGAACTCAATTCGCTCACTTATCTCTGATTTTATTCCGGTGGTTTAAATGAGCCAAGAGATTGATCTTCCAGAGTTAGGCAGTGTTGGTTTATTACGTTATGGCTGGCGTCAATTAACCAGCATGCGCACGGCGTTAATTCTTCTTTTGCTACTTGGTGTTGCAGCTATCCCGGGTTCGATAATTCCCCAGCGCACACAAAACCCTATGAAAGTTAGTGAGTACTTTAAGAACTCGCCAGATCTCTTCCGATGGATGGATCGCTTTTCACTCTTTGATGTCTATGGATCGGCGTGGTTTAGCGCGATATACATCCTTCTTTTTATCTCACTCATTGGCTGCGTTCTGCCTCGAACAATTGAGCATTTCCATGCATCCAGAGCGCTACCGCCAGCTACACCTAAGAACCTTGATCGCATGGAGCAATACAGTTCATGGTCAGCCCATGGTGATGAGTTAGAAAAAGCCCGCGACTGGTTTAAATCCAAAGGATTTAGAATCTTAGAAAAAGATGGCTCGATTTCTGCAGAAAAAGGTTTCATGCGTGAGACTGGAAATCTCTTCTTTCATCTAGCATTGATTCTTATCTTGTTGGGAATTTCTTTTAGTTCACTCTTTGGAATGCGCGGAGAAGCAATACTTAATGTCGGAGAGCGCTTTGTTAACATACCTACCAGTTATGACTCATTGCAGTATGGCAAACTCTTTAAAGAGGGACATCTTTCAAATTTTGTAATAACTGTCGATAAGTTCACCGCCAAATACAATATTGAAACCAACGCTCCCGAGGATTACACCCTTGAAGTAACTTTTGCCCAAGGAGATTTGCGTCAAAGCGAAAAGCGCACAATCAAAGTGAACTCTCCGTTGAGATTAGGAAACACAAATATCTATCTGCAAGCAAATGGATATTCACCGGTAGTAACGGTTAGAGATTCCAAGGGCAACGTTGCGATGCAAGGTCCAGTGCCGTTCTTGCCACAAGATGGCAATCTTCGATCTATTGGTGCGATAAAAGTTCCAGATGCGCAACCACAGATTGGCTTTGTTGGATCATTTGTTCCAACGTATGCACGTAGTGAAGGCAATGGCGCTATAAGCGCCTTTCCTGAAGCGCTGGATCCACGACTTCTATTATCTGCGTGGATCGGTGATTTAGGTCTCGATAGCGGTGTTCCGCAATCTGTTTATCGCATCGACACATCAAAAATGAAACAGGTTGGTCTTAAATCCTTAAAGCCAGGTGAGACATATACATATCCTCAAGGTTCAATAACATTTGAGGGTTATCAGCAGTGGGTCAATCTGCAGATCGTTAATGACCCCGGCAAGAACTTTGCCCTGCTCGGCGGTATTGTTGCCATCCTTGGTTTGCTTGCATCACTATTTACAAGGCGCCGACGCATATGGATTCGCGTTGGAGAGTCAGTAGAGGTCGCTGGATTAGCTAAGAATGCAGCCCCAGGTTTAGAGATTGAAATGCAACAGTTTGTAGCGATGCTTAAAGGAGAGAAATAGATGTCACGTACTTGGGCTTATCTCTCTAACTACCTTGTCTATTCCTCCATGGCCGTTTATACGCTCTCGTTTTTCGCTCACGCAATTGAAACTGCCTGGGCTGTTCGTTTAACTACAGAGGATTCTAAGAAAACTTTAGATTACAAGCGCACCGAAAAAGTTGCGCGTATTGCAACAGCAATGATGATTTTAGGATTCCTTTTTCTTGTTGCAGGAGTAATCGCTCGAGGCATCTCTGCAGGGCGTGTTCCTTGGGGAAACATGTACGAGTTTTCAATTACTGGAGCAATGGCATTTTCAGGTGCATACCTTGCAGCTCTTCGCAAATATGATTTACGTTGGTTAGGTTTAATAGTTTCAATTGCAGTATTGCTCACCCTGGGTACTGCCGTTGCAGTTTTATATCGCCCAAGTGCACCACTCGTTCCAGCGTTAAAATCAACATGGTTAGTTATTCACGTTTCAGCAGCGATTATCTCCGGTGGTGTTTTCCTATTGGCAAATGCGATTGCAGCCACTTACCTTTATTTAGATGCAATGGAATCACGTGGCGAGCGAACTGCATGGGCTAAGCGCCTGCCATCTCTTGAAGATTTAGATCAACTTTCTTATCGACTAGTTGCTTTTGTATTTCCACTATGGACCTTTGCAGTTATTGCCGGTGCGATTTGGGCAGAGAGTGCATGGGGCCGTTACTGGGGTTGGGATCCAAAAGAGACGTGGGCCTTTATTACGTGGGTTGCATATGCTGCTTACCTACATGCGCGAGTAACAGTTGGTTGGCGTGGTCGTAAAGCTGCCTGGCTTTGTTTATTTGCTGGTTCAACATTCCTATTTAATTACGTTTACGTAAATATTTGGGGAACCGGAAAGCACACCTACTCAGGTCTTTAGAGATTAAAGCTTTCTTAAGAAATCTGGATCATCATCTGGCGGCAGAATGCGTCGCTTTGGAGCTCCACCTAAACGCGCAGTTTTTGGGCGACCTGCAACCCAATATGCAATTGCACCAAAAGTTTGAATCAAAATAATAATAAGAATCCATGCCCATTTCGGCAGATTGCGTACTTGAGTCTCATCAGTACGTGCGCAATCGATTAATGAATAGATCATAAAACTAGTAAGGAGAAAAATTAATATAAGGCTGGACATGGTTTTAGTGTAGCGCCAGAGCCAGTGCAAAGAGAGAGGCAAAAATTAACTGCAGCTTGCCGGTCTTACCTATAAGCGGAATAAGCCCAACTCCTGTGATACCCGACATTACCGAACGTGAGATTGACACCGTTAACGGTAATGCGATCACAGTTAATAAGGCCCAAGGGATTAAAGTCGCAAGCGCTGCCACATGAGCAAGGACGAGTAGAGATACAAAACCTAAACGGGCCTTTGAATCGCCCAAACGAACTGCAAGGGTTCGCTTACCAACTAACTCATCCTGTGCTCGATCACGAATATTATTCACTGCCAAAATCGCACAAGCCAACGTGCCCATAGGTATCGCGCAGATAAAACTCAGTGCAGTGATGCGACCAGTTTGGGTGTAATAAGTTCCAACTGTTGCCGTTAAACCAAAAAAGATAAATACAGAGGCTTCACCTAACCCGTTATATCCGTAAGGATTTTTTCCACCGGTATAACCCCAGGCCGCTGCGATCGCTGCCATTCCAACGATTAGTAATAAAGGTGAAGTTAAAAGAGAGAGCCAAATTCCCGCGATCGATGCAATTCCAAAAGAGATGAAGGCGGCGTATTTAACTTGCTTAGAAGTTGCTAATCCACTTGCAACTAAACGAGTTGGTCCGATGCGATTGGTATCTGTGCCCTTAACTCCATCTGAATAATCATTGGCGTAATTAACGCCGATCTGCAGCCAAACCCCCACTTTTAAAGCAAGCGCCGCACGAAACCAGTTCCAGTCAGAACCAGCTAAAGCAGTTGCCACCACAACCGGTGCAATTGCTGCCGGCAAAGTGCGTGGGCGCGCACCGAGAATCCACTTATTCATTTTCCACCATCTTTGCAAGAGCTATGCGATCGACTTTGCCGATACCGAGCAAGGGTAGTGATTCTAAGTTATGAATCCCTTTTGGTTTTGATGCAGCACCTAAAGCTGCTTCCAAGTAATGCACAATCTCACTCTCGCTGATATCTCCAACAACAGCCAAGTGCAAAGCATGTCCCCACTGAATGTCATTGACTGCAAAGGCGGCAAATTCAATCTCGGGGTATCTAATTGAAAGCGTTGCCTCGATTCCAGTCAATGAAATATTTTCTCCACCAGAGATGATGACATCATCGGCGCGGCCAAGGATGCCTAATTTGCCGTCTATGACTTCACCAAGATCGTTAGTGACAAACCAGCCATCACTTAATTGGTATAGCTCCGGTGCATTTAAATATGTTTGCGACATAACAGCGCCACGAATCTGTACTAACCCTTTTCCATTAATCGAATATTCAACCCCATCGATTGCCTGTCCGTTGTAGATGCATCCGCCAGAGGTTTCAGTCATTCCATAAGTTTCAACAACTTTAATTCCAGCTGCCTCTGCTTGTTTGCGTAACGTAGAAGATAACGCTGCCCCACCAACTAAAACAGCCTGCGCACTTTGCAGATGATGTAGTAAACGATCATCACTATTGAGGGCGCGAAATAACTGTGTCGGAACGATTGAAGTAAAATCTACTTTTGGATATTCGCCCTCATGTTCACGTAAATCAATAGGAAGTGTTCCAAGTTCCATTGATCGGATGATGACATTGACCGCGGCGATATGTGTTAAAGGTAAAAAGAGTGACCATTGCTGACCAGGTTTTGCTTGAAGATAGGTATTTGATGAACGGGCAGAAGCAAGCAGAGCAGCCGATGTAAATGCGACTTCTTTACTCAAACCCGTTGTGCCACTGGTCCCGATAACAAGGGCGATATTAGAGGGAGCGATTGTCGATCGGACTTCTCCGATACCTAAGGCAGGGCCCGTACCGACAAGGGCCGCTGTGATTTGCGCGGCTAAATCAGGGATTGTGCACGCAGGGCTAACCCGGTGAATACCTCGTTGTGACTTCATCTCCATTGCACCCGTAGGGTATCCCTTGTTAAGACAATGGAGGAAATGTGAGCAAGCCTTTTAAGCGTGATTTTGGTAGCCGTGAGATTCCTAATTGGGTCAACGCGCCAGGTGGTGAAGATTTCACTGATATTAAATATCAAATGGGTGATGGCATGGCCAAGATCACCATTAACCGCCCACAGGTTCGTAATGCATTTCGCCCGCAAACAATTATTGAGTTAATCGAAGCTTTTCATCTCGCTCGCGATAATGAAGAAGTAGGCGTCATTATCTTTACAGGAGAAGGAACAGAAGCGTTTTGTTCTGGCGGTGACATCAGCGTTCGAGGCGATGATGGATACCTTGGCGATGACAAGTTAGCGAAAAAGGGCATCGGCCGTTTAAATGTTTTAGATTTACAAGTACAGATTCGTCGTACACCAAAACCTGTAGTTGCAATGGTTGCTGGTTGGGCCGTCGGTGGTGGACATGTTTTGCATGTTGTTTGTGATTTAACAATCGCTGCAGATAATGCAAAGTTTGGTCAAACCGGTCCAATGGTTGGCTCTTTCGACGGCGGTTATGGTGCAGGTTTGCTTGCAGCGCATGTTGGTCAAAAGAAAGCCCGTGAAATCTGGTTCTTAACTCGTCAATACGATGCACAAGAAGCGTTAGAGATGGGCTTAGTTAATACAGTTGTTCCAATTGCAGAACTTGAAGCCGAGAGCGTTTCTTGGTGTCGCGAGATGCTTCGCAACTCACCTCTAGCACTTCGCTTACTCAAAGCCAGCTTAAATGCCGCAGATGATGGTTTAGCCGGAGTACAACAGTTAGCCGGAGATGCAACGCTGTTGTTCTATATGACAGAAGAGGGTCAAGAAGGCCGAGATGCTTATAAAGAAAAACGAGATCCTGATTTCGGGAAATTTCCAAAGCGCCCTTAAACGATGCTTGATTTGATTCTTGACTCGTTAAGAGTTGTAAGCCTGCCAACGAAGAGTAATTTTCGTGGGATCAATTACCGTGAAGTAGCAGTATTTGAAGGCCCCCAAGGCTGGGCTGAGTTTTCACCCTTTCTTGAGTATGACGATCAGGAATGTGCTCCGTGGTTAGCGTGTGCGATTGAAGCAGCGACTGTTCCACCACCAGAGTTATTTCGAAGCAGTATTTCAGTTAATGCAACGATGCCGGCACTTAATGGCGAGAGTGAAATTAATCGAATTCTTTCAACATTTCCTGGTTGCACAGCGGTAAAGATAAAAGTTGGATCAAATCATGATGAGGATTTAGCTCGTATTGCTATGGTAAGAAAACTCTCGCCAATGGCAAAGATTCGAATTGATGTCAATGGTCTGTGGAGCGTTGATCAAGCTGCAAAATTCTTAGATCTTTGTGGGGAGATTGAATATGTCGAACAACCATGTACAACGGTTGAGGAGTTAAGAGAACTTAAAAGCCGGGTTGATGTAAAAATAGTTGGCGATGAAGTTTTGCGTAAAAGTAAAGATCCATTCGATATAGATCTAAACGGGGCAGTTGATATTTTGATGTTAAAAGTACAACCTCTTGGGGGAATTGTCCGAGCACATAAATTAGCCCAGCACCACAAACTTCCAGTTGTTGTCTCAAGTGCGTTGGAAAGCGCGGTTGGAATTAATTACGGCCTCAAATTAGCTGCTTCGATTCAAACTTTAGATTACGCCTGCGGTTTAGCAACAGGCTCGCTTTTGTCAGCAAATCTAGCTGAACTCGCGATTATTGATGGCTCGATAGCAATTAATGAGATTGTTCCAAAGTTTAATGGGCTTGAAGTCTCTGCAGATCGTTATGAATGGTGGAAGAATCGAATCATGAGAACTGCGGTGCTACTCGGATGAATAACTCAACCAGTCTTGCCCGTGTAATAGTTCGCCAGATTATTGAGGCCGGAATTAGCGATGTTGTAGTTTCACCAGGCTCTCGCAACGCACCGCTTTCTCTTGCATTTGCCGCAGCATCTAAACGTGGATTAATAAAACTACATGTGAGAATCGATGAGCGCACGGCAGCGTTTTTTGCGCTAGGAATTATTAAAGCAACGGGTCGGCCTGTGCCAATCCTCTGCACGAGCGGAACCGCTGTTGCCAACTACCATCCAGCGGTATTAGAGGCTAGCCATACCAATGCTCCGCTCTTAGTTTTAACTGCAGATCGCCCAGCAATATTGCGAAAAACAGGTGCCAATCAAACTACCGAGCAAGCGCGCATTTATGGAAAAGCAGTGAGATATTTTGCAGATATCGATGGACCAGTTTTTCCTATGGAACTACCTTTCGATAGTTTGCGCAACGGTCCAGTCCACCTCAATCTTCAATTTGATGAACCAATGCTGCCTGATGATTCAACACAATGGCTAGATGAGATTAAAGTTGCACCAAAAGTTTTTGAATCTAGAACTAAAGCCGCCACACTAAAAAGTGATGCAACACGTGGTGTTTTAGTAATTGGACATGATCGCGGCGGTTTAACTGTCGATGCCGTTAATAACTTTGCTAATGAATTGGGTTGGCCAGTTATTTCTGAAGATCCACTTTCATTTCCGCAGGCAGTTGCTCACGCTTCAATCTTT
>CAIVDO010000083.1 GCA_903904665.1 uncultured Actinomycetes bacterium | reverse complement strand
TGGAATGTTATTAAGTGCACACGTTGTCAGCTCTTGGTTAGTCATCTGGAAACAACCATCGCCATCGATAGCCCAGACAGTTGTATCTGGTGCTCCAACTTTTGCGCCCATCGCAGCAGGAACTGCATATCCCATAGTTCCAAGACCACCTGAGTTAAGCCATGTGCGAGGATTTTCATAAGAGACAAACTGCGATGCCCACATCTGATGTTGTCCAACACCTGATGCGATGATTGCATGTGGTCCAGAGATTTTTCCAAGGCGCTCGATTACATACTGCGGAGACAATGAACCATCTGCGGGTTTGTCATAACCCAATGGGTAAGCAGATTTTAATGAATTCATCTGGCGAAGCCACGGCGTTAAATCTGGCTGGCTCTTAGCTAGGGCAGCTTTTAGCGCTGGAATCAAAGCAGAGATAGTGTTTTTGAGATCTCCCAAAACGGCAACATCTGCGTAGCGGTTTTTACCGATTTCAGCAGGGTCCACATCGGCGTGAATTACCTTGGCATTGACTGCAAAGGATGAGAGTTTACCGGTAACGCGATCATCAAAGCGTGCACCTAAAGTAATCAGAAGATCTGATTTTTGAAGCGCAGTCACCGCAGCAACTGTTCCATGCATTCCTGGCATACCAAGATGTAATGGATGACTATCTGGGAAAGCTCCCCGTGCCATCAAAGTTGTAACAACTGGAGCGCCAAGTAACTGTGCAAGCTCTAAGAGTTCACGCGAAGCGTTGGCTTTGATTACTCCCCCACCAACATAGAAAACCGGCTTGCTTGATTGTGCAATTAATGCCGCTGCATCAACTATGGCCTGGTTGTCGGGAACTAACTTTGGCTGGTATCCGGCCAAGTTCACTGATGTTGGATATTTAAAATCTGTCATCGCTTGCAAAGCATCTTTAGCAATATCAACTAGGACGGGACCAGGACGGCCTGTGCTTGCGATATGAAATGCCTCTGCAATTGCGCGCGGAATATCGGCGGCGTTAGTGACAAGGTAATTATGTTTTGCAAATGGCATTGTGATGCCGCGGATATCTGCCTCTTGAAATGCATCAGTTCCAATTGCAACGGAGGGAACTTGGCCTGTGATTGCAACAACTGGAACAGAGTCCATAGCTGCATCGGCCAGTGGTGTCACAAGATTTGTTGCACCTGGACCAGAAGTAGCGATGCACACACCTACGCGCCCAGTTACTTGGGCATAACCAGTTGCAGCATGTCCTGCGCCTTGTTCGTGGCGAACAAGTATGTGGCGAATCGAGCTAGAGAAAATTGGATCGTAGGCAGGAAGAATCGCACCTCCTGGGATTCCGAACATGACGTCAACGCCAGCAGCTTCTAGCGATGCCACTAGTGAACTCGCCCCAGTCATCTGACTCATTGTTCTTCTCCCTTCGTTCCTCTTTGAAATTTGTGTGATTAAACGAAAAAACCCTCAGATAACTGAGGGTGGCGCATGATCAAGGTTCGATCACGCGCTACTAAATCACCACCACAAATTGTGTACTCATGGGCATATTCTCCAATGAATTACGCATAAGAGTCAAGGCATGAGATACACATCTCACAATTTGAGCACTCCTTAGTCGCAGACCGCGCCTTTGGATGCAGATCCGACCAGCTTTGAATATTTAGCCAATACCCCGCGGGTGTATTTATGGCCCAATGGCTTCCAGCCAACTTTTCGAGCCTCTAGCTCTTTTGAGTCAACGAGTAAATCCAATGTGCGTTTTGTGATGTCGATTCGAACTACATCGCCATCTTTGATAAATGCAATGGGTCCACCATCAACTGCTTCAGGAGCTACGTGACCAACACATAAACCAGTTGATCCGCCCGAGAAACGTCCATCAGTTAATAGAAGTGTTGATTTTCCAAGACCTGCGCCTTTGATTGCACCAGTAATCATTAACATTTCGCGCATACCAGGTCCGCCCTTTGGACCCTCATAACGAATGACAACAACATCACCGGCTTGGATGGTTCCATTTTCTAACGCATCCATCGCAGCTTGCTCGCGCTCAAATACACGTGCTGGGCCTTCAAATGAATCGATGCCGATACCTGCAGTCTTACAAACTGCGCCATCGGTTGCCAATGTGCCACCAAGGATTGTGATTCCAACATCGGTTGAAAGTGGCGTCGAGACTGGATGCAAAACCGCACCATCTGGAATCGGTGGATTAATATCGGCCAAGTTTTGCGCCATTGTTTTTCCAGTAACTGTTAGTACATCGCCATGCAAATAACCTGCATCGAGCAAAATCTTTAATACAACTGGGATACCACCAACGCGGTCTACATCGCTCATAACAAACTTACCAAATGGCTTTAAATCACCTAGCAAAGGCACTTGAGAGCCAATGCGATTGAAATCTTCTAGGGTTAAATCAACATCGGCTTCATGGGCAATGGCCAATAAGTGCAAAACGGCATTAGTTGAACCGCCAAGTGCCATTACGGTTGTGATCGCGTTTTCAAAAGCTTTTTTAGTAAGGATGTCGCGAGTTGTTATGCCTAAGCGAATGAGATTTACAACTGCCGCCCCAGCTTGAACAGAGAATGCATCGCGGCGACGATCAACGGCAGGAGGTGCAGCAGAACCTGGAAGTGAAAGACCTAGTGCTTCACCGACTGCGGCCATTGTGTTTGCGGTGTACATACCGCCACATGCACCTTCACCTGGACAGATTGCACGTTCAATTTGATCTACGCGCTCCTGTGAAATTAACCCACGGGCACATGCACCGACAGCTTCGAATGCATCAATAATCGTTACATCTTTGCCATCTACTTGGCCGGGCAAAGTTGAACCTGCATAAACAAAGACTGAAGCAACATCGATACGGGCCGCAGCCATCATCATTCCTGGAAGTGATTTATCACAGCCCGCAAAAGTAACCATGCCATCAAGGCGCTCTGCCTGCATAACTGTTTCAACTGAATCTGCAATTACTTCGCGTGAAACTAATGAGAAGTGCATTCCTTCATGTCCCATTGAGATTCCATCAGAAACGGAAATAGTTCCGAACTGCATTGGGAAACCACCGGCATCAATAACACCTTGGCGAGAAGCTTTAGCTAAACGATCTAGTGAGAGATTGCATGGGGTGATTTCATTCCAAGAAGAAACGATTCCGATTTGTGGTTTGACCCAATCTTCATCCCCCATACCAACTGCTCGTAACATTCCACGGGCAGGGGCTCGCTCTAGGCCATCAGTAACTAGCCCAGAGCGCGGTTTCATCGTCGACATGAGAGAATTCTAGCCTCTTACCGAGAAATCATTTAATCCGTATTGGAGCTTTTGCGTGTCACAATCTAGTAACCCAGCAGTTTTAGACCCAACCAGATGGCGCACATTATTTGTTGTTGCTATTTCCCAGTTGATGATCGTTTTGGATAGCTCCATCATGAATATCGCTATCCCTAGCGCAAAGGTTGACCTTGGTATTTCTGATGCAAATCAGCAATGGGTGATCACCGCCTACACATTGGCATTTGGCTCACTGCTTCTACTAGGTGGCCGTATTGGTGATTACATGGGGCGCAAGAAAATCTTCCTAGTCGGTCTTATTGGTTTTGCCGCAGCTTCAGCCCTTGGTGGAATTGCAACAACGCAGGGAATGCTCTTTGGTGCTCGCGCACTTCAAGGTGTTTTTGGTGCACTTCTTGCACCAGCGGCCCTTGCAATTATCTCTGTAACTTTCACGGTTCCAGCAGAGCGCGCAAAAGCATTTGGCGTAATCGGTGCGATCTCAGGTGGCGGCGCAGCCATTGGTTTAATTCTTGGTGGAACTTTGACTGAGTTTTTCTCATGGCGCTGGTGCTTGGGAGTTAATACTCCTATCGCGATCATTGCCGCTATTTTGGCAATTAGATTTGTTCACGAGTCAAAGGCGCAAGGCGATAACACCTACGACATTCCAGGCGTTGTCACGGCAACAGCTGGATTATTTGCACTTACATATGGTTTCAATCAAGCGGCAACAAATGGTTGGTCAGATGGACACACAATTACCTTCTTAGTTGCAGCCATCGTTTTGCTTATAGCTTTTGTTGCTATCGAGATGCGCGTTAAGAATCCATTGATGCCACTGCGTGTAGTTACAGAGCGAAATCGTGGCGGTTCATACCTTGGTTCACTCGTTGTTGGAGCCGGACTATTTTCTATGTTCCTATTTTTAGGTTTATACCTTCAGGTAATTCTTGGATACAGCCCACTTAAATCTGGCTTTGCATTTCTGCCATTTACTGCCGGAATCATCGTCTTTGCTGGAATTGCATCTGCCTTGCTACCAAAATTTGGCCCTAAGCCTTTAATGGTTCCAGGTTTGGTGGCCGCTGGCTTTGGTCTATTAATGCTCACTCGCATCACTCCAGAAACTTCATATCTAACGCATGTAATGCCATCGCTACTAATAATGTCTAGTGGAATGGCACTTGTCTTTATTCCACTTACTTCAACCTCGTTACACGCTGTTTCACACCACGACACAGGTGTTGCAAGTGCCATGGTTAATACAAGTCAGCAGATCGGTGGATCTCTAGGAACAGCCCTGCTAAATACTGTCGCCGCAACTGCAACAGCTACATATGCCACTGCTCACACAGAACTTGGAAAGATGGTTCAGCCATTTGCAATGACACATGGATTTACTGTGGCATTTAAGGTCAGTGCAGGACTGCTATTTGTTGGAGCAGTTGTTCTATTTTTCTTTATCAATATCGGTAAAGAGGCTCTAGTTGAAACAGAAGGCGTAATGGTTCACTAATTAATTAGTGGCTTGACCTAAATGGCCAAGTAGGAGCTCTCGTACGCGAGCAGCATCTGCTTGGCCTTTTGTCTCTTTCATAATTGCACCGATTAAAGCACCGGCTGCAGGAAGATGACCATCGCGCACTTTTTGTGCAGTCTCTGGTTGAGCAGCACAAGCACTTTCAATAGCTGCCATCAAAGCTAAATCATCATTAACAACTTTAATTCCACGCGCTGCGATAACCGCGGCAGGTTTTCCCTCACCGGCGATAACACCTTCAACAACTTGGCGCGCTAACTTATCTGTTAATTCCCCTGCATTTACGAGTGCAACGATTTCTGCAACATCAGTTGCAGCGATTGCCAAATCCTTGATGGCCATATCTTTCTCATTTGCAATACGAGAAATTTCGCCTAACCACCAGCTGCGTGCTTTAGCTGGATCTGCGCCAAGTGCAACTGTTGCTTCAACAACATCTAATACATCGGCGTTGATCATCGCAGCCATTTCCTTGTCAGGAACTGACCATTGCTCTTGCAAACGTTTGCGGTGAATCGATGGGCGTTCAGGCAAAGCGGCCCGTAGTTCTTCAATCCAGGCAGCATCTGGCGCTACTGGAACTAGATCTGGCTCTGGAAAATAGCGGTAATCCTCGGCCTGCTCTTTTGAGCGGCCTGAGCGAGTTAAACCTGTGTCTTCTTGGAAGTGACGAGTTTCTTGAACAACCCGCTCGCCTTTATTAAGCAGTTCTGCGTGACGAATCATCTCTCCGCGAATTGCGCGCTCAACAGAGCGAAGTGAGTTAACGTTTTTAGTCTCTGAACGAGTACCAAGAGTTTCGGCACCGATTAAACGTAGTGAAACGTTGGCATCACAGCGCAGTGATCCCTGCTCCATCTTCACATCGCTAACGCCTAGAGAGCGCAAGATATCGCGCAGTTCGGCAACGTATGCACGCGCAACTTCTGGTGCATATTTACCGGTTCCAGGAACAATCTTGGTAACGATTTCGACTAATGGAATTCCTGCACGATTGTAATCGAGCAATGAGTATTCAGCGCCATGGATTCGGCCGGTTGCACCACCGACGTGTAATGACTTACCGGTGTCTTCTTCCATATGAACGCGCTCAACTTCAATACGAAAAACCTTAGGGCCTTCATCAGTTTCAATCTCAACATCAACAAAACCATTAACGCAGATTGGTTCGTCATACTGTGAAATCTGGAAGTTTTTTGGCATATCTGGATAGAAATAGTTTTTACGGGCAAAGCGACTAAATGGGGCGATAGAACAGTTAAGTGCCAAGCCAATCTTGATCGTTGATTCGATAGCTTTTTCATTAACTGTTGGCAGCGCACCTGGCAGAGCTAGACAGACAGGACAGGTCTGCGTGTTTGGTTCTGCACCAAAAATAGTGGAACAACCACAAAACATCTTAGATTTCGTATTAAGTTCAACGTGAACTTCAAGGCCAAGTACTGGCTCATACTTTGCAATTACATCATCGTAAGTCAGGCTCATTTGCTACCTGCTAACGCTGGAATATTTGAAAGCAATGGTGCGCCCCACTTCGAAAGTAGCGCCGCTTCAAGAGCTGCGCCTACTGAATACATGCGATCATCTTTCATAACCGGTGACATGATCTGGAAACCAACTGGCAGGCCATCTTCTTCGGCAAGACCTGATGGCAGCGACATTCCACCAATACCAGCCATGTTTACTGGAATTGTTGCAATGTCATTGAGATACATAGCCAAGGGATCATTGGCCTTCTCGCCGATCTTAAATGCAGTTGTTGGACATGTTGGTGAAACTAAAACATCGGCTTTCTCAAAAGCTTTGTTGAAATCCTGCGTAATAAGCGTGCGAACCTTTTGAGCACTGCCGTAATACGCATCGTAGTAACCAGATGAAAGTGCGTAAGTTCCCAGAATGATACGACGCTTTACTTCACGCCCGAAGCCAACTTCACGGGTTAAGTTCATAACAGATTCGGCAGATGCACCATCTGTATCGCCAACACGAAGTCCATAACGCATCGCATCAAAGCGAGCTAAGTTAGAAGAACATTCAGATGGTGCGATTAAATAGTAGGCGGCAAGTGCGTATTCAAAGTTAGGTGCAGATACTTCAACAATTTCAGCGCCGGCGGCTGCAAGAAGTTCGAGTGATTCTTCAAAGCGTGTGCGCACACCCTTTTGATAACCATCACCATTGAGCTCTTTTACAACGCCGATCCTCATTCCCTTAACGTTGCCAGCTTTAGCAGCTGCAACCACCGCAGGAACTGGTGCGTTAATTGACGTTGAATCCTTAGGATCATGTCCGGCAATTGCCTCATGTAAAAGCGCAGCATCTAATACTGTGCGCGCGCATGGACCTGCTTGATCAAGAGATGAAGAAAATGCAACAAGTCCGTAACGAGAAACTCCACCGTAGGTTGGCTTCACTCCAACGGTTCCAGTAACGGCAGCCGGTTGGCGAATTGATCCACCGGTATCTGTTCCGATTGCAAGAGGTGCTTCAAAAGCTGCCAACGATGCAGCCGAACCTCCACCTGAACCACCAGGAATACGAGTTAGATCCCATGGATTATGCGTTGGGCCGTAGGCAGAGTTTTCTGTAGATGAGCCCATTGCGAACTCATCCATATTTGTCTTACCTAAAATAACTATGTCGTTCTTCTTCAAATGTGCAACAACTGTTGAGTCATATGGTGGGCGCCAACCTTCAAGGATCTTTGATCCGCAAGTTGTTGGAATTCCTTTTTGTGTCATTACATCTTTAAGGGCTAATGGAACACCTGCTAATGGAGCAAGTTTTTCACCGCTTTTACGCTTTGCATCAACGGCTGCGGCCTGTGCAAGTGCACCTTGGGTATCTACATGTAAAAAAGCATGAACATCTTTATCAACGGCAGTGATTTGATCTAGGTGTGCCTGTGTTAACTGCACAGAAGTAATTTCACCACTAGCTAACTTGCCAGCCATGTCGAAAGCTGAGTTGCGAATCATTCTTCACCTAAAATCTGCGGAACACGGAATCGTTGTTCTTCTTGAGCAGGTGCGCCTGAAAGTGCATCTGTGGGCGAGAGTGAAGCAATAACTTCATCTGGACGAAAGACATTGCGAAGTGGCAGTGGGTGTGATGTTGCAGGAACATCTTCGCCAGCAACTTCTTGCACACGGGCCACAGCATCCAAAATAACTGTGAACTCATTTGATAAAGCAACTAACTCTGCATCGCTCATTTCGATACGGGCTAGGCCAGCAAGTTTTGCTACATCATCTCGGGAAAGGCTGGTCATGGGCGTGAGTCTAATTAATTTCGCGCTTAACTGCGAATTTGCCCATCTCCAGTAACAATCCAGGTAGTAGTGGTCATGGCTTCAAGTCCCATAGGCCCGCGGGCATGGAGTTTTTGATTTGAGATTCCAATCTCTGCGCCAAAGCCCATCTGTTCGCCATCAGTAAATCGAGTTGATGTATTAACCATCACCGCTGCGCAATCACTGAGTGCAATAAAGCGCTGTGCGTTGGCCTTATTTTCAGTCAGAATCGCTTCTGTGTGTTTAGTACCGTATTTAGCGATATGAGCACTGGCATCATCAACAGAGTCAACGATTGCAACGTTCATTTCTAATGTGCCGTACTCAGTGCACCAGTTTGCCTCGGTTGCCTGGGTAATAGGAATAGAACCAGCCAGCGCCAAAGTTTGTAAATCCCCATGCAACACAACCCCAGCATCATGAAGTGCCTTCAAAGCCACAGGAGTAAATTCTTCAGCGATTGATCTATGAATTAAAAGCGTCTCGGCTGCATTACACACACTTGGACGTTGGACCTTTGAGTTAATAATAATTGGGAGAGCTTTTGCTTGGTCGGCGAATTCATCGACATAGACATGGCAGACACCTGCACCAGTTTCAATTGTTGGAACCGTTGATTCATCGACAACCATACGGATAAGGGATGCACTGCCTCTTGGAATCACCAGATCGACCTTGCCACGTGCATTGAGTAAAGCTTTGACAGTGTCGCGATCATCTGATGGCACTAGTTGAATCACATCTGGAGAAATCTTTGTGCTCTTTAACGCATCGCGCATGACATTTACCAAAACTTGATTACTTGAGGCCGCACTTGATGATCCGCGCAATAGAGCAGCATTACCTGACATCAATAAAATTAGCGCAGCATCGACAGTGACATTTGGACGTGCCTCATAGACCATCCCAACAACTCCAAATGGAACTGTGATTTGCTCTAAATCAATTCCATTGGCCAAAGTTGAATGACGTAATGTGATTCCAAGTGGATCTGGCAGTTGGCTGACTTGGCGCGCTCCATTAGCAATACCCTCGACACGTGCCGGAGTTAGAAGTAGGCGATCAAGTAAAGATGCATTAATTTCGGCTGCGCGTGCGCGCACCATGTCTTCTTCATTGGCAGCGATAATTTCGGCGCTGCGGGCGGTGATTGCATCAGCGATCGCATTCAAGGCTGCGCTGCGTTCGACCCCCGTGGCAACACTCAAAGTACGCGCGCCAACGCGGGCGGAATCTGCCAGTGCGTTAATTACATCTGTTGCGCTCATGACGTAAAGCCTATCGGGAGTTAGGCTCTTGCCGTGATCAAATTAATCCG
>CAIVDO010000082.1 GCA_903904665.1 uncultured Actinomycetes bacterium | reverse complement strand
TACTAATCTGACTCAAGAACGTCGCTTGGTTACCGCTATTCCGGGGCCAAAATCTACCGAAGCGCTTAAGCGCCGCACGGAAGCGACGTCAGGCGGATTGGGTATGGCGATTCCAGTAATCATCGAACGTGCAAGCGATGCGATCTTGCTTGATATCGATGGAAATCAGATTATTGATCTGGGTTCTGGTATTGGAGTAGTAAACGTTGGTAACTCTGCACAACGCGTAGTTGACCGTGTCATTGAACAAGTGCAGTCATTCACGCATACATGTTTCACCGTTGCGCCTTATATGAACTACATCGAAGTCTGCGAAAAGCTCAATGCAATGACACCAGGCGATCATAAAAAGAAATCATTGCTTGTTAACTCCGGAGCAGAAGCTGTAGAGAACGCGGTAAAAATCGCTCGTCACTACACAAAGCGTCCTGCAGTTGTAGTTTTTGAACATAGTTATCACGGTCGTACTAATTTAACGATGGCGCTCACTGCAAAGAACATGCCATACAAAGAGGGTTTTGGTCCATTTGCACCTGAGGTGTACCGCGTACCTATGCCATATTCATTTCATTGGATCGGCAATCAAGCAACAATTACCGAAGATGCGATTGAAATGGTTACACATAAAATTGAAAAGGAAATTGGCACACACAACGTTGCAGCGATTTTGATCGAACCAATTCAAGGAGAAGGTGGATTCATTGTTCCACCTAAGGGATTCTTGCCCGCGCTCGCAAAATATTCTAAAGACAATGGAATCGTCTTTATTGCAGATGAAGTCCAGACTGGCTTTGCACGTACTGGTCATATGTTTGCAGTGGAAGAAGAGGGTGTTGTGCCAGATATGGTTGTAACTGCAAAGGGAATCGCAGGCGGGCTTCCACTTGCCGGTATTACCGGTAACGCTGAGATTATGGATTCAGTCCATGCATCAGGCCTGGGTGGAACTTTTGGTGGAAACCCACTTGCTTGTGCTGCAGCACTTGGGGCATTTGAAACTATGGAAGAAGAGAATCTTGTAGCACGTGCACAACATATCGGCGAAATTCTAGGCGATGCACTGCGCGAGCTCGCTAAGAAATATCCCGTAATTGGTGAGGTTCGCGGCCGTGGTGCAATGCAGGCAATTGAATTAGTCGAAGCTGGAACAAAGAATCCAAATACCGCTGCCATGAACGCAGTTGTTAAGTACTGCCAAAGCAAAGGTGTACTGATTCTTACCGCCGGAACTTACTCAAATGTTGTTCGATTCTTGCCACCATTAGTGATTACAGATGAGCTTTTGAAGGATGCACTGAGCGTTCTTGATGAGGCTTTTGCTTCGCTTTAATTGACTATCTCTTTATAGCGAGCTAAATCTTCATCACATACTTCTGGCCATTCGCGTGCAAGTGCACGAACTCCATGGGTTTTGAAAGCATTAATTTTGATGCGCATTTGTGGGTTAATTTCACGAAGCCAGACGGCTGTATCAATTAGCTGCTTATCAGAATCATTGTGCCCGGGCACTAACAGCAATCGAACCTCATAAAGTTTTTGAGTTGAGTCAAGATATTTAATTGATTCAAGTACTGCCGTATTAGAACTTGCCGTTAATTCGATATGTTTCTGATCATCTAGGGCTTTTAAATCCAGCATTACGCCATCGGTATACGGAGCCAACTGATCCCAAATTTCTTGCGGGGCATTTCCATTGCTATCTATGAATGTTGTTAATCCCTCAAACTCTTTTGCAGATTTAATAGCTTTAAAGAGTTCGAGCACAAAGCCAGCTTGAACTGTTGCTTCACCACCTGAAACTGTTATGCCCGATATATATGGCATCGCTTGCCGAATCTGGGCGAGGACATCATCAACTGACATCTCTGCTGCGCGGGGAGTCTGCAATGGGATTGTTTGAGGGTTGTGGCATGCCAAACAATTTAGATTGCACCCTTGCAAGAAAAGTACAAAGCGATTTCCGGGGCCATCGACCCAGGAAAACTTGATGATGCTAGCTACTTGAGCGTGGAGAGCTTTCGGCACTCGTTACTCGCTTTACATTGCGTTGATCAACATGTGAATCTTTGACAGAGCCAGCTCCAAGATAAGTACTTCCATGGCGCGCACTAGGCATCTTTGCAAGATCGGATTTGCGAACCAAATAGCCAGTGATGCGAATGAAGTCATTACTGTCTAAGTTGAAAGTAAAATCGCGCATGCCGCTCTTAAAAGCTCCACGAATTACATCGACAACGGCCTGAGGGTTTTTAACGGCAGTTTCATCAAAAGATAAAACATCGCTAATGCCTGAAGCAAAGAGATGGTGGTGACGAGAGACTGTACGCAGATGATCGATTAGAGGAGGCTCGGTTCCAATTGGAATACGCGTGCCGGCAGTTACCCCTAAATCAAGATCAATACCTGATTGTGAGTGCAAGAAAGCATGACCGTTGTTTCCATTGCAATACGGCATTTTTCGAGCTGCAACCCATTCTGCAATAAAGCTTGTAATTCGATAACC
>CAIVDO010000081.1 GCA_903904665.1 uncultured Actinomycetes bacterium | reverse complement strand
GTCTGGTTTGCCAATCCTTGGTCAGGGACTGTGGTTGGTGTTGGTGTTGGTGTTGGAGTCGGTGTTGGTGTCGGAGTCGGTGTCGGTGTCGGCACTACCTTCGCTTTTGGCTTCAGAATATAAATCTTCGACTTTCCAACTTTGGTACAGATCAAAGTCCCAGTTCGCTCAGTTACCGTGGCCCCTATTTTCGTGCAACTAGCACCAGCTTTAGTTGCTGCCAATGCAGGAGTAATCAAAGTCAAAGAAATTAAAACAGCTAGAGCAATTTTGATATTTGGCCTCATGCCTTCACCACCGCTCTGTGCCTGCAATTTTATGCAGTTTAATACCTTAATCTAAATAAAGATATTAATGCTTAAGCGTAAAGCGTTGCATCCATTTCGGTGCCCACCAGTTGCGTTCGCCAAATAAACGCATGAGTGCTGGAACCAACAATGCACGCACAAGCGTTGCATCCAAAATAACTGCAAGTGAAACTCCAAAGCCAAGCATCTTGATGGATGTAACACCACTTGTCATGAAGGCTGCGAAGACAACAGCTAGTAGTAGCGCAGCTGCAGTGATAATTCTGGCTGATCGCTGTAATCCAACTGCAACGGATTCAACATTTGATTTACCACCTAAATGTTCTTCACGGATACGTGAGAGCAAGAAGAGTTCGTAGTCCATGGAAAGACCAAAGACAACGACTGCAACCAAGATAACTGAGCCGGTATCTAAGGTGCCAGTAACGGTGAAATCTCCAACAAGCCATTTGAGATGGCCATCGATGAAGACCCAGGTAATTGCACCTAAAGTGGCAACTAAAGAGAGCGCATTGAGAAGTACGGCTTTAATTGGCAAAATGATTGAACCAGTGAAGACAAAGATTAAAATCAAAACAGTCAGTGCAATCCAACCCAAGGCCAATGGCAAAGTCTTAGCAATGCCATCTTGTGAGTCAGTAAAATCAGCTGCACCTCCACCGATGAGCGTTCCGGTAGGTTTATTTAAATTGCGAATGTCATGAATAACTTGAAGTGATGAAGTACTTCGAGAGGGCTGTGAGGAGATAACTTGAACACGGATGTCCTGTCCATAAGTCTCAATTGCACCGACTCTAACGACGCCTTCAACAGTTTTGACTTGGGCTAAGAACTTTGTGATTTCTTCTTCGCGCCCAACACCTTTGGGAACAACAACTTCAATTGGACTGCCGACCAAGCCATCAAAGCGGGTGTCAACAACTTGTGATGCAATTGCTGCTGGATCTGATGCAGGTAGAACACGTGAATCGACTTGAGCAAAAGAGATTCCAGATATAGGTGCTGCAAGGATTCCCAGAACAACTAAACAAGCTAAAACAACTGGAACCGGGCGTTGCATAACATTACGTGCAGTTCGGGCCCAGCGGCCATCTTCCTTAGGAGTAATTGCACTCTTTCGGACAACGCCCTTATCAACCTTTTCTCCTAGTACTGCAAGCAAGGCGGGTAATGCGATTACTGCACCAAGTACTGCTACTGAAATGACTGCAATACCTGCATAACCAAATGATTTCAAGAATTCAAGTGGGAAAAATAGAAGCGATGCCATGGTTACAAAAACAGTTAGGCCGGAGTAGAAAACAGTTTTACCAGCGGTAGCAACCGTAGTAACTACCGAATCTTCAACACTATGGCCGTGGTGAAGCTCTTCGCGGAATCTATTGACCATAAGTAGGGCGTAATCAATGCCAAGTCCAAGGCCTAAACCAGTGATGAGATTGAGTGCAAAGACGCTGACATTAGTGAAGAGAGTAAGTAAGTAGATGATGAGAAAGGAACCCAGAATCGCTGTTACGCCAACAAATAGCGGGGTTGCCGATGCGACAAAAGCACCAAAGACAAAGAGTAAGAGTAGGAAGGTTAATGGAATTGCGATTGATTCAGCTAAGACTAAGTCTTTTTCAATCTTATGATTGATTGAATGAGTAATTACTCCTGCACCAGATGCATATACATGAAGGTTCTTGTACTTGCCATCAAATTCTGCTTGAAGCGTTGCACCTAAAGAACCCAGCGCATCCCAATCAAAAGCCTCAAGATCTGAATACACCAAGATAAATCCGGCTTTGCCGTCAATTGATTTCATTGATGGAGCCCCACCTGTTGACCAATAAGAAAGTGTCTTTGATACTCCTTTGTGATCTCGAATTTTCATCTCAACTTCAGTTGCAAGGGCAGCAACTACTGGAGAATCGATTAATTCACCCGGTGAATCAACAACCATGACGGCAATGGGTTCTTCTGCACCAAAAACATCAACTACATATTTGGCTGCCTTTGCAGATTCACTATTGAGATCTGAGTATCCGCCAGAATCTAAGCGGCCAAAAGCCATCGAACCAACTGCTCCAGCGATTATTGTGGCTACAACAAAGACAAGCAAAACTATCTTGCTGCGCTTAACGATGAATTTTCCTAGCTTCTCAAACACTTTCGACTCCTTGGTTGTAGACTTAAAACTATGAGTGATCTCTTTCCTAATGTGACTTCAGATGAGATCGATCCTGAAGCCGCTGCAGAACAACTGCGCCGTGAAGAAGAGATGAAGTCAGATAAACCGCCACACCACGAGGATTAATCTGCTTTTGCTGCGGGTGCAGCAGGTGCAGGTGGAGTTGCTTTAGCTGGTTCGCTTACGCTTTTCTTATTAACTGAATCGGTTTTATAGAAACCTGAACCCTTAAAGACGACTCCAACGGCGCTATAAACCTTGCGGATCTCGCCTTTGCACTCTGGGCACTGCGTCAGTGAGGCATCACTAAAAGATTGAAAGGCTTCGAATTCATGCTCGCAAGCGTTACATGCATATTGATACGTAGGCACTAGCGCTCCAATCTTTCCCTAAACCCTTATTCCATCGCTCTGGGGGTAGATGCCAAGTCTAAAGAAGTGAGACCATTGGCGCGAATTCAAAGCATCGCTACGAAGGGGAGTCCGGTGAAAATCGTTCGGATCATGCAATTGCTGGCATCCCTGACCCTTATCACCCTTATAGGGCTAACAAATGCTGGTGCGAATTCTCTAATAACAACTTCACCCATCAGCGGCTCTACTGTCACAACTGTGCCTACTTCGGTAACGCTCACTGTTCAAACTGCTCTACTTACTGATGCAAATGAAATTGTAGTTACAGATCCTGCAGGAGTTCGTGTTGATGATGGAACGATTTCAGTTACCGATCTCACCGCAACAATTGGATTAAAGCCTCTTGTCGATTCAGGAATATACAGAGTTTCATATCTTTTGTATTCAGAAGCAGATATTCCATTAGAAGGCTCTTTCACATTTAATTATTCTGCGCCAAGTGTCATAACTCCAAATGAGCCAACACCAACACCAACTCAATCTCAAACCCCAGCAAGTAGCAGTTGGGGAACAAACGTATTTATCATTTTCATATTAATTGTGGCGTTCTTTGTTTTAATCGGCCTTGCCCTTTATGCACGAAAACTTTTTAGGGACCGATGATCGCTTTAAGCACGGTATTTAAATATCTCTCATTAATAGGTAGTTTTGCCACTGTTGGAAGTTTATTAGCGATGGGATTTCTGCTTCTAGATGTCCACGGCAAACTCTCTACTTCAGCGCAGAAACTACGTACCATGTTGTGGATTTCTAGCCTCACTTGGTCAATCGGAAGTCTTGGCACCATCGTATTTACACTAGCCACAATTTTGGATCAGCCAGTTTCGGTTGCGTTAGATTCCACCGTTCTGCGATCTTTCATCACCCAGATAACCCTTGGCCAGTACTTACTATTTCAATCGATCGTTGCACTATTTGTAACCATAGTTTCTATCAGAATCACCAAGATCTTAACTGTGATTTTTCTGCTCTTCCTTACTCTCATTGGGTTAGTTGCACCCATTTTCCAAAGTCATGCTGCATCAAGTGGTTCTCATGCTTTAGCCATTGGTTCGCTTGTTATTCACGTTGCTGCACTTTCATTATGGGTAGGTGGAGTTATCACTCTTGCAATCCTTGAACCAGAGGATCGTCCAATCGCCGTTCCCCGCTTTAGTGAATTAGCGCTGTGGTCAGCTATAGCCGTTGTTATTAGCGGAAGTGTTAATGCATGGGCACGTCTTGATTTTAAGCAGGCATGGAGTTCAACTTATGCATGGGTAGTTATCGGAAAAGTTGTTCTGACTATCGCTTTAATCGCTATCGGTTATTTGCACCGCAAGAATCTTGCGCTGCGAACATCAATTGATTGGAAAGGTTTTGCCCGATTAATCTTTGCTGAGAGCCTTGTCATGGTTGTAACAGTTGCGATGGGCGCGTGGCTATCTTCCAATCAAGCACCGCTACGACCAGAGCGTCCAAAATTTGATCCAGCGTTAGCAGTTGCAGGGATTGCTTCTCCGCCTGCCCCTACTTGGAGCCGTATTTTCTTTAGTTATGAACCAGATGCGCTAATGATTGGGATTTTAGTTACTGCAGTTGCACTTTATATAAAGGGCGTAGTTGTCCTTACAAAGCGTGGAGACAAATGGCCAGTGGGTCGCACAATTTCATTTGCTCTGGCAATTGCATTAATTGATTTTGCAACGAGTGGCGGTCTTGGTTTATACGCACACTTTGCTTTTTCATATCACATGGTTGCTCACATGATTTTAGGAATGATCGCACCGATAGGACTTGTGCTCGGCGCACCGATTACTTTGGCACTTCGCACTTTGCCTCAAGGACGAAATGGTGATGAACGTGGCGTAAGGGGCTCACTTCTCGCCGCTTTGCATTCAAAGTTAGCGATTTTCTATACAAACCCATTAGTCGCACTTGCCTTCTTTGACGGCTCTCTCTTTGTGCTTTATTTCACCGGGCTCTTTGGTTCACTCATGCAGTCTCATGTCGGTCACTTGTTTATGAGTATTCACTTTTTACTCGCAGGAATTCTCTTCTTTCATGTAGTTATTGGAATCGATCCAAACCCAAAACGCGTGCCACACCTTGTCCGCATCGTTATTCTTTTTGCTGCAATGAGCATTCATGCATTTTTCTCAGTCGCATTGATGTCATCATCAACTCTTATCGATGCCGGTTACTTTGCTTCATTGAAATCACCATGGCTGCCTGATTTATTAGCCGACCAACGAATTGGTGGATCTATTGGTTGGGCAATGGGTGAAGTGCCGATCCTGTTGGCCTTGGTTGCCACCTTCATTAGCTGGATGAGAGATGACTCACGCGAAACTATGCGAATTGATAGAAATACCGCACGTGCTGCTGCAATGGGTCAGCCAGATGAGTTGGCTACTTATAACAAGTATTTACAAGATCTAGCCCAACGCGATAGAAATGAACCCTAATGGAAAACTTATTTGATATTCCAAGTGAATATAAAGAGCTTCGTGCCAGCGTTCGGGCATTGGCGCAAAAAGAAATCGAGCCTTATGCAAAATCCGTTGATGAAGACCATCGCTACCCACAAGAGGCAGCCGATGCACTTCAAAAGGCAGGGTTAGCAGCAGCACATGTACCGACAGAGTTTGGTGGCGATGGCGCAGATGCCTTAGCAACTGTAATAATTATTGAAGAAGTAGCACGAGTATGCGGTGCATCATCGCTTATTCCTGCAGTTAATAAACTTGGATCGCTACCTCTAATTCTTGGTGGAAATAAAGAACAAAAGCAGCGCTGGTTATCGCAGCTAGTCGCGGGCAAAGGATTTTCATACTGCTTATCTGAATCAGATGCTGGCTCTGATGCATCTGCTCTTCGCACCAAAGTTGAGCGAGATGGCGACGGTTGGATTCTCAATGGCAGCAAGAAATGGATTTCAAATGCTGGAGTTTCTGAGTTTTATACAGTTATCGCTCAAAGCGATGCATCTCTTGGCTCAAAGGGCATCACTGCATTTGTAGTAGAGAAATCTGATCCCGGTGTTTCATTTGGGGCACCTGAAAAGAAGATGGGTTTTAGAGGATCTCCAACCCGCGAAGTTTATTTCGACAATGTAAAACTTGCAGATGATCGCCGCATCAGCCCAGTCGGTGAAGGTTTTGCTTTGGCTATGAATACTTTGGATCACACACGAGTCACCATTGCCGCTCAAGCTTTGGGTCTTGCCCAAGGCGCACTCGATGTTGCATCGAAATACTCACATGAACGTAAACAATTTGGCAAAGAGATATTTGATTTCCAAGCAGTGCAGTTTATGTTGGCAGATATGGCTATGAATGTTGAGGCGGCCCGCCAATTAACTTATGTTGCCGCATCAAAGAGTGAGAGCGGGGAAAAGGATCTACGCTTCTTCTCAGCAGCAAGTAAGTGTTTTGCAAGTGATACTGCAATGAAAGTAACTACAGATGCGGTGCAGATTTTGGGTGGCTATGGATATGTTTCTGACTATCCAGTTGAGCGCATGATGCGCGATGCCAAGCTAACGCAGATTTATGAGGGCACCAATCAAATTCAGCGCATTGTTATGGCGCGTAACTTACCTAACGGTTAAAGCGCACAACTAGAGAAGGTGTGGCAGCTGCATCTAATGCGATGTCATGGTCTTCACGCGGTAGACGCTCACTAGTTAATTCACCTGCATGAACTAAACCAACCTTCCATCCTGGCAATGTTGGTAGTGCGCGATCATAAAAGCCACCACCTTGTCCCATGCGGTATCCCTCTTGATCTATTCGAAGTGCAGGCGTAATCACAACACCAACATCGTTTGTGTCAGTAACAGCAGGGCCAATTGGTTCGGTGAGTTTTTTTGTAATCTTCAACTGATTGATATCGCCATTCCATTGCACCCACTCGATCTCTGTGCCATTTACTCGGGGAAGTAAAAGCTTCTTGCCATCTTTTAGAAAGGCTTGATTAATCTCGGTAGTACTGGGCTCTTGGTCATAAGAAAAATAGGAGCAGATCGTTGTGGCACTGACTATTTCTGGGGATTTCAAAATTACATTGAAGTTGGAGGGGATGAACTTCTGAACCCTTTCACGGCGATAGCGATCTCGCATCTGCTTCTTGAGTGTGCTCTGATTCATTGCTCTCCCTTCGTATTTCCATGCCTAAATCCCAAAGATTACTAACTGCAACAAGTATGGTGTGATTATGGCAGAGCACACGCGAGTTGATGAGTTTTTGACTTCACTTCTGGCGATCTGCAAACCCCTTGAATCCTTTGAGATGCCGCTGCTGGATGCACATGGTGCAACCTTGGCCGAAGATATCTATGCCGGTGAGCGCTTAGTGATGAAAGCTGGAAGTCGAATTCGCTCGACTCAAATCGGTTTGGCGGCATCTATTGGTCGTGACCATCTACCAACTAGACCACACCCACGTGTTGTGGTGATGTCGGCTGGTCCAGATCTTGTTGAACCTGGAAACACTCTTAAAGATGATGAAGAGTTTGAAACTAATTCCTGGATGCTCACTACTGCTGTGCGTGAAGTCGGAGCGGTTGCATATCGTGTTCACTCAATTCCTGATGACGAAGCCCAGCTACAAAATCTCATTGAAGATCAATTAGTTCGAGCTGATTTAATTATTATTTCCGGTGAACGTCACGATGATTCATTTGATTTAATTACCCGCACCATTTCTAATATGGGAGAAATAACCACCATAGATATGGCAATCGAGATGAGCGGACGCCATAACTACGGTCTCATCGGCCCAGATAAGACTCCCGTTATAACTTTGCCAGGAGATCCAATCGCCTCTTACATCTCTTTTGAGCTCTTTGTCCGACCAATGATTCGAACTATGTTGGGTGCGGCAACAATTCATCGGCCAAGTGTTAAAGCAAAGTTAGAAAAAGCAATTGAATCGGCCGAAGGTGTGCGCTCATATATCCGGGCATCACTTTCAGAAGATGGAAAATCTGTAACACCGCTTGCCCATCAAGAGGAGCTTTCAACCCTTTCTGATGCCACAGCCTTTATTGCAGTGGGCGAAAAAGAGAGAGATTTAAAGGCCGGGGATGAAGTTACCGTCGTAGTCTTAGAGCGCAGATACATCTAATTTCGCGATGACAAGCACTTGGCCGGTAGTTCTTTCAACACAAGATCTTCATCTGCAAGCATTGAGATTTCGTGATCGCACGCGCTGGAACGATGTGCGCAGTGAAAATCGAGAGTGGCTATCTCCATGGGAGGCGACAATTCCCATTCTTCCTGGGGGAAGTCCGCAAGATCCAACGCAGCTACCTTCATATTTTCAGATGGTGCGCACGCTTAACTCTGAAGCCCGGCAGGGTCGCTCTTTTTCATTTGCAATCTGGCATCAGCGCAATTTAGTTGGGCAGATTTCTCTCGGTGGCCTCATTTATGGTGCTATGCGGGGCGGACATATTGGATATTGGATTGATAAAAACTATGCCAACCGTGGTTTTACAACGCAGGCCGTGACGGCAGTTACAGAATTTTCATTCACATCCCTTGATCTCCATCGAATCGAAATCAATGTGAGACCAGAAAACGCTGCATCGAGGCGGGTAGCCGAGAAAGCTGGCTATATTTTTGAGGGAGAACGGCCACGATATTTACATATTGGCGGCACATGGCGTGATCACGTCGTATTTGTTAAGGAAAATCCCGCCGTTAAGTAGGCTCTAAATCCCAAGATTTCTACGCTCAATCCTTTATCTTTATGCATCATGGCTTCCGGACTTATCTATATTGCGATCATTGGTATGTGGGTCGCATATTTTGCACCCCGCTGGATCCATGACCGTAATGAATTCTCTGGAAAATCAGTTGAACGCTTTAAGAGCGCACTCATAGTTGTTGCAAGTTCATCACCACATGGAGTTTCTGGAAGTGGATCGATTCACATTGATCTAGATCGTGAAGCAAAAATTGCGCAGTTATTAATGCGCAGAAGAATTATGTTTTTCATACTTGTAGGTTCTCTCACAACAACGCTTGTAGGTGGATTCATGAATTCGATGCCATTTGTTTACACATTAGTTCCAACAACTGGAATCTTGATTTATGTCGCAAATGTTCGTAGGCAAACTATCGCCGACAAGATTCAATATCGACGCATTCAACAACTTCACCGACGTACTGCTGGAGTATCAGCAACTAATCTGGCAGAAGTTGTGACACCAAAGCCTTCACAAGAACATTGGATTCCTTTGTCAGAGCGCGAACTCAAAGGTGTTGTTCTCTTGCCTCAGGGGAGCGCAGCTGTTCGCCAAACATGGGAACCTGCCGAAGTTCCAGTTCCAACATATGTCAGCGCACCTAAAGCGATCATTCCTAAGCGCGTTATCGATTTAACTATTCCTGGTGCATGGAGCGATGAGCAAGAGCGCCTAGAACGCGAAGCCTTAGCTGCAGCATCTCCATCACGCGATGAAATATTTGATCAACAGTTAGCAGATGAAGCTGTTGAGCGACTTAATCAAGC
>CAIVDO010000080.1 GCA_903904665.1 uncultured Actinomycetes bacterium | reverse complement strand
TACTTATTGCTTCCATATCTTTTCTACTTCAACCTTCTTGATCGCAACTTGGTAGGTCGTCGAGTAACTCCAGCCATAGCCGTCATTGCGCTCTTTTTAATGATGATTCCTGAAACAATGACCGGCTTCTTTATTTACACCGCACCTGGCTCTTTATATGACAACATGTATTCGCTCAACGACCAGCGCCAAGGTGGATCATTTATGTGGGCCGGTGCAATGATCATTGATGCGATCTGGATGTCATTTGCTGTGTATCACTGGATTAAATCTGAAGAAAAGAAATCACGCGATATGGATGCGGAGATAGCTGCTGACAATGGCTAACAATGAGGAGTTTGAAGCACCTGAGTGGGTAACTAATGATTCGGAGACCCCGCCAGTAACTGCGAAACAAAAACGCATTCTTAATATTTCACTATTTATTGTTGTGCCCTTTTGTCTTTGGGCCGGCTGGTTTGAATTTGGTCGTGCGCAAAGTGGTAACTGGCGCGCATGGGTGTACACATTTGAATGGCCGTTTTTTGCAGCGGTTTCTTTCTATTTATGGCGAAGACTTACTAAAGGTGATATTCCACGCATACCTCGTCCAGATTTGAAGGCCCTTGCCGATGAAGCCGATGGTAAAGAAGGGCAATAATCCACGGTAGAATTAAGCCGTTGATGCAACCGCATCAAAGAACTTCCCCCCAAGCGCTGCACCTGTAGCGCTACATGCGAGTCTTATTACGACCCTGACGGCCATTGAGCGCCGATCACACCCGAGACGCGCTTGTCGTCTCGATTGGTATGTATTTCTATGTCATTAACACCTCGTACTTCAGCGCCCGGAAAAGCCCGTCGCGCAGCATCAGTTGGTAAACCTAAGCGAGCGAAGAAAGCTGCATTTAAAGCAGCTGACCCAAAAGCACGCCATACAACTGCACAAAAGAATGCACGTAAAAGCGCAACGGCTCTTCCTAAATCAGGAAAACCTGCATCTACTCGCCGTTATTCAGATGTTGATTCATCAACACAGTCAAAGAAGCAAGAGCGTTTAACTGATCGTTCAAAGCTTCGCGCAAAGCGCTTCCAGGAAAAGACGGCATCAAAGCCACGTCCAATTGAGGCGCCGGAAGAACGCGCTGCACGTATCGAACAATCTCAGCGCCCTGAAAGCCGTGCCAAGAAGTTTGTTGCACAACGCGATGATCGCACTCAGCGCGCCTTCGATAAGAAAAAAGAGTTTGTAAAGCCAGAGAACAAAAAGCCTGAATACAAAAAGCCAGAGTTTAAAAAGACAGAGTACAAAACTTCAGATACTCGTCCGACTAATCGCCGTGATGCTGCAAAGGCTAAAGTTTCACGTATCGATGATGGTCGACCAAACTTTGTTCCACGTAAGGTAGAAAAGTTTGATCCAACTCGTCCAAAGAAGCGTAGCGAGGCACCTGATACACGTGCAGCTAACTTCCGCGCAGAGCGTCCGGTACGTGATCGCCGAAATGACTCACCTGCATATGCACGTGATGATTTCAAGCACTCATCAAAGACTCATACAAATGCTGCAATCGATTTCGGCGCAGACGACAACTACATTTCAACAAATTTAGCTGATGCAAACTTGGTTGATGCAACTCCACTTACTGAAATCACAACTACATTCAGTGATCTTGGAATTGCAGCTCCCCTAGTAAACGCCCTTGCAAAGCAGGGAATCATGCATCCATTCCCAATCCAGATTGCAACATTGCCAGATGCACTAGCTGGCCATGACATTTTGGGCCGTGGACAAACTGGTTCAGGAAAGACGCTTGCCTTTGGTTTAGCACTTCTTAATAACCTCAATGGCAAGGTTGCAAAGCCACACAAGCCACTTGCTTTGGTTCTAACTCCAACACGCGAACTTGCTCAGCAGATCGATGAAGTTTTAATGCCGCTTGCACGCTCAATTGGTCACGAATCAGTTGTTGTTGCTGGTGGAATGTCATATGCAAAGCAGATCACTGCGATGCGCCGTGGAACAGCAATCTTGGTTGCAACTCCTGGCCGCCTTATCGATCTTCTTAACAAAGGTGAAGTTCAACTCGATCACTTGCAAATAACTGTTCTTGATGAAGCCGATCAAATGGCTGACATGGGCTTCTTGCCAGTAGTAAAAGAGAT
>CAIVDO010000079.1 GCA_903904665.1 uncultured Actinomycetes bacterium | reverse complement strand
CTGCAACTGAAAAGGTTGCAACTGTTAGCCAAGCTCTAGGTGCCGCGCTTTACGCAGGCGCTGCAGCTGAAGGTGAAAGTGCACCTGCCGAAGATGGCGTTGAGGATGCTGAAGTAGTTGAGTGAGACACAAAAGAGTCGAGCACTGGAATGGGTCTAAATAAATGACTACGGAGAGCGAAGCAACGCACCCTGTAAATGAAAGTGAAGATGTGGCACCGGATCAGGAAACTGATCCGGTTGCTACATTAACTAGTGATTTACAACGACTTCAAGCTGAATATGCCAACTACCGCAAGCGCGTTGAACGTGATCGTTCCCTTGCTCACGAAATGGCTATCGGCGCAGTTCTTACTGAACTTTTAGCCCTGCTCGATGATGTTGATCGCGCAGAACAACATGGCGAATTATCTGGTGGCTTTAAAGCAGTTGCCGATCAACTTAATTCAATTGTCACTCGCATCGGCCTGGAGAAATATGGAACCGAAGGTGAGGCCTTTGATCCACAGATTCACGAAGCGTTAATGCATGACACATCTGCCGATGTAGCCGTGCCTACTGCTTCAAAGATTTTGCAGCCCGGATATAAATTCAAAGAACGTATCCTGCGCCCAGCTCGTGTTTCTGTAACAGATCCAGCGGGAGAATAATTACAAATGGCAGCCAAAGATCTATACGAAAAGGATTTTTATAAGGTCCTGGGCGTAGATAAGAAAGCTGCCGCCGATGAGATTAAACGCAAATACAGAACTCTTGTAAAAGACCTGCACCCTGATACAAATCACGGAGACACCGCCAAAGAGGAAAAGTTCAAAGCAGTCTCTGAGGCCTATGAAATTCTGTCAGATTCAAAAAAGCGTGCTGAATACGATGAAGCCCGTTCATTATTTGAACGCGGTGGATTTCGCGCGCCAACTGGCGGACAAAACTTTCAGAGCGGAGATTTCTCAGACATCTTTGGTGGAGGAAATCCCCAAGATATCTTTGCAAATCTCTTTGGTGGTGGCGGACGTCGTGGCCCACGTAAAGGTCAAGATCTACAGACCGAAGCAACAATTACTTTTCGCGAATCTATCTTTGGAACAAACCTTGATCTAAGACTTGGCACTGATCGAGGCGCTGCACAAAACATCACAGCCCGCGTACCTGCAGGAGTTAACGATGGCGCCAAAATCCGCGTTAAAGGCAAGGGTGCACCCGGAGAAGCTGGCCCAGGTGATTTATTCATTCTTTTGCATGTGAAGCCGCATCCAATTTTTTCACGCAAAGCCGAGAATTTATTAGTAACTCTGCCGATTACTTTTACCGAAGCAGCCCTAGGTGCCGATGTGAAAGTGCCGGTAATGAGCGGTGAAGAAGTAACTGTGCGCATTGCACCAGGAACTCCCAACGCTCGCACATTGCGAGTTAAGGGCCGCGGAATTACTAAAGGCTCACACACCGGAGATTTATTAGTAACAGTTGATGTTCAAGTTCCCCAACGTGTGGATGGTAAAGCGTTAGAGGCGCTCAAGGTTTTTGCGCAAGAAACATCAACTGAAGATGTGCGCGCCGATTTAGCAAATAAGGCAAAGCAATGAGTGATGAGTTAAGAAATGATGCACCGGCAGATGATGCCGCCGTCTATGTCATCTCAGTTGCCGCAGAAATCTCTGGTCTGCATCCACAAACGCTTCGCCAGTACGACAAGTTAGGTTTAGTTTCACCATCGCGCACCGAAGGTCGTAACCGCAGATATTCGCTACGAGATATCGCGCTATTGCGCGCAGTTCAAAAACTTGTTGGCGAAGGAATCAATCACGCCGGCATTAAACGAATCATCGAACTTGAATCGGCGATGGCCAATATGGCGCTTGAAGTTGCACAGCTGCGGATCGAAGTTGACGCTCTGCTTGATGCCAATCCGCCAAAACAGTTAGCTCGTCGCAAGCGCACCGAAGTTATTGTTTACAAAGCCGACAAATAATTAGGCAGGCTTCATAAAGCCAGTTCGGCCCGCCCATTTACCGAGAACCTGTTCGGCCGGTGACTTCAAAATCGAATCCAAAACAGTGGCATAAACATCCCTGAAATCAGTAGT
>CAIVDO010000078.1 GCA_903904665.1 uncultured Actinomycetes bacterium | reverse complement strand
GCTCTCGGCGTTATGAGTACCTAAAGCAAAATCACGGACTTGGATATCGCTCAAGCGGCCAAGAACTCGGGCGATTAGATCTGGATTACTAGCAACGCCGAATTTTTCAAACTCTGCCGCTAAATCAATAACTGCCGTTGCGCCATCTCGTTGCATATCACTCAGCGCTGGGCTATCGGGGTCGACGTGAAAACTCTTTACTAGAGCGATGAAATCTGCATCCATTGCAAGAGGCAGAGACGTGATTGAAAGATCCTCGTAATCAGTTGTCATTATTTTCTCATTTCGTAAAACGTGAATTAGCAGATACCACGGTGATAACTGCAAAAGATGGGATTTTGATAGTGCCGGTAATTGCACGGGTGGCACCGTTATGTTTGAAGTTGCCGTTCCATGTTGCAACTAATGTGACGTTGTATGTGCCAGGTTGTTTATAGGTGTGAGTTATTTTCTGATTGGGATATGGCGCACCAGGTTCATTTGTTTGAAAGATCTGCCCATCGCCCCATTGCCACGCAAATCCAGGGCGCAAGGCAACATCGATAACTTCGCCGATGATGTCAACGCGCGATTGAAATAGCGTAGGCAGGTCGCACCAGAAAATAACTGGCACATGTACAAGTGGTTCAAACTCGGGTTGATATGCAATGGTGGCTGTTGGCACCATTTTGATTAAGCGATCACTTAAATTAACGCTCTGTGTCACTACTTTTTTGATCCTTACCCTTGGCTTATATGTGCGCTTAACTGTTGGAGCTGCCTTGGGTTTTGGCGGAAACCACAGAGTTGGCTTGGGTTTTGGAGCAACCACTGTGCCCTTTTTAGCTAGCGCCCCGCCATCTGTCTTTTTTGCGGTAATGATGATCTGATTGTTGTGGGTAAAAACATCCACGCAGGCCGTAGTTGAACAATCGGCGATTGCGCTGGCTGGGGTGGATAAAGATATGAAAAGAATGAGAATAAGTAAGGGCTTCATACGCCGCGACGATAAGTCTGTGATGCGACCAATGCTCTAGGTCACTGCACTAACTGTGGATAGTTGTGACACTCTTACGCCATGAGCGCACGCGATGGTGATGGTTGGGTCCAATGCGCCTGCGGCAATAAACATTGGGGCCTTAACGGGGCAGCAGGAATCTTGTTGGTGCGTGGCACGCAAATCCTTTTGCAACATCGCGCACCATGGGTTCACAACGGTGACACCTGGGGAATTCCAGGCGGTGCCCGCGATAGTCATGAAAACGTTTTAGAGGCTGCAATTCGCGAAGCAAAAGAAGAGACAGGAATCGATCCTGTGCATCTAACTCCAGTGCAGGTTTTTAGCGATGATCATGGAAACTGGCGCTATGACACTGTTATTGCCCATGCAACAGATTTGCTCATTGCCCATGAACTCAACGATGAATCACATGAAGTGCGCTGGGTAGAGATCGATTTAGTTGATGAATTAACTCTTCATCCAAGTTTTGAAAAATCCTGGCCCCAGTTAAAGGGACTCGTTAAGGCGCTTTAAGGAGTCGCGCACTACTTCCTTATCTGATGTTCGCCACAGTGGCGGCATTGAATTAAGCAGCACACTTCCATATCGCTTAGTGACAATACGTGAATCTAAAATCGCAACGACTCCCCGATCATCAACGGATCGAATCAAACGCCCGGTGCCCTGTGCCAAAAGTAATGCCGCACGTGGCAGTGAAACCTGCATGAAACCACTTCCGCCTGCAGCATCGGCCTGTGAAGCACGGGCCGACATCACTGGTTCATCTGGACGTGGAAAAGGAATGCGATCGATAGCAACCAAGATGCAGCTATTGCCTGGCACATCAACACCCTGCCACAGCGACATTGTGCCCAGCAGAACCGAAGTCTCGTCTTTAGCAAAGCGAGAAACGAGCGGGCCAACGGCATCGCCACGTTTTTGCGTAATGATTTTTATTGGAAGCTCAGCTAAAACTTTTCGCAGATGTGCATCTGCCGCTTCTACCCCACGCCAGGAAGAAAATAGGGCCAATGTGCGCCCGCCTGCAGCATCGATTAATTCGCCGAGTTCAGTTAAAACTTCAATGCTGGGGCCATCGCGACCAGGTTCGGGTAGGTGTTTTGGCATATATAAAACGCCTTGATTAGCAAAATCAAATGGCGAACCAACATCGAGCATCTTTACATTGCCAGGATCTAGTTCACCTTCACTGAGCTGGGCATCTAAATCTTCACCTACTAAAAAACCGATGCTTTTTGCTAAAGAGTTAAAAGAGTTACCAACCGTTAGCGTTGCAGATGTTGCAATGACCGGAGTTTGTTTGAGCATGTTCTCGCGCAAAACATCAGAGACCGAGAGCGGTGCTAAATAAAGCGTTGAAAAAGTTGGTTCATACCAAAGCACCAAAGCACTGCCAAGCTTTAATAATGTAGCGGCCGTAGTTGAAACCTCTGTAACAGCGCCCTTAACGCGGGCCCGTTCGGCCATTGCATCGGTATCGATAATTTCATCATCTGCACTCAGTGATTGGACAATAGCCTGTGCACTCTCGCGCACCTTTCGAATCGGTGATTCAAGAGATTGTGGGATCTCTTCTAAGCGGCCCTGTGAACCAAATTCGCTGCGCACAGATTCGCCGTAATCAACCATTGATTCATGAAAATCATTGGCAGCTTTATGAAAAGCATCGGCTAACTTGCCTGGCATAAATTTGCGCGCCATTGCAGCAGCACGCAAAACACGGCCCGATGTCAGTTCATCGGTAACGGCCTGCGTTGCACGATCCATAAATTCATGGGCTTCATCCAAAATAATGCAGTCGCGCTCGGGCAAGATGGGATGCAGATCCATAATTTCAATTGCAAGCAAGGTGTGATTGGTGACTACAACATCTGCGCTCTGCGCTTTTGCTTTAGCTTGCGCGGCAAAGCATTGCGAACCAAAAGCACAGACATCTGCGCCTACGCACTCGCGCCCTGAAACACTATTGGCCGCCCACACTCGTCTATCAACTTCGGGCGCATCATCTCTATCGCCTGAAACTCCAGGCGTCTTGGCCCATGCAATTAAACGTTTGGCATCTTTTTCTAGCGATGACACTTCCATAACTAACTCACCATCGGGGTCAGTATCTTCGCTATTCATCTTTTGCAGACAGACATAGTTACCAACACCTTTATAAATAGCGTAAGTAACTTCGCGGCCCAGCAGCTTTTCAAGGGCGGGAATTACCGCGGGTAAGTCGCGATCTACTAACTGGCGCTGCAAGGCGATGGTGGCAGTTGCAACTAATACTTTGCGGCCATGCACAATTCCTGGAATTAAATAAGCAAGTGATTTACCGGTACCGGTTCCGGCCTGCACCATCAGGTGGTGGCGATCGGTGAGTGCATTAGCAACGGCTTCGGCCATTTCAACCTGGCCTTCGCGGGTGGAGCCACCAATTGCATCTACTGCGACATCGAGTGCTTGACGCACCTTGGCCGACATATCACTCATTGGCCAACCTTATCGCTTGGCTATGACAGAGGTATTACTGCCGCTCTTCCCGATTCAAGACGTGCGATTGGCACGCGAAATGGTGAGCAGGAGACGTAGTCAATATCTAAAGAGTTAAAGAAATGAATACTTCTTGGATCTCCACCATGTTCACCGCACACTCCTAATTTGAAATCACTGCGCAGGCCGCGGGCAAGATTAACCGCTGTTCGCAGCAATATTCCGACACCTGCTTCATCGAGTGATTCAAAGGGATTAAAGGGCAAGAGTTCTAGATCTAAATAGCGTGGCAAGAAAGTTGATTCAACATCATCTCGACTAAATGCCCAGGTAAGTTGGGTTAAATCATTTGTTCCAAAGGAGAAGAAATCTGCATAAACACCTAAACGATCTGCGGTAATTGCAGCTCGTGGTGTTTCGATCATTGTGCCGATTGGTAGTTCGACATTTAAACCTGAGCCTTTAAATGTTCTGGCTATCTCGATTTCTAAAGTCTCACGCAGATAAAGAAGTTCTCGTTGGGTTGCAACTAATGGAATCATCACTTCAGGGCGGGGATCATGTCCTAGTTTCTTAACTTCCAAATATGCATGGACCAGGGCGCGAACCTGCATCTTATAAAGCTCTGGAATTAAAATTCCAAGTCGCACTCCACGCAGACCAAGCATTGGATTTGCCTCGTGCAAACGATTAACGGCGGCAAATAGCGCTTTATCACGCACAGATACTTCTTCATTGAGCGCCTCGGCACGGGCCATCTGTGCACTGAGTACAACAAGAGAAGGCAAGAACTCATGTAATGGCGGATCGAGTAAACGAATCGTCACGGGAAGTCCCGACATCGCCATCATGATTCCTACAAAATCTGCGCGTTGCAATGGCTCCATCTCTGCAATGACCGAGCGCTGCACATCATCATTTTCAGCCAATACCAAACGTTCAACATAAGAACGCCGTGGTCCCAAAAACATATGTTCGGTGCGGCATAGACCAACGCCCTCGGCGCCCAAAATTCGAGCACGGATTGCATCCTCAGGGGTATCGGCGTTAGTGCGAACCTCTAACCGCCGCTTTGAATCGGCATGCATCAAGATGCGATCAACGGCCCTTACAACTGGGGTTGCCTCATCAGATCCTGCCGATAAACGAGCTTCCAAATATGAAGTAACCGATGATGCAACTACTGGAACATCGCCTAAGTAGACCGCGCCAGTTGTGCCATCTATCGAAATAACATCGCCTTCATAGACAGTAGTGGTGCCTGCGGTAAATAAATTGGCGCGCTCATCAACTGAGATTGAATCAGTGCCGCATACTGCCGTCTTGCCCATTCCGCGTGCAACGACGGCTGCATGCGAAGTCTTTCCACCGCGGCTAGTTAATATTCCTTGCGATGCAACCATTCCTACTAAATCATCTGGGCTAGTTTCTCGTCGCACCAAAATAACTTTCTTGCCAGATTTAGATAGATCAAAGGCACGCTTTGAATCAAAGACAACTTCACCGACTGCTGCTCCAGGAGATGCTGGGATTCCACGTGCGATTTCATGCAACTGTCCGGATGTATCAAACTGCGGAAACATTAACATCGCTAATTGATCACCAGATGTACGGCGCAGAGCCTCATCCATTGAAATCTTATTCTCATCCACAAACTGCAGTGCGATTCGAAATGCTGCCTCTGCAGTTCGCTTACCTACTCGAGTCTGCAATATCCAGAGTTTTCCACGCTCAATAGTGAACTCAATATCGCAAAGATCTTCATAGTGAGTTTCGAGTAACTCCATGACGGTATCGAGCTCTGCGGCAACTTCTGGACTCAACTGGCCAAATTCATCGAGTGACATAGGCGTGCGAATTCCAGCAACTACATCTTCACCCTGAGCTTTTTGCAGATAGTCACCGTAACGACCAACTTCACCTGTTGATGGGTTGCGCGTAAATGCAACGCCAGTACCTGAATCATCACTGAGATTTCCAAAGACCATCGATTGAATATTTACAGCGGTTCCTAAATCAGAAGGAATACGTTCGCGACGGCGATACATCTGTGCACGTTCTGAGTTCCAAGATCTAAATACAGCCTCTACCGATCTAATGAGATGTTCGCGTGGATCTGTAGGAAATTCTTCGCCCGTTGCAAGAGTGATTACCTTTTTGAAACCGTCACACAATTGTTTTAAGCCCTCAACATCTAACATCTGAATATTTCCAACACCGACCGATGAAGCAATGCGTTCTTGAACTTTATGAAACTCATCTGGTGGAATATCGCAGACAATTTTTCCAAACATCTCAATGAAGCGACGGTAGGAATCCCAAGCAAAACGGGGATTTCCTGAAGAAGCAGCTAATGACTCGGTTACTTCAGGGGTCATTCCCACATTTAAAACTGTTTCCATCATGCCTGGCATTGAAAACTTTGCGCCAGATCTAACTGAAACTAACAATGGGTTAACGCTTGCGCCAAAGTTCTTACCGGTTTGGCTCTCAAGTGCCTTTAATGCCAGATCGATTTGTGCGTTAAGAGTTGCCGGGATTTGACCAGATTGAAGATACTCGCGACAGGCTTGTGTTGTTATTGTAAATCCTGGTGGGACCGGCAAACCAATTCGCACCATCTCGGCCAGGTTTGCACCTTTGCCACCTAGGAGATCTTTTTGTGACATGTCTCCGAAAGTGAATGGATAAATTAAATGCTCAGGCATTTTTCTATCCTCTCGTTTTGATGTAACACCTACTCGCTAGATTGAGTTTAGTTTCATTTACCCTACATATGGCAATGATTGCCAGCTGGATTAGCACTTCTATTTTTGAGTTGAGTGCGGAGCGTAAAGAGATTGTGAAACTTCTTTTGCGATCTTGCGCGTAATACTTGCAGCTTGATCCAACTTTGCGCCTAATCTGGCCTTTGGTGCACCGATATTTATCGCTGCAACGATTCTGCCAGCTGCATCACGGATAGGCGCAGAACAACCAACTACGCCTAACTCAAACTCTTCATCCACGATGCAAAAACCCTGTTTTCTAATCTTTGCTAACTCTGCAACAAACTCATCGGTGTTCTTAAATGCACGCACTCCTCCAGCATTTGCTAACTCTGCTTTGGTCCACTTTGCTCTAATCGCACTTTCTTCCCATTCGCAGACTAAAACCCGTCCGGCAGATGTTGATGGCGCAGGCGATGTAAGACCTTCCCACACCGCGCGAAAGCCATGGGCAGGAGATGCAGTAGATAAGGTCAAAACTTCATCTTGTCGCAGCACACATAGGTGAGTCGTCTCTTGAACTAACTCTGCAACCCGACGCAGATATGGAGAGACAACAGATACAAGGTGGGCCTCATAGGTCTGGGCACTTAATGCATACAAGCGCCAACCCAATCGATACATCATTGTTTTGGGATCTCGATCAACTAAACCTTGTTCAGCCAACGTTGCAAGGGCCCTAGAAACTTGAGTCTTTTCGCGACCTGCTATCTCAGCGATGCGTATAACCCCAAGGCCAGAACGGGTCTCGGCTTCATGGCGGCCCAATACTTGCAGCAGTTCAATATCGCGTCGAAGGCCGGCCGAGTTGGTCTGGCGTTTAGAGCTCATGGCGCGATGCTAAACCGTTATTTGCCATATGCGCAACCCTAGTTGTATAGATACGCAACCCTCCATAAGTTCAATCCACCTACGAGAAAAGGAAGCCTTCAACGATGAGTGCTTATCCGATCGGAACACTTCCGCCTATTGGCGAAGTACCTGAAACTATGTTTGCCCAAGTAATTCGTTCAAATCGATTGGGTGAACCAAGGGATGCGTTCAAAGTAGAAGAAGTCCCAACTCCTAAACCAAAACGTGGAGAAGTTCTCGTTGGCGTTATGGCAGCTGGAATCAATTACAACAATGTATGGGCAGCACGGGGAATCCCGATTGATGTCATCGCAGCACGTCAGAAAGCTGGCGAGCCCGAAGATTTTCATGTCGGTGGAAGCGATGCTGCAGGCATTGTCTATGCAGTTGGTGAAGGCGTTACCAATGTAAAAGTTGGTGACGAAGTAGCAATTCACCATGGATGGTGGGATGCAGATGATCCTTGGGTTGTTGCAGGAAAAGATCCAATGATCGCTCGTTCATCAAAAACTTGGGGCTATCAAACAAACTACGGTGCTTTTGGGCAGTTCACCATTGCTCAATCACATCAATGTTTACCTAAAGCTCCATCACTTTCATGGGAAGAGGCTGCGGCCTCAACGCTTTGTGGAACTACTGCTTATCGAATGATGTTTGGTTGGCAGCCACATGTAACAAAGAAAGATGATGTTGTTCTTGTGTGGGGCGGCTCCGGTGGAGTTGGCTCGATGGCAATTCAGTTGGCTAAGGCAGTTGGTGCAATTCCCGTTGCAGTTGTCTCAGATGACGAGCGCGGAGAGTTTTGTATCAAACTTGGGGCAAAGGGATACATCAACAGAAATGAGTTCACACATTGGGGAACACCACCTCATTGGACCGACGATGCAGGTCAAAAGACCTGGACTGCTAGTGCTCGAGCTTTCGGAGCAAAGATCTGGGAAATTGTTGGAGAGAAAAAAGATCCAGCGATAGTGATTGAACACCCGGGAGAAGCCACTGTCCCAACTTCTATTTTTGTCTGCGAACCAGGCGGAATGGTTGTTATTTGTGCAGGAACTTCGGGTTATTCAGCAGTAGTCGATCTTCGTTACCACTGGACACGTCAAAAGCGATTCCAAGGTTCTCACGGAACCAATGATGAACAAGCACTTGCGTATAACGCAATGCTTGCTTCTGGCGCGATTCATCCAGCACTTGGTGAAGTGTTGGCCTTTGATCAAATCCCTGATGCGCATCAACGGATGCATGAAGGTCATTTGGCCCTTGGCAATACGGCAATCCTTATTGGAGCTCCAACTAAAGGAACCGGTAAAAAATAAAGTAATAAGTGAACGCCCATCTCGAGCGTTCATGTTTCCTACCTAGGAGAGGAAATCACATGCAAGAACAGGAAAATACATTCTCGGCTGATCTTTCCCGCCGCGGAGTACTAATGGGTGCAGCAACTGGCGGTCTTTTGATCGCTGGCGGCGGTGCGATGTTGGCTCCAGCAGCTAATGCAGCAGCAGCAAAGATCAAGAAGGGTGGAGTTCTGCGTATTGGTGTTGGTTCAGGAAGCACCAAGGAAACACAGGATGCACATCTTGGTGGATTCACCGCTGATACTGCACGTCAGTACCAGCTCTATGATCGCTTAGTTACTCGCGATTCAAATTTCAAATTGGTATACGAACTTGCAGACACATTTACACCAAACAAGACAGGTAACGTTTGGACAATCCGTGTCAAGAAGGGCGTTAAGTTCCACAACGGTCGTGAGCTAACTGCTGATGACGTTATCTTCACAATCCAGCGCGTTCTTAACCCAGAGACAAAGGCGATCCGTGCTGGATCACTTTCTGGTGTGGATGCAGCAAAGATGAAGAAGATTGATAAGTACACAGTAGAAGTTCCACTGAAGTCAGCAAATGTGACTTTCGATGAAATCTTCTCAAACTATGCAATGGGAATTGTTCCTGTTGGATACAACCCAGCAAGCCCAGTTGGTACAGGTCCATTCGTATACAAGTCATTCACACCTGGTGTGAAGAGCGTGTACACAAAGAACAAGAGCTACTGGCGCACAGGCGAGCCATATGTTGATTCAGTAGAGATTCTCTCTATCCCTGATGAGACAGCTCGCGTAAACGCACTTGTCAGTGGTCAAGTAGATGCAATTACAGATCTACCTAACTCACAGGTCAGTTCAGTTAAGGCTAATAAGAAGCTCAAGGTAATCAACGCTAAGACTGGTGCTTATGTACCAATGGCAATGAATGCTTTGAAGGAGCCATTTAATAACCCACTAGTACGTCAGGCATTCCGCTTGATGGTAGATCGCGAAGCTGTTGTAAAGCAGGCTTATAGCGGTTTTGCACAAATGGGTAACGACGTTCTTGGTCGCTACGACGAGGGTTACAACACAAAGTTGCCTCAGCGTGATTACGATCCAGAAAAGGCAAAGTCACTTCTTAAGAAGTCTGGCGTAACAATTCCAGCAATGGATCTGTTAACTGAAGATGATGCTGCTGGAATGCTTACAATCCCTCAGATCTTTGCACTTAATGCAAAGCAAGCTGGTGTGACTGTAAACGTAACAACACCATCTACTTTCTGGGATGGATGGCCAGGAGCATCAACATTTGCTATGGACTACTACATCAACCGTACTTACCTTGAAGTTGCAACCCTTGTTTACTGTGGTGGCGACTATGCAAAGGAGACCGGTTGGAGTGATCCAACATTTGAAGCTCTTATTGCTAAAGCATTAAAGACAACAAATAAGGGACTTCGCAATGAAATGATCGCTGATGCTCAGAAGATTGAGTACGACAGCGGCGCATACATTGTGACTTCTTTCTACAACAAGCTAGATGCAACTAGTGCAAAGGTCGATGGTTTTGGGTCAGGTCACCCTTCAGGTAACTCACTCAACAACTTCACACTTCGTTCAGTTGGTTTCGTAGCTTAATTTGTAGCAATTGTTCGACTTATAGGAGGAGATTTAATGAAGATCCAAGATGTCAAGGTCTTTGTAGTCGGTACGCCGGCTCCACACCATGGGGGCGCATTTTGGGTTTTTGTAAAGTTAACTACTGATAGCGGGGTGGAAGGAATCGGCGAAGTTTATGCCGTGCCCTTCCACCCAGCTGTTGTCGAAAAAATGATTCAAGATGTTGCAGATAGATATGTAATCGGCACATCCCCTTATGACATTGAAGCCCTTTGGCGCCGTGTCTACTCATCTGGATTTACGCAGCGCCCCGATGTTTCATTGATGGCCATTCTGAGCGGAATTGAAACCGCTTGCTGGGACATCATGGGCAAAGAAGCAAACCAGCCCGTATATAACTTACTCGGCGGCAAAGTACGCGATCGTGTTCGCGCATATACATATATTTATCCAGCACCAGGCAGTGATAACTCGGTTTATTCAAATGCCGATATCTCATGCCAGCGAGCAAATGCCTATATCAAGGCGGGCTTTACCGCTCTTAAATTTGATCCTGCTGGACCTTACTCAGCATTTGATCCGCGCCAGCTATCACTTGAAATGATGCACTTCACTGAAAACTTTGTGAAGCAACTACGTGAATGTGTCGGCGATAAAGTTGATTTACTTTTTGGTACTCATGGTCAAATGACACCATCGAGTGCGCTACGCCTTGCTAAGAAGTTAGAAAAATATGATTTGTTATGGTTTGAAGAGCCAACTCCCCCAGATATGCCAGAAGAGATGGGCAGAGTTGCAGCGGGAACAACGATTCCAGTTGCAACTGGTGAGCGCTTAACAACTAAGTATGAGTTTGCCCGTGTGCTTCGAAACAATGCAGCATCTATTTTGCAGATGGCAATTGGACGTGTTGGTGGAATTATGGAGAGCAAGAAGATTGCCGCCATTGCCGAGACCTACTACGCGCAAATCGCTCCGCATCTTTATGCCGGTCCTATCGAAGCTGCAGCTAATCTGCATGTTGATTTTTCAACACCAAACTTTCTTATCCAGGAGTCAATCGAGGACATGGGTGGTTTCCATGCCCAGCTGTTAAAGAAGCCCCTTGCTTTTGAATCTGGCTATTTCTTGCCACCAACAGAGCCTGGACTAGGTGTTGAACTCAATGAAGATGTAGCTCTTGCTCATCCTTACACCGGAACAAGACTTCATTTGGAGATGCACCAGTCTCCACTAAATTAAATTTGATGTAATTACCCAACAACTAAAAACATACAAGGAGAAGACGATGCGCGTGGGATTTATTGGATTAGGTAACTTAGGCGTTCATTTGGCCTCAAGTTTGCAGCGTAATGGATTTGATTTAACGGTCAATGACATCCGCAAAGAGTTAGCTTCTGACCTAATCGCAAAAGGTGCCAAGTGGGCAGATTCTCCTAAAGCGCTAGCGCAAAACGTTGACATCGTTATTACATGTTTGCCCTCCCCTGCAGTAGTTCAGAAAGTAATGCTCTCTGACGATGGCGTCTTAGCAGGCCTTGCTAAGGGCGGCGTTTGGATGGAGATGAGTACTAATGATCGCCATGTCATTGAAGAGATTGCAGCCATCGCGGCAAAGCAGGGCGTAGATACATTGGAATCTCCGGTCACAGGCGGCGTTCACAAAGCTGCATCTGGCAAGATCACAGTACTTATTGGTGGAGATAAGGCTGTTTATGAAAAATGCAAAAAAGTAATTGAGGCCGTGGGTGGAAAGAACTTCTACATGGGTCCAATCGGTAACGCATCGATCATCAAAGTAATTACCAACATGCTCGCATTCATCCACTTAGTTGCAGCTGGTGAAGCGATGATGCTTGCTAAGCAAGGTGGATTAGATCTAGCAACATCTTTTGAAGCGATTAAAGCTAGCTCTGGAACTAGTTTTGTTCATGAGACTGAAACTCAGTTGGTACTTAGCGGCTCATATAACGTTGGTTTCACAATGGATCTAGCACTTAAAGATCTTGGCTTTGCAACCGAGATGGGACGCACCTTTGGTGTTCCTCTTGAACTTGCTGCAATTACAGAGCAGGCATTTGTGCGCGGTAAGGCACAATACGGCGGAGACGCTTGGTCACCAAAGGTCGTAAAACTTCTTGAAGATGCCGTTGGAGTAGAACTTCGCGCCGCTGGTTTCCCTGAACTTCTAACCGATGATGAGGACAATTAATTATGAGTATGAAATTCGAAAGCGGAATTTACATTGATGGCAAGTGGGTTCAGCCTGCGAGCAAAGCGGTATTAGATGTTCATAACCCAGCAACTGGTGAATTAATCGCTTCAGTTCCAGCGGCCGGACGCGCAGAAGCACAGGCAGCCGTAGATGCTGCTGCCACAGCATTTAAAGGCTGGAGTAATTTGAACGCTAATCAGCGTGCAGGTTATCTACGCAAAGCCAACGCGCTATTTATTGAACGTGCAGATGAAATCGGTCGCATCATGACGTTAGAACAAGGCAAGCCAATTGGTGAAGCCGTGGGTGAAGTTCTCTGGGGCGCCGATTATTTGCTCTGGTATGCCGAAGAGATTCGCAGAAGCAATGGAACTATTGTTCCAAGTGATTCACTCAATACACGTTTTTATCTGCGCCGTCGTGCCCGTGGCGTCGTAGCTTGCATTACTCCATGGAATTTTCCTAATGCGATGTTGTTGCGCAAGATTGCCCCAGCAGTTGCTGCAGGAAATACCATCGTTGCAAAGCCTGCCGAAGAAACTCCACTATCTGCAATTAAAATCTTTGAAGTCTTTCATGATGCAGGTTTTCCAGCTGGTGTCCTTAACTTAGTTTGCGGTGAACCAGCACCTATTGGTGATGTCTTTATCGAATCCCCTGCTGTGCGACAGATTTCATTTACTGGTTCAACGCAGATCGGGCGCATGTTGTCAGAGCGCGGTGGCAAGCAACTTAAGAAAGTCACAGTTGAACTCGGTGGCGTTGCACCATTTATCGTCTTTCCTGATGCAGATATAGATGTTGCAGTGAGCAACTTGATGGCAGGAAAGTTTGCTAATCAAGGTCAAAGTTGTGTTGCACCTAACCGCGTATTAGTTCATCAAGATATCTTCGATGTATTTCTTGCCGCAGCGACTAAGGCCGTGAGTGCGCTTCGTTTAGGTCACGGAACAAATCCAGATTTCGAAGTCGGACCAATGATTTCTCCTGAAGCTGTTACTCGGGTCAATGCTCAGTTAGCCGATGCTAAAAAGCGCGGCGCAGTTGTTATCACTGGTGATTCATTACCAGCTGGAATAGATCCTAAGCGCTGGTGCTCTCCTACTATTTTGACCAATGTTCCAGCCGATGCGATGGTCACATGCGAAGAAACCTTTGGTCCACTTGTGGCCATTGAGGCTTTCACTTCAGAGCAGGCGATGCTCGACTCTGTTAACGCCTCTGAATCTGGGCTCGGTGCCTATCTTTTCACTAAGGATCTAGCCGTTGCCCATCGTGTTTCAGAAGCGTTGGAGTATGGAATGGTAGTTATTAATGGTGCTTCATTTGGTTATGTGCAGACGCCATTTGGTGGAACTAAGGGATCAGGTGATGGACGCGAAGGCGGACAAGATGGCCTTCTTGAATACCAAGAGCTGCAATACATCAATCTAAATTTCTAAACACCACTAGCAAAGTAAAGGAGTTCGATGAGTATCAATGCGCAACTGCGCCCTGTTAATAGTCTTATCGACCCTTCTTCAACAGTAATTATTGGGCCATCGATTCGAAGCGCTGCAGTTGTGAGAAACATGTTGGCAAGTGGCGTTGAAGTAATTGGAGTCCATCCCAGTAAGAGTGAAGTCCTTGGACTTAACTGCCTGCCATCCATTGCAGATTTACCTACAGTGCCCGAACTTGCCGTTGTGATGGTTGGTCATGAAAGAGTAGAAGCTGCTGTTTATGAGTTAATGGATCGCGGAACACGGGCATTCTTTTTTCCTGGGTTAGGAAGTGAAGCAGGTGTTGATGGTCCATTGATCGCAGCTCGCATCCGTGAGCGCGCGCAAGCTAATGGCTCCATGATTATTGGACAGAACTGCATGGGCATCGCAAAGCCGGGTGGTTCTCCTTGGATCGGTTCGATCTCACCTTCATTTCACAATGGTCATGTTGGTGTTACTTCACAATCAGGCTCAGTTGCTGAAGCATTTACAACTATCGGACCTCGAATTGGTTTTAGATTTGTCGCATCTACCGGAAGTGAACTCAACCGCGACGTGGCAGATTTTATGGATTTTATGGCCGATGATCCGCAGACCCGTGCGGTAGGAATCTTTATCGAAACAATCCGCCGGCCAGAAGCTTTTATAAAAGCTCTCGAGAAATGTTCGCGCCTGAATAAACCTGTTGTTGCACTTAAAGTGGGTAAATCAAATATCGCAAAGCGCATTGCACTTGCCCACACCGGCGCAGTTGTTGGTTCAAATCAAGCCTTTTCTGCAACGCTCAAGCGCTTTGGTGCAATAGAGGTAGAGGATTTTCCAGAGATGGTTGAAACTCTTGAAGTTCTAGGTAAGAAGCGCCGTCCACGAGGTATTCGTGTCAGTGCAGTCTCTGAATCTGGCGGAGAGTGTGGTCTGCTTGCAGATCGCGCAGAGAAAAATGGTGTAACTTTTTCACCACTGCCAGAGCAGACGGCAATAGCCCTTAATAAAGAGTTTCCAAATTATCAACATCCACAAAATCCCCTAGATTCTTGGGGCATTGATGCACCTGAAATCGTATTCCCGCGATCAATGGAGCTCTTAGCCCAATCAAAGGCATATGACACATTAATTGCACAGGTTGATATTTCACGCTTTCGAGGCGCTGATGAACTTGTCTGGGGATCTATGGTTGTTGAAGCACTTGGCAAAACTGCAGAAAAATTTGATATCGCACCGGCAGTTGTCTCGGTTCACTCCGTTGATGCACCGCAAGAGATTTTAGATATCTGTAAGAAATACGATATGCCTTTACTTCGTGGAATAAATACTGCAATGGCAGCGATTGGCCACTCCGGACGTTGGCGCACAACTAGCGCCCTAGAACAAAACTTTGGCGCACCTATCGATATCGCAAAGATGATTACACGAGAAGGCGCACTGCCTGAATATGAATCTGCCGAGATTTTGGAGCGCTACGGCGTACCTATCGCAGCCCGCAAACGTGTGACATCAGCGGCCGATGCTGGCCCAGTTGCACAATCTCTAGGTTTTCCTGTTGTCGTTAAAAGCGATGGACCTGCCCACAAGAGTGCATCTGGTGGAGTGATCCTAAATGTTGGCTCTGCCCAAGCTGCAGTCGATGCTGTAGAAAAACTTGGTGGAGTTGCATTCATCGCCGCACAGATTCCAAAAGGTATTGAGGCCTTAGTTGGAATGGTTCGCGATGAAGAGTTTGGGCCAATAGTGGCCGTTGGATTTGGTGGCGTAACCGTTGAATCTAAAAAGCCCGTAACAATGCTTGGCCCAGTTGATCTGGCAACTGCCAAAGAGATGGTTGCCGAAACTGGAATTGATGATATTCATGGGGTTCTTGCAACGACATTAGTTGCATTAGGTCGCATCGCCCACGAACATCCAGAGATAGTTGAAATAGATGTTAATCCCCTAATTATTTATGACAAAGCAACTATTGCAGTTGATGCATTAGTTGTCACAAGCACAGAGAATGGGAAATAAAAGATGAGCGTCATAACAGTTGAGCAAGTTGGTCCAACCCGTTGGATTACCCTTAATCGACCAGATAAGTTAAATGCAATCAACTACGAAATGGTCAATGCTCTGCGCGCCGAACTCAATAGCGCTGCAGCAGATGAGAACACCAAGGTCTTAGTACTAACAGCTAATGGCCGAGCATTTTCTAGTGGATATGACTTATCAGAGTTGGCAGAAGATGAGATAAGCGGTGCCCTGCGCTGGCATGGAATTCTTGAAGATGACGTCTCACTGACTATGCAACTCTGGTCATTTCCTAAGCCAACAATCGCTGCCGTTCACGGTTGGGTTCTAGCTGGAGGATGCGAACTTGCGATGGCCTGCGACATGATTATTGCAACTGATAAAGCAAAGTTCGGTGAGCCTGAAGTTAAATATGGTTCAGGACCTGCAACGCTTTTGATGCCTTTTATTATCGGCCAGAAGAAGACAAATGAACTGCTCTTTACCGGTGACACTATCGATGCCGAAGAAGCGCTGCGAATTGGCCTGATCAACAAAATTGTTCCAGAGGAAGAACTACACAATGAAGTACGTGCGCTAGTTAAAAAGATCGCACCTACTCCCCTATCAACGCTTCGCCTTACAAAGATAGGAATTATTAGAGCTGCCGAAGCAACTGGAATCCGACAGGCAATTAGCGCCAATATGGATGTTTCAGCGATATTAAATGGCAGCGATAGCGTTGAACAAAAAGCTTTTGATGACATCGTAAGAAAAGAAGGACTCAAGCAGGCACTTGCCTGGAGAGATGCGCGCTTTGAAGAAAGCCTAGGAGACAAGGGAAAGAAATGAGCAAGCAAACAATTAAGGCAGCGATCACTCGAGGTAACTCGCCAGTTGAAATCGCAGAGGTAGAACTTGATGCACCTAAGGCCGGTGAAATCCTTGTCCGTATCGCAGCTGCAGGTGTGTGTCACTCAGATGTACACCTTGCAGATGGAAATCTAGGCACAACACGTTGGCCAATCATCCTGGGCCATGAAGGCGCTGGAGTTGTTGAAGAGATTGGTGCTGGAGTAACAAATGTAAAAGTCGGCGATCGCGTTGCCTTTAACTTTGTACCACCGTGTCGTCAATGTAAAGAGTGCATTGCAACGAGATTTAACTTGTGCGAAGTTGCCGGTGAGCATGCCTATACAGGCAATCTCCTCGATGGAACTTCACGTCTGCATGAAAAAGATGGCACAGAGCTTCGTCACTTCAACTTTGTTTCCTGCTTTGCGCAAAAGGCTGTAGTGCCTGCAGGTTCAGCAGTTCCAGTGCAAAGTGATGTCCCACTGTGGCAGGCAGCGCTTTTGGGTTGCGGAGTAATGACTGGAATTGGCGCAGTAAGAAATGCAGCGAAGGTGAAGATTGGTGAAACCGTTGCAGTCATTGGTTGTGGCGGCGTTGGACTGCAAGTTGTTGCCGGTGCACGTTTAGCTGGAGCTAGCAAGATCATCGCAGTTGATATGCAGCCAGCAAATCTTGAGCGCGCTATTAAGCATGGAGCAACTCATATCGTTGATGCATCTAAGAAAAATGTTGTTGCAGATGTTATGGCTATCGTCCCTGGTGGAGTTGACCATGCATTTGAAGTTGTAGGTCGCCCTGAAACAATTAGAACTGCTTGGGATGTAATCCGCGCAGGTGCAACTGCCATTGTTGTTGGCCTTGCCCCTCGTGGAGTTGAAGTCTCAATCCCAGCAATTGAATTCCTATCTGAAAAGGGTCTCAAGGGAAGTTTGTACGGCTCAGCAAATGTGCCCGTAGAACTTCCACAGATGATCGCTATGGCCGGTGAAGGTCGCATCAACGTTGCCGATGTGGTTTCACATGTAACAGATCTCGATGGCATCGAAGCTGCATTTGAGCGCTTGCGAAAAGGCGATGGAGCTCGCACACTGGTAGTTATTGATGCATCGATAGCTGGCTCTCTTGAAGGTATAACAAAGGCTTAAATCTATGAAGCGCATACGGGATTTCTTTAATCAAGGTGGACTACTGCTATTTGTAGTTGGCCGCGTGCTTGCTGGAATTCCAATTGTTGTGGCGCTCTCACTTCTTGTTTTCATGGCCACGCAGGCTCTGCCTGGTGATGCTGCAGTTGCATATCTTGCCAATACGGCAACACCCGAACGACTTGCTTTGATCCGAGAACAGTTACATCTCAATGATCCAATCTGGTTGCAATACATACACTGGGCATCGGGGGCTTTGCGCTTTGATTTTGGAACAACGTTGACTGGGGAAACTCAGGTAACAACAATTCTTGCCGAACGTATTCAAAATACTTTGATTTTGATGGGCTCTTCAGGATTAGTTGCGATTCCATTATCAATTGCTATTGGCGTGTATTCAGCGGTACGACGCGGCAAATTATTTGACAACGTCAGCTCACTTATTACTTTGGTCTTAGCTGCTCTTCCTGAGTTCGTTGTTGCTATATTTGTTGTCTTCTTGCTAGCAACAAATGTATTTCAGATATTTCCAGCAATCGCCTTTATCGATCCAGGCACGCTGGCATGGTCTCGTCCTGATATGTTGGTTTTACCAACGCTCACACTTGTTCTTGCTGTAACGCCATATGTTTCTCGCATCATGCGCGGTTCGATGATTGAAGTAATGGAGTCTGAATACATTCAGATGGCTAGATTGAAGGGGCTATCCGAGCGCACAGTAATTTTGCGCCATGCACTTCCTAATGCAATCGCTCCTACTATTCAGGTAATTGCATTACAGCTTGCCTGGCTAGCTGGCGGAGTTGTTGTTGTCGAAGCCGTCTTTGCTTATCCAGGCATTGGAACGGTGATGATTGATTCAGTTAAGGGTCGCGATTTACCTATCGTTCAGGCCATCACATTGATGATCGCGGCTTTATATGTGGTCTTAAATATCTTGGCCGATATCGGAACAATTCTTTCTACTCCTCGCCTTCGCACAAAATATGCCCGTAAAAACGTTAAATCCGATGTTTTTGCCGCGATGGGCGGTGATGAGTGATGACAAAGAAGATAAAGCCTGCATCACAGATGCGCGTTCTGACTGCCTTAACTTTTAAGCAGACCTATGCAAAAATCGGTGCAGTTCTAGTTGGTGCAATTATCTTTGTTGCCCTCTTTGGCCCACTCTTTGCACCTCATACTTTTGATGAGTTTATTGATGTGCCAAACGCTGGTCGCACACCTCAACTCTTACTCGGCGCTGACTACATGGGCCGCGATGTTTGGACACGATTCCTGTGCGGTGGAAGATCGATCATCGGACTTTCATTTGCCTCAACGATTCTTGGCGTTGGTCTCGGTCTGATCATTGGTCTCTTCGCCGCATCTGCTAAAGCTCGTACTGATGCATTGATCATGCGCGGTAACGACATACTTCTTGCATTTCCGCAGATTGTCTTTGTTTTACTTGTTGTCTCTGGCTTTGGTTCAAGTATCTTCCTTATTGCAATCACAGTTGGTTTCACACATGCTCCACGTACTGCTCGTATTATCCGAGCAGCAGCAGCTGAAGTAATGGAGCGCGACTTCATCAAGGCAGCAATTGCAGTTGGCGAGAAACGCCGGCGAATTATCTTGAGCGAACTTTTACCGAACGTTACTTCGCCCTTGCTCGTTGAGTTTGGTCTGCGCATGACGTATTCCATCGGTTTAGTAGCTGCGGTGAGTTTTCTTGGATTAGGTCTGCAGCCACCAGCTGCCGACTGGGGATTAATGATTAATGAAAACCGTGGATCAATGACCGTGCAGCCATGGGCGGTATTGACTCCAATCTTTGCAATTGCAGTATTTACAATCGGCGTTAACTTCATTACCGATTCATTCGCCAAAGTTGCTATCGGCATCGACCGAAAGGGCAAAGAATGAGCGTTGTTAGAGTTGAAAACGTAGATATCTCTATTACCCGCGGTGGAATAAAGATCGTTGAAAATATCTCTTTTGAGATCGCCCCTGGTGAGATTTTAGGTTTAGTGGGTGAGTCAGGATCGGGTAAAACAACGGTATCTATGGCGCTTTTGGGCCATACCCGCAAAGGCGCAGTCATTGAGACTGGCTCAATTCTTATCGATGGACATCAAATAGTTGGTGCAAAGGAGGAGGATCTTCGCGCCCTTCGGGGGGGAATCATCGCCTATGTTCCCCAAGATCCAGGAACTGCACTTAACCCAGGACTTCGTATTTCAAAGCAGATTGTAGAGTCATTAGAAAAGCACCACCCAGAGCAAAGCGCCGAGGTGCATATGGCCCGTGTTCGCGAAATCCTCACTGAAGTTGCACTGCCATCTGATAAAGATTTTCTTATGCGCTACCCCCATCAACTATCGGGAGGTCAACAGCAGAGAGTTGCAATCGCAATCGCTTTTGCCTGCCGACCAAAAGTAATCGTGTGTGATGAGCCAACTACTGGTTTAGATGTAACTACGCAATCTCGAGTACTTGCAACTATCCGTGCACTGTGCCGCGAACATGGCGTTGCTGCTCTCTATGTTTCACATGACTTAGCTGTGGTTTCAGAGCTTGCAGATAATGTGGCCGTTATGTATGCCGGAAAGATTGTTGAAATTGGAAATCGTGATGAGATCTTCTTCCACTCATCGCATCCATATACTCGCCGTCTTATTAGAGCGCTACCAGATATTGCAGGTCGCAATCAGATTTTAGGTATTGCAGGATATGCACCAATGCCATGGGAGCGTCCAGCTGGATGTGCCTTTGCTCCACGCTGCGCCGATGCACAAGCCATCTGTTCACAAGAAGCCCCTGCACATACACAAATAACTCAGACCCACTTCATCGACTGCCACCGATATAAAGATGCAACCAAGATCGCTCCAACACCACGTGTTGACCGTGATGTAGTCTCAGCATCTGGAGATAACTTCCTTCTATCTATTAGCGCATTAGATGGCTTCTATGGTTCGCGCCAAGTGCTCTTTGATACCAATATCCATATCGAACCTGGTGAGTGCGTTGCACTTGTAGGTGAATCCGGATCTGGCAAGACCACGCTTTCACGCTGTATTGGTGGTTTACATGATGATTACACCGGTGAAATCACCTATTTTGGCCAGGTTCTTGGCAAGCATGCGATGGAGCGCAAGAAGGAACAACGCCGCGATATTCAATACATCTTCCAAAGTCCTTATGCATCGATTAATCCACGCAGACCAATCGGTGCAACTATCGGCCGTCAGCTCGATCTCTTCTTTGGCTTAAAAGGCTCAGAGGCACAGATGCGCATTAAGGAACTTCTCGATCTTGTCTCTTTGCCGCATTCAATCGTGACTTCTTTTCCTGATCAGTTATCGGGTGGTGAACGCCAGCGTGTAGCAATTGCGCGCGCGCTTGCCGCACAGCCTAAGTTAATCGTCTGCGATGAAATCACTTCGGCCCTTGATGTATCAGTTCAGGCATCTGTCATTGAAACACTTAATCAACTGCGCGAGAGCACACAAGTTGGTCTTTTGTTTGTTACTCACAACTTAGCTCTTACACGCACAATCGCAGATCGTGTTGCCGTAATGCGCAAAGGAACAATCGTTGAATACGGTGGTATCGATTCTGTCTTTAACTCTCCTAAAGCTGACTACACAAGTCGACTTCTCGAGCACACTCCAAGTCTCAAGTAACGAAGAATAGGAAGCTCACACCATGAAAACATTTACAAACTTTATTGATGGTAAGAAATCACCGGCAATAAGTGGAAAAACTGTAGATATCTTTAACCCCGCTACTGGCAAGGTCTATGCAACTGCGCCAGAATCCTCAACGGCCGATGTTGAAGCGGCAATGGCTGCGGCGGCAAAGGCATTTCCTGGATGGAGAGATTCAACTCCTTCACAACGCCAACGCGCTCTTTTAAAGATCGCCGATGCAATGGAGGCGCGCATCGATGAGATCGTTGCCATTGAGTGCGAGAACACTGGAAAGCCTCTTGCAATTACTCGCTCCGAAGAGCTTCCACCAACAATTGATCACATCCGCTTTTTTGCCGGTGCTGCTAGAAACCTTGAAGGTAAATCTGCCGGCGAATACATGTCAGGCATGACCTCCTTTATTCGCCGCGAACCTATCGGCGTCTGCGCACAAATAACCCCATGGAACTATCCATTGATGATGGCAGTCTGGAAATGGGCGCCGGCAATTGCAGCTGGAAATACCGTTGTTTTAAAGCCCAGCACCACTACCCCAGCATCGACTGTATGGATGGCCGAGCTGATGTCTGAGTTTTTACCAGCGGGTGTTTTCAATGTTATCTGCGGAGATCGCCATGCAGGTCAAGCAATGATCGAGCATCCAGTGCCTCAGATGGTTTCAATTACTGGTTCTGTTCGTGCAGGTATGGAGGTTGCAACTTCTGCAGCTAAAGATGTGAAGCGAGTTCACCTAGAACTTGGTGGCAAAGCACCTGTTGTAGTTTTTGATGATGCCGATCTTGAAAAGGCAGCAGAGGGAATTGCTATGGCAGGTTTATTTAATGCCGGCCAAGACTGCACCGCTGGAACACGCGTTCTTGTTCAAGAAGGTGTCTATGACACGTTCGTAGCACTTTTGACTCATCAAGCTAAAAATGTAATCACAGTTGGCGCACCAGAAGAAGATGTCTTTATGGGTCCACTTAATAGCCAAGCACAATTTGATCGCGTTAAAGAGTTCATCGAGCGCACACCCGCACATGCAACTATCCAAACTGGCGGAAAAGTAATTGCACGAGATGGCTATTTCTATGAGCCAACTGTGATTTCTGATCTCAAACAAAACGATGAGTTGATCCAAGAAGAGATCTTCGGGCCGGTTATTACGGTGCAAAAATTCTCAAGTGAAGAACAGGCACTTACGATGGCAAATGATGTGCGCTTTGCACTCTCTGCAAGTGTGTGGACTAAAGATCACGGAACTGCAATGCGCATGACAAAGGGTTTTGACTTTGGTGTGTGCTGGATTAATGCACATATGCCATTTGTTGCAGAGATGCCACATGGTGGCTTCAAGCATTCAGGATATGGAAAAGATCTTTCAGGATATGGCTTTGAGGACTACACACGCATTAAGCATGTGATGTCCAACATCACTATCTAAGCTCTTAAGGCTTAGCTAACATATCTGTGAAAACATTCACCGGAGTATCTGCCAACTTCTGGTAATCAAGTGAGAGCGCAAGGATTTTCTCCTGTGTTGGCTTGTCATAGATACGTGCCACGTTGATCTTGAACTTCTCGATGAGAAGTGGAATTCCAGCGCTGCGGCGGCGTGCATGGCCGATTGGATACTCCACTACTTCTTCACCAAAGATGGTGCCATCGTTACATTCAATCGTTAACGCGTTAGCGATTGAGCGCTTGCTGGGATCATGGTAGTCGGCGGTGAACGTTGTATCTTCAACGCAGATGATTTTTTCACGCAGTGAATCAATACGTGAATCTGCTGCGATATCTTCTTCGTAATCACGGGCAGTTAGGCGACCAAAGATGAGTGGAACTGCAACCATATATTGAATACAGTGATCGCGATCAGCTGGGTTATTAAGTGGACCCTTCTTATCAATAATTCTGATGCATGCCTCGTGTGTGCGAATAGTTACTTTCTTGATATCGGCTGCAGTCTTACCGGCAGCAACCATCTGGTGATACAAAGTCATCGCAGCTTCAACGGCAGTCTGTGAGTGAAACTCTGCTGGAAATGAGATCTTAAATAAAATGTTTTCCATTACATAAGAGCCATAAGGGCGCTGGAATTTGAAGGCATTACCTTTAAATGAGACATCGTAAAAGCCCCATGTCTTTGCGCTAAGCACAGATGGATAACCCATCTCACCAGTCTTTGCAATTAATGCAAGACGTACTGCGCGCGATGTTGCATCACCGGCGGCCCATGATTTGCGTGAACCCGCGTTAGGAAAATGACGGTATGTGCGAAGTGATTGTCCATCCACCCATGCAAGTGAAACCGCGGCCAAGATCTGATCGCGAGTAAGACCCATCATCTGGGCTACGACTGCAGTTGAAGCAACTTTGACTAATACAACGTGATCAAGACCGACTTTGTTAAATGAGTTTTCAAGTGCAATACAGCCCTGAATCTCGTGGGCCTTAATCATGGCAGTTAAAACATCTTTAACTGTGAATTTTCTATCACTTGTGCGAGTGAGCCAATCAGCTGTTGCAAGAATTGCACCCAAGTTATCGGAAGGATGTCCCCATTCAGCGGCCAACCATGTGTCATTAAAATCTAACCAGCGAATCATTGCGCCGATATTGAAGGCGCCCTGAACTGGATCTAAAACATAGTTGGTACCAGGCACTTTTACGCCATTAGTAACGCTGACACCTTCTGCTACTGGGCCCAACATCTTGGTGCAGGCCTCATATTCAAGGGCTTCAAGTCCGCAGCCCAACGTATCGAGCAAACAGTTCCAGGCAGTGTCATAGGCAACGGTTGAAGTTATCTCATAATTACAAACGTAATCAACGATGTCGATGATCTCTTGGTCATATGGCTGATTAGATTTTGCTACATGGCTCGACATTATTTATCGCTTTTCTATTGGTAGGAAGGGTAGATCTTCTGGGCCGGTGTAGTTAGCACTGGGGCGAATAATCTTGTTATCGATGCGTTGTTCGATCACGTGCGCAGACCAACCTGTGGTGCGCGCAATAACAAATATTGGAGTGAAGAAAGCAGTTGGAATACCCATCTGCTTATAAGCAACGGCTGAGAACCAATCAAGGTTAGGGAACATATTTTTGATTTCCCACATCACTGATTCAATACGTGCGGCAATCTCATAAAGCTCGGTATTGCCCTGATCCTTTGATAAATCTAGAGATATCGCCTTGATGATTTCATTACGGGGATCAGAGACTGTATAGACCGGGTGACCAAAACCGATGACAACTTCCTTCTTTTCCACTCGTGCACGAATATCTGCTTCGGCTTGATCAGGGTTTGAATATCGCTCCTGAATCTCTAATGCAACTTCATTTGCACCGCCATGCTTTGGCCCTCTGAGTGCACCGATAGCACCAGCGATCGCTGAATACATATCAGAACCAGTACCGGCAATCACGCGGCCAGTAAAAGTTGAGGCGTTAAATTCATGCTCTGCATATAAGATAAGAGATGCGTGCATTGACTTGACCCAGAGATCACTTGGCGCACTTGCATGCAGCATATGTAAGAAATGCCCGCCTATTGAATCATCATCGGTTTCTACTTCGATGCGCTTGCCGCTGTTGGCAAAGTGATACCAATAAACCAACATCGATCCAAAGGATGCAATTAACTTATCGGCGATCTCTTTGGCACCTTCTTCGCCATGGTTTCCTGCCTCTGGAGTTAAGCAACCCAACGTTGACACGCCTGTGCGCATAACATCCATCGGATGGGCAGTTGCAGGTAGTTG